>CAZQHS010000022.1:0-18994 GCA_964593485.1 uncultured Clostridiaceae bacterium
TCATCAGGTCGAAGAATGCTATTCTTTTAACCGTAGCCATGTAACGGTGGCGAGATAACCGGCTTCATCTACTGGGCAATGCCTTTCGATTGGGCAGCTCCGGAGTGATCATTACATATCCTTTTAATACCGGTTCCCACCATATGCCGGCTCTCTGTGATTAATTATCGGATACTTTTCTCTCCGTCAAAGCTTTTTATAAATTGTTTTTAATTCTATAGCAGATTTACATCCTTGTCAATAGGGAATTTAAAAGTTTTTATTCATTGCAGATTGCAAATTTAATTACCCAACATATTCCACCAGTTATGTATATATCGGGATATACCTTTCTCCCCCTAAAGGGAGAATATTTTTTTATATTTTATATTGTTTATTTCCTTTTTTATGAAAATCCAAACTTTATCTCCTATAAATAAATCCTTAACGCCCGCGTTTTAAAAAGAATTCCATTAATATGCCTAAGTCCACATCCTTGTGATATTTAATATCCCATTTCCTTTAATATTCTTGATAATGTTGCTAAACGTTCCCCGATTAACTCATCGTCATCGCTCAGGGCTTGACTGAATAGTTTTATATCTTCTGCTATTTTTTCATTATCAGTACATACTGCTACTGTCATAGCATCCCCTTGCAATCCTACTCTGTCTATAATTGGCTTTTCTTCATCATATAAATTTTCATATCTATATGCATCTTGAAAGTGCAATTTAGTCCGGCAAACCAAAATTGCCAAATCAAGTACTCGGTGTAGGGGCATCTCTTCTGACTGCCTCGACCATTTTTCTCCTGTATGTCTCCAAACCTTAGCTGAAATATCTACCTTCCCTCTGTCATTCCATTGTGCCAATCCAAGGGAAAGCCCTTTTGCGTCTGTATTGTATGCATACCTGCCATCAACATTTTCATAGTTTTCCGACACAATAACAGGCTTATGTTTTAAAGTAGTGGGTATTTTCATTTCATTACCTCCAATTTATTTACTGCATTACTAAATTACTAATCCACTAATTAAAATATAGTCAATATCCTGTTCTATGTCAATAAAAATTTTTATTAATTCATCATGCCATTTAAAGTCATTGTTATTTTGCCATATACAAAACAATCCTATTAAGGCCAATACTAAAAGCCCATTAAATATGGCTTTTTTTTTACTATTATTAATTTGCATTATAATTGTAAATCCTTTGATAAAAGTTAAATATTTTATTCCTTATATTGTTATCTCAAGTTGTAGCTGTTTTTCTTCCAATCTTTTGTTAATATAATCAAAAACTTCAAGTAATTTACTCTTATTCGTTAATTCTATTTTGTTTAGCCTATTCGTATAAATCCTCCTGCAGAGAAATACAATTCTTATCACCTTTCTAATCTGTTTGCTATCCGTCTGTACATCAATTATAGTCTGTCCAAAATGGAATGATGGCCAATATCTAATATAATAATTATCTCAGACCCTTTGTACCTCCAAAGTATCCTTATATCCAAATTTACACTACATTCAAATAAATCTTGAAATCCTTTAATTTTTTTAGTGCGTAAAGATGAATGGTATGGATTAGATTGAAGTATCTTAAGCTTTGCTGCCACTTGCTTTTTTTCTATATTAGTTAGCTTCATCAAATTTTTTTCAAAAGTCTCAGTGGCAACAATTTTAAACCTCATTTAAATTAATCCCCATGTCCATAAACATTTTGTCAATATCATCATAAGCTTTTAATTCGCCTGTTTTGTACTCAGCATCTGTTTCTTTAATAAGTCTTGCTATACGAATCATTTCCTTTTTAGGATAAATAACTACAGGACAAAGAAAAATGCCGCCGTCTTTTTCAACAACCTCAAACTGATCCCCTTCTTTAATATCAAGATTTCTTACTATCTCGGAAGGGATAGTAATCTGTGATCGCCCACGCATTTCAATTAGCATATTTATCACCCTTTCAGAAATTCTTACTTTCTGACTATATTATATGCTATGAGCAATGAATATTCAATAGCTATATCCAAACCGTCATTTTCTTTCGCGGCCAGTGTTTTTTCATTACTTCTAACCCATATCACTTTTTCCATTATTAAATTCCCCTTCTTAACATGCAAATATCTTTTTCCTATGGGTCGGAAATTCATTCTTCTTTAGTCATAATATTTAATTCCTTAGACAATATATAAGCATTGATAAAATCCCTTACCGCTAGTCTTTTCATTTAAAATATAAACATCCATTAATCCTGCTAAAATAATTTTAAGGGATATGTCATAATAATTGCCCTTTTTTCAAAGTATCTCTTGTAAAGGTTTATTGCCTCATTATTCCTATCCCACACCATTAGCTCTATACTGTCGAAATCACCCTTTTCCCCTATATGTATCAGCTCTTCCATAAGAAGTTTACCTATCCCCAAATTTCTATAACAATCATCAACCACAATACCCTCAAGCCATAGTTCTTTACGGGTTTTCATATATCTATTTTCTCTTTTTTCTTTTATTTCCGCCCACAATAATCCTACAACTTTTTCAGATTGTTTAGCGAGCATGATGACCCTATTTTCTTGTCTAATAAACTCATTGTATTCCTCTTGGCTATTAAAATTGTCTAATTCATTATAAAAAGCCGGATAATCACTTGAATGTTTATTATGTAATTTTAGTAATAGTTTATCAACTTTCTGATAATCCTCTCTTTTTGGGGTTTCTAACTTTATATTCATATCTCACATACCTCCCGGTTAAAGATAATCACTTCAAAATATACTACACATGTTCAGTATATCACATTTCTTGGTTGATCTATTTAATAAACAGAACAAGGTATCGCCCCTTGTAATTAGGCACGATACCTTGTTTCCAATTTTGCTTAAATTATTCATCTTCGCTGACAGCCGCTTTGCAGCGATTATCAGATATACCCTACCACATTATGGGACACTTTTCGTGCCTCATATTACTTTTTTATAAGTCACGTAACCGCTTGGTTATGTCACTGGCACTGTATAAAACATTCGTAACGATTACCCGTTCTTCTCTGATATTGAAAAAGACAGAATAATTGTCAACGAGTAACTGCCTAAGCCCTAATGCCCTTTCCTCTTCTGTCTCCATTAGTTTCACACGTTCTGGAAATTTATCAAGAGTTTCGATCGCATCAGCAAGCCTGTTGTACTGATTCATGGCAGTTTCCGGTGCTTGTAGCTGATATGCGATATAATTATAAATTTCCTCCATATCAGAAAGCGCACTGTCAGTTATCTGAATCTTATATTGTTTCATGGGTGTGTCTTACGAAATTTCCTAAAGGCCGCAGTAGCATCATGCACTTTACCTTTTTCGATATCGTTATATCCTTCCTCCAATTTTGTGCGGATTTCGTCCAACGCCATCAAATCAGCATTTACGGAAACAGGTGCTCTCGGTAATATTACATCAAAAGGTATTCCGCCAGTCATGGAAATTTGCTTCAGATAAATATCTATCGCTGTGGACATAGGTATGCCAAGCAGGGAAAGAACTTCTTCCGCCCTTCTTTTAACATCAGGATTAACCCTTAAGTTTAAGGTCATTGTCTTTTCCATATCAATCCTCACCTTTCGATAATATTGTAACGCAATTGTCGTTACAACTCAATAATTATTTTAACCTAACCACATCCTTCAGCAACCCTATTTATTTTCAGAATACAATCCAACATTTATTATTCTATTATTTTCCCAAATAAGCATAGCCTATTTTGGCTACAAATTGTAATAAAATATGCACCATTTTGACCATAGCCATAATTTTTCAATCTCAAAATATCACCATCCTATAACGGAACGACACAGGGGTCGTTCCTGTTTAGTGTAAAATTTTCTATTCAACATTTTTTTCAATGACAATATATGCTTGCCCTGTTATTTTGCTGTCTCCCATAGTGCAAGCAGATATATGTTTTACTTTCCAGCCTTCTTCCAAGTATTTATTTACTTCATCCAAACCGTCATTTTCTTTCGCGGCCAGTGTTTTTTCATTACTTCTAACCCATATCACTTTTTCCATTTCCTATTATCCTTTCGACTTTCAAATATTTTTAGCTGCCATATAAAATTATAATCATATGACCCTTATAGAAAACTCTGGACATGCGGCAATGCAATAACCACATTGAATGCATTTGGACTGGTCTATAAAAGCCTTCTCATTCTCATCAAAATCAATAGCATCGCTATGACATACTGATATGCAAGTGCCGCAACCAATACACATACCTTGGGATACCCGTATCTCTTTTTTATTTTTAATTCTTATAATGTCTCCTAAATCCCTAATACCACTAAAATACTTTATATTGAATTCTACCTCTTCTTTGCTGATCATGCCTATAGCTATTGAATAGTTTTCACTAAGATTCATGGCATATTCCATACTGCTTTCATAATCATCTATCATTGTCCCCCCGCCTAAAACCTTCATAAGATATATGCCTTTGCCGTTTGTTATACAGGTATCCATGGCCTTTTCCATTTCTGGGACTGTTCCTTCCAATACACCTCGTCCTATTTTGTTTATTAGTGGAAATACCACATCTATATCATTTCTATGGGCAGCTGCTTCTACTACTTTTACACTATGTGTCGAAATTCCCACGGCTTTGATAAGCCCTTTTTTCTTATAATCCATCAGACACTTTAGTGCCTCGCCTCTTTCGTCAAAAATCTCCGGGTTAGCCCTTGCTGCATGGAGGTGGAAAATATCTATATATTCCACGTCCAAAGCCTCCAGGGCTTCTAAAACCGCTTCTTCCATTCCCTCATAGTCAGTGGCAGTTGATTTCGTCGCTATGACCGGGCACAAACCTGTGTCATCCAAAGCGGCTTTTATATGGGGATATGTCTTATAACCCTGGGCTGTATCAATAAAATTAATTCCGCAATTTAAACCATAAGCTATTACCTTAGCACCCTCCGCCACCGAAAGATTTTTCTGTAGCGGCCCTAATGGCAATGCACCAAAACATAGTCTCGTTACCTCTATTCCTATTTTACCCAATATAACCTTCTCCAAAATACCGCCCTCCTTCTCAATTCAGATTGTATAAAATATTTTACAAAATTTTATCTTATCATAGCCAATTTATGATGTATTGCTACTTAACACCACCGTTAATAATTAAAAGGATCATAAAAGTCAGGACCAAGACGTACTCGCATGCTTCTTTCACGTGCCAATTCGATAGTTTCTATAATTCTCTGGGTCATTCTTGAGGCATAATGTTTTCTTCTGAGCAAATCTAAAAGCAAATCCTCTACCATATCCGCCGGGCAATAGCTTAATCGTCTCAATATCAAAGAATACAATTGATTTGTTGTATTATTTGATGGACTTCTATAAAGTTCATTGACAAAAGCCTCCATTATTCTTTTTTCAGTTTCCTTACGAGAAAGAACTTCAACAACTTCTTTTCTCATATGAACATCTGGTAGGTTTTCTGCAGGGTCCAAACTCAAATAAAAATCAATAAGTCCATTTACTGCATCCGGGTTATCAAAATAAAAATATTTTGTTAGTTTCCATATAGCCCTTTTTACGATTTCTAAGTCAGAGTTATAAAGATATCCTAATATTTCATCAACATTCTCATTTTGCATCTGCTTTACCAGCATTCTACCGTTAAAATCATCTATGCTCTCACCATCTTCAGGAAACTCCATTTCCTCAAATTCCGTGCAGGCTTCTTTTTCACCATCATACCTTTTTCTCATATACAACTCTTTGCAGCTTGAAAACTCTCCATGTTCAAAAATATCATCTAAAAACGGCTCAAAGTCTTCATCAATTAGACATATACCGTAAAAACTCTCTGCTATATCCGTGCTATCCTGCATAAACTGTGTGCAGTTTATACATATTCTATTTGGGTCTTCAATTTCGTTTTTCATATTTTCATCTCCCAATTATATTTTATTACTCCGCATTATCTATCAATATTCATCATAACACATCTTTCACATTCGCTAAACACTGGCATCTTTAACCTCATTAATTGAAAAATACACACCTGAAAATAAACGTTCTGAAGTTGACTTTGGAATTGAAGGGAGTGAAATAATTTATTAGCAGAAGTAATAGAAGAATGCTTAGCTAAAATATACACGTTTCTTACATAAAAAACACCTCCAGGTAATTACTATTGGTTTCCCGAAGGTGTTGGTTCTCACCAGTTTTTATTTCTTATATCATTCCATTCTGCCGAATTTCATTTCCTTGCCATAATTATCATATTTTTTCCTTTTAGTAGTTATATTTTCTATTTCGATTTTATATGCATCCACTTTGCTTAACCCTGCCCTGATTGCTATGTCAAAATAATTCATTTTTGAAGGTGTGTATTTGTTGCAAATTAGCTTCATGACCTTTACCCTTTCTCTTTCATCAGATATCAAGATTACCTTACCTTTTATAATTGCAGATTCATATTCTGTGGTAAAAACACTGCTGATAAACACTGCGGCTTTGGATTCTTCTTGTGCAAATCCTTCTAATTCATCCTCGGTAAAGTTCTCAGGGACCTTAACATCTCCAACAAATACCACACTCACATAAGGTGATTTCCTAAGTATTGACGCCTTCCTACCTTCCTTGGCTGAATGAAAATAAAGTGTGTTTCCATCCCTCACTATCGAAAGCGGAACTCCGTATGGATTATTATCATCGTCAACCATGGAAAGAACACCATATTTTGCTTCGTCTATGATCCCTAAACCAAAATCCTTATCCATTTCTCTATCTTTTCTCCTCATACTTTGCCTTCCTTCCCTTTTTTGTTTGTATCAAACCAGCTCCATGCTCATTACTTCAGGCTTGCAGTCTTTCCCGTACTTTTCGCAATTAAAACACCCAAATATATAGGGTGCATTTTCTCTATTTACCTGCTTATAATAACACATTTACAATTCATTTTTTGTTAGACACTTATAAAACATAAAAGGGTTCGGCCGTGTTTAATTTTACATGGAAATAATCCTCGAATATCTATATACTATATTTAGCCGGTGTGAAGGTAAACAGATAAATAAAATGAGGTGAACATAATGATAAGTTTCATAGTGGAAAAGGATTTTTGGGAACTATTTCCCCAGGCAAGGTTTGGGATTATTATTTTTCAAGGCGTAGACAACAAGATAAAAGATGAAAATAAGTATGAGAAAATGCTGCTAGATGCAGAGAAAAAAGCCCTTGGTTATATTACAGATGATGACTTCATTAACAATGATGTTATAAAAGTGTGGAGGGAAGCATTTAGAAAATTTAAGACCAAAAAAGGTGCCAGATGTTCCATTGAGGCCTTGCTAAAACGTGTACATAAAGGCAACCATATAGGAACTATTAATCCTTTAGTAGATATATATAATTCAATTTCTCTGAAATATGCATTGCCTTGCGGCGGTGAAGATATAGATACTTTTGTGGGTGATATGAGGCTTACTAAAGCAATTGGTAATGAAGACTTTATAACACTTGGCTCCGACAAAAGCGAACCGCCATACGAAAATGAAGTAATATATAAAGATGATATAGGAGCTGTCTGCAGATGTTGGAACTGGCGGGAATCTGTCAGAACGATGCTGACAGAAGAAACAAAAAATGTTTTTCTTATTATTGAATCAGTCGATGAAAGTAGAAATGAAGATTTGGAAAATGCAGTTAAAGAATTGGCTTCCTTAGTAAAAGAAAATTTAGGGGGGACATATAAAACTGCTATTGTTAGTATCGATAATACGGAAATCCCTATTATATGACCCGCAAAGAATGCGTTATTAAACATAGGCCAGCAATTTAAAAAGAATAAATAAACATGGCACTGATAGAATAGAAATAAACTTTATTCTATTCTTAGTGGTTTAGTGTAGGTATAAAAAGATTATCATTTTAAAGCAACAATAACCTGGGAGGTTATCAGAGTCTTTTTCTAATGGATAATAGTTAAATCAATAATATGGCCAACTATTTATCTGTTTTTATGTGTTTCAAAAAAATCCCTTAATTTAACGTGGTTTGTTATAGGCAGGCTACAGCTTTTGTTTGAACAAACATAGGCTATGGCATTTCCATCGGTGGCTTCCTTGATTTCGTCTCTTTCCTTCAATGTAACCACCGCATCCGGTAAATACATATTATTAATTGCTTCAATCATATTTTGAATTTCACTATCCTGCATACCGCCAATTAATGAAATTTTCGTATTTTCCTTGATAAAATATAAAAAAGACGACAGTAAATAGGTAAAACCTTCAGGATACCCCTCTATTTGTGTACCAAAACCGACAAACATTTTTCCTGCAATTTCCTCGTATTCGGGTTTATCGGTGAGTAGTGAAAGCTTTTGGAGTACCATAGCAGCCACGGAATTCCCTGAGGGCAATGCCCCGTCGTAAAGTTCTTTCGGTCGTATAATTAACTCCTCTCCGTCACTCCCATAATGATAGAATCCACCACTTTTTTCATCATGAAATAGCCTTATCATATCCTCCGTGAGCTCATAGGCTGTTTCTAAATGCTTATTTTCAAAGGTACTCATATAAAGTTCTATTAATCCCCATATGAAATAGCTATAATCCTCCAAGTATGCTAAATGCCGGACTTCACCGTCTCTATATCGTGCCATAAGCCTTCCGTCTTCCCTTATCATGTTTTTTAAGATAAAATCAGCAGCAGAGAATGCCGCATTTGTTAAACCTTTTTCACCAAAGGTCCTTCCCGCATAAGCCAATGCAGCTATCGTAAGCCCATTCCACGATGTTAGAATCTTATCATCCTTAAAAGGCTTCACTCTCTTATTACGCTGGGCATATAATTTCTCAATCATATTCCTAATCTTCTCATCATCTTTAACGTTTCTAAAATCCTTGTTGTCAATGAGATTAGGAATGCTACTGCCTTCAAAGTTACCCTTTTTACTTATATCAAAGTTTTCACAAAAGTATTCCCCGTCTTCCTTCCCCAATATATCTATTATTTCTTTTTTATCCCAGACATAAAACTTACCCTCGACACCCTCGGAATCAGCATCTTCAGCGGATAGGAAACCACCTTTGTCAGAGGTCATATCCCTCAATATGTAGCTACATGCATCCATGGCTATGCTTTTATAAAAATCATCTTTTGTAATCTGATACATTTCTGTGTATGCATATATAAGGAGGGCATTGTCATATATCATCTTTTCAAAATGGGGCACCAGCCATTTCTTGTCTGTAGAATATCTGGAAAAACCAAATCCTATATGGTCGTATAGCCCGCCTCTGTACATGGAATCTGCAGTTTTTATTGCCATTTCAACGGCCTGCTTTTCGCCATAAATTTTGGAATACCTGAGCAAAAACATTAATGTATGGGGTGAGGGGAATTTTGGTGCATCCCTGAAACCGCCATACACTTCATCGAAACTTGCCTTTAAATTATGGTAAGCCTCATGAATAATACTCTCGTTGAGAGCTGTTTTGGTGGCATCTTCGGCTCGGTCAGACATATTATTTATTACCTGTCTTGCAGAGTCTATCAGATCGTTTCTGCTATTTGCCCAAAGGTCATCTACTTTGTCTAATAATTCAATGAGTCCCATGTGACCATACTTTGTTTTTTTAGGAAAATAGGTTCCGGCAAAAAAAGGCTCCTTATCAGGGGTCATGATGACATTAAGGGGCCAACCGCCGCTGCCTGTCATGTTTTGGCATACTTCCATATAAACATGGTCAATATCCGGACGCTCCTCTCTATCTACCTTTATGGATATGAATCTGCCGTTTAAAGCATTTGCTACTTCTACATCTTCAAAGGACTCCCTTTCCATCACATGGCACCAGTGGCACGTGGAATAGCCAATGGATAAAAATATGGGTTTATCTTGGGATTTAGCCTTTTCAAAGGCCTCATCTCCCCAAGGATACCAGTCCACAGGGTTGTGGGCATGCTGTAACAGATAAGGAGATTTTTCTTTTATCAATCTATTTGCTACTTTTCTTTCCGTCATATATTCACCTTTTCATAACTTTATTTCATCTTATTATGCCCAGAAGGACGAAAATACTTTCCACGATGTAGAATAGTGATAATTCACAATATATAAATGATGTGTCATTAAATATAGTAGATATATTCCTTTCTTTACACCATCCTATAACGGAACGACACAGGGGTCGTTCCCTACATGTTGCACATCAATCTACTAATACGTCTTAAATAAGAAATGTTCATTATTTACATCATTCCAAAATCACAGATTTATTCCCAATAAGCAAGTTTTAAAAACATATTTACAATCTTTTGTAACTCATAAAATTCCCCTGTATCCATCACACCATAATTCCTGCCCTCAATTCCTCTTGATTCCAAACTCCATAAGAAAGATTTAAAATTAGGATGTTCATCGATATTTTCCTTTAATAGGAATACAAAGTCCTCGAGCTTTCTATAATTTATTGAATTTTCCTCTTTTCCTTTTTTATATAAGGATAAATCCAATAATTGTCCCAGAGGTTCCGTAATCTTATATCTATAATCATCAGCATTATCCGGTAGGAAATCGTTTTTATAATTTACATAGCTTTCACATACTATTCTAAACATGATATTTCTCCCTGAATTTAATCAACATTTTTTCAAATTGTTCTTTAAAGCCATCAGGCATGCAACACATAAATATCATAATCACTGTTAACTGGATTGAAAACTGTTTTTCCAATGCTTGAATCTGGGTGTATCACATTGCAATAATCTTTTACTATATCTCGTGCCATCATCCTTCCCAAGCCCAATGGAAAACCGATCAGAGCAGATAAACCCAAATAGAGTATCAGGCATATTACGACGATGATAAAACGAGCTTTTAGTCCCTTTGTCTTTTGTGTCTGTATGGTGCTTCCACATCTCCTATAAATCATATATAAATAATCTTACTTTATATCATGCTATCAATATTCATTGTAGCACATCCCTATAAAATTATTTGTTATATAAAAGCTGTTACTATCAAGCAATAGTTGAATTCTAAGTAAAATTTGCATATAACAATACCAACAAGGAGCTGATTTTATGGCCAATATAAAGCCCGTATCGGATTTGAAAAGTTATAACAAAGTTTTAAGGAACATTGAAATCGGGGAACCAGTTTTTTAAATTCAATCAACATTTTTTAAATTGTTCTTTCTTTGCCCCCATTTGCGGCCTTATATTTATCGATCCTATCCAACATATAATAATCAGCATTTGTTATTTCAAATATAGAATGAATTGCATAGTAAATTCCCATTCCCACATTTTGTATGAAAAACCTTATGGTGAATATATTTTCTAAATTACCCGCCCCAAATGATTCAAGTTTCATATTTTGTCTTGCAATAATATCATTTATAAATAAACCCTTCAAATATTTAAAATAAATTAAAGAATTTGTGAGAATTATTAATAATATTGTACTTATATACACAATCTTTCTGCCCTTTAGGTTATTGATTAAACCTTTAGGTTGCCTGACCTTTGCATATATCTTTTCGGAAATCAATTCTGGTTTTCCAATGATTATGGCATACAAGGCCAGTGCAAATACTATAGAGTAAGAGGCAATATCATAATTAGGTTTTGGAATTCTAATTACAACAAAGTCATGTATCCAAGCGGACCATATTATTTGTATAATAAATATTGGAAGGGAGATAAAAAACGACAGATCCTGCATAATTGTTCCCCTGTCAGACGCTTATACTTATGATTTCCCAAAGTCCACTCTTTTGTCTTATAAGGATAACCATTCTTTTCAACCATATCAATGCTCATCATAGCATATTTTTAAAAAAAATTTGTAAAAGAATGTGCCCAATTCATTGAAAAATATAAGATAAAAGTAATACCATCGCTGTAATATTAGAATTATTTTTTAGTAATTGTATATATTATGTATATACAATTACATTTAGAGGTGATATAATGAATTCAAATCAAAATCGAAAAATGAAAGTTAAAAGAGTCGGGGAGGTGGACTATATGACTACCGTAAGTGCTCAGAAATGGGGTAACAGCCTTGGAATAAGGATTCCAAAGGAAGCCACTGAAAAGATTGGCATAAGCAAAGGCTCAGAGCTTGAGCTACGGGTTGACGTGGAAGAAAATATAATTGTTTTACAGCCCAAAAAAAAGAAAAAGAAATACTCTTTGAAAGAATTGCTATCACAGATTACACCTGAAAACAAGCATTCTGAAGTTGACTTTGGGATTGAGGGGAGTGAAATAATTTAATGGCAGATATACCGGATAGGGGTGACCTGATAGTTCTAAATTTCAACCCGCAAACCGGGCATGAACAGGCCGGCAGAAGAAACGCTATAGTTTTGTCACCAAAACCCTTTAATAAAGCAACCGGCTTTATCGTGGTGTGCCCAATAACAAATAAACAAAAAGGTTATCCCTTTGAAGTTAGTCTTCCGGTAGGAGGAATATCCTTGGGTAATGAAGGTTATCCAGTCGAAGGTGTAATTTTGACAGATCAGATTAAATACTTGGATTGGACAGCCCGTAACTTTAGGATATTAAAAAAATATAATCAAGATAGCCCTGAAGATAGTTATATGACAGAAGTAATAGAAGAATGCTTGGCTAAAATATATACATATCTCACATAAAAAACACCTCCGGGTAATTACTATTGATTTCCCGAAGGTGTTAATTTTCACCATATATCTGCTTTTTTGAATCCCTTTTTTTTAATCCTTTCTCAATGCTGAATATCGGAGTAATAAGTCCGTCTATTATAAATGAAACCAGTGAAAAATATATCGGGAAAGCAGTTTATAAATTGTTGCGCATGCCCTTTCCTACTATTATGCAATGCATAATAGTATCATAATCGCTTGCAAAACCATAATCCTGGAATCGTATCAATGTCTTACTTTTTTTAATTTAAAGCAAAAAGAACCGTCCCCCCTCGCTTCTCAAGCAAAAAGAGCCGTCCGCCTTGCTTTAAAATTCAAACACAATATCAAAAGAAATATCAGATTTCGTATTGTTATATCCTTGTACAATAATCTTATTATTCTCATAGGCTTTTAGTATTGAAAATGTATCTTTATGCTTTAGCTCGGATTTAAAGTATAAATCAATTCGTTTGATACTGCGCAAATTCAAATATTCGTCGTCTGTAAAGGCATCATATGCAAACTCACCATAGCGGGTATTGTTAACATGTCCAAGGCGATCTATATAACTTTTATATACTTTGCGTTCGTCTACTTTTGTAAACTTTGAATTAATTTTAATCGTCGGGCTCGCTTCAATAATAAAAACCTTATTTTGTTCAATCATATCAAAAGGAAGTTCCTTTTTTCGATAAATTGTTCTCTTGTCCAAATCCAATAAGACAGAAAAGGTAGCCCCTCGAAAAAGAATTTCACCATTCACATTCTTAAATACAAATTCCCTTCGGAAAAAAGGCCCTTTATGTTGAGAATACCATGTTTGTGCATTTAGCTTCGATATTCCCTCTACCGGTTTAATGATCTCAATAGAAAGGGAAACAAATGCCCATGCTAAACCATATTTCATTATCCTATCCATGCTAAAATCTGTTTTGTTTAAGTGCCGATCCACAACTTGACCGATTAATTTCTGATAACCATAAGGTTTTAATATATTATTCCGGTTCAAATCGGATAATTCATTATTGATCTCGTAAATATAATCTTTTTCCATCCCTTTACTCTCCCTCAAACACTTTATCAACAATGCTACGGGCTTTCGCTATAAATCGTACCGCCTGCAGAAGAACAGCTTGTTGCATAAACAGCTATAACTGGAATAATGGAGAAATGGTCTTTTTGCTCTTAATCTCCCATAAGTTTAAAAAAACTCATTTGTTTCAGTGCTTCCCATTGCAATATCAACAAAAGATAATGCTAAACTTCTACCTTGACACTTTAAAAAAGTTACGTCTTTCTAAATGTCAATTGTACCAATAAACTTCCATCCACTTAGGATAATAATTGCCGTAGTTCTTACCTGAGCTGATACAGTGTATATTCCTGCCATTAATATCATATTTTACCAATCTATGTTCATTAACTGACGGCCAATTAATATTACAATCCAATAATTATTTTACCATAATAGCATACTTAAGACTTAGCGTGAGTTTACAAGTTAATGTAGAGTAAAACCTGCAAGCCCTTTAACACGAGCATCTACAGCGTTCAAAAAATGTTTACCTAACTTGGTACTTTTCTACCAGTTGGTATTCCTTTAGGATATTTTCGGCAAACTCGCTTCCTTTTGAAAAGCTGAATACTTTTTCCGGTTTGTTGATATCACCAAAGAAAGTGGTTACCTGCCTAACTTCTTTCATTTCATTTAGTAATTGGTTAATAGTGATATTGATGTCTTTCATTTTTAGTTCTTTTTTTAGTAGGCAGCATAATCGGAATGCCAGCACACAAGTGAATATATGAACCCGTATCTTTTCATCTGTCCAGTGAAACATGGGTTTCACAGTAAGGTGATCAACTTCTTTCAATTGTTTAAATGCTTCTTCAATACGCCAGGCAGATCGGTATGCTCCGATGATTTCTTCATTGCCCAAATCATCTCTATCGGTAAACAATACCGTTTTACCAAGCTCTTCTTGTTGAATCTTCTCAAGAGCTGCATTATCTTCGAAATAGTCTAAGAAAACAAACCCTTTATCGGATGTTATCTTTGTGTTGAAGATTCTATTCATATACTCAACAGAGAGAATTTTATTTACTTTTGCCTGAACACTTGCCTCTATCGGCTTAGGGCCTTTACATATATCACCGTTAGCTCTTTTTATAAGGTTTTGTTGTAATATTGCAAGTTTATTAGCAACTTTCTCTTTATTGATATTTATTCCTTGCATTTGACCTTCTAAAAGAGTGGGATTGTAACAAACGACAACGGTTACTTCTCGGTTAAAGGCTTTCATCGTGTACTGTATGCCATCTGTCCCGAAAAACGTTCTTCGGGAAGGGGAGTATATTCGGTAAGTGGTACTGAATAAAGAACTTTTGCCTGATTCTTTTTTAGGCCTCCGATATAGTGATAAGGGAAATCGCCTTCTTCAAGAAGATTAATGTTATCTTCTGAATTATTGCTTCTGTCAAAAATGATTGTTATGTCGGATTGTTTACCGCTGATTCTCTCATAGCGTTGTTTTATTTCTATTATAATTTTCTTAAACTGTTTAGCATCATGACGATTTCCCGGATAAGACTCATGGAGTAGTGGTACGCTGCAGTCAGGTGTAATCATCATGGAGAGACCTACGATTTTTAGATCATTCCTCTTTTCTTTATTGTTTCACCGCTTGGCGAGTTTACTGTTTTGCATGGTATCAATATAAGTAAA
This sequence comes from uncultured Clostridiaceae bacterium, assembly GCA_964593485.1. Taxonomy (GTDB): domain Bacteria; phylum Bacillota; class Clostridia; order Lutisporales; family Lutisporaceae; genus JAAYKT01. Next base: position 15,391 of record CAZQHS010000022.1, read on the forward strand.
GAAGTTGGTAGCATCATATATTAGATGGGTGGTGTCCAGTTGGTATTGTTCCAATATAGTTTTAACAATTGTATCTTCTGCTGAGTTTATCATATCCTCTGTAAAGCAGGTGTTATTCCAGAAATTCTGCGATGTTAATGCACTTGGCTTAATACCGGTATTGAATGGCAAGACGGTTTTGGCAAACCACTCTTGTAGTCCACTCTTTGAGGTTGGGGCAACAGCCCTGTTTATGGCAGCAGTTAGGATATACTCACCTGGGGATATTTCTTGTTTTCTTTTACCCACTACGTTATTAATAATATCGACAATACCGAGTCTTGAGGCAATATCATACAGGAGAGTTACATCACCAAAATCGGCTATGTTGGAATATAGTGGTTCTTCAGGTGTACCGGAGCTCTTGTGTTTTTTAAGTATCTTTTCAGCGGTACCAAGATATACTTGATTTAGATATTTCGATTTACCATTAATACGTTTTGACTCCACATAGTAGTAATATGAACGGTTCTTGATCTTCTTTTTGATAATGCTTCCCATTTACATTGCCTCCAATATATTAGGTTATACACCTACTGTGGCTGAAACCGTTTGTATTGCTGACTTTGGGTTGTTTCTTTCAAATATCTTGTAACCTCACGCTAGGTTTCCTAACTGCCCCCTTGGTTATTTTGTTGTAATAGGGTTGAAGTAAATAAATAACGTTAGAGGAAATTAAAGTAGGAACCTGTCTTGCCGATTGTTAATCAAATACATTATTGACCTCAATTTTTATAACAACATCATTTTCAAACCAGAATAATAGGGCTGATCCAAAACCATCTCCATTTTTACAATACCACAAATAATCACCTTGATAGTCCCAATAGTTTTTATCATAAATGCTTGGATACACCTTGAGCACCTCATTGCGCATTGCCCCGACCCTAATATCTTTATACGTAGAAACGTCTGTGCGGGTGGTTTCAATTCTGATGATTTTTGGTTGCATTTCTACCGCTTCGTAATAGCAAATCGCAGTTAAACCATCATAACTATATTGAATCCAATAATCACCGGCCCTGTAGACAGGCTCCCATCCTTCAAGTATTTTTGATTTAGGCTTTGTATTAAAGAAATTAGGTACGGAAAATGGACCTACCAGTTGGGAATATCCATCAAGAGATAATGAAGCCTCGATATCCTCTAAGTTATATGTGGCTTCCAAAATTATTTCTCCAATGTCCTTACTTTGATCAATTATATCTGTTTGACCGATTACACTACCCCAGGTGTCATCATTATCGCTGCGGCTTAGAACAATGTAATAAGGTTCGTATTTATGCCAACTATAAATCTTTTCTGATTTTTCATTGCGTACGAAATAATAACGGCTGTAGTTTATTTCAAATGCAACACCAATGATCTCATTTGTTGACTTTTCGCCGGCATACATAATATTGTCAATGCTATAGTCGCCTTCCATAGGAGTATCAGATGCATCCTCAATAAAATATACTCGTTCATTACGTTTCATATATTCATCAGTTAGATAGGAAAGAATAATATTTTTAGGTTCTTTGTCTTCATATATGTAATCTTCATCTTTAGAATTTTGTTCATCAGGTTGTAAAACATCAACAGGATTATTTACGTTTGCTACACATCCTACCAAAATAAATCCATTTAAAATTAATAGTACTAGTAAAAGCTTAAGTAACCTTAAAAACTTTCCACTGCTAACCATATAAAAAACCCCCATTTTTTTATTATGTTAATATATATTTTTAGAAATTACGCAAGTCGCATATTTACTTATTACTTCTTTATAACAGATCCCATCAAGTGGAAGGATTACCATTGGTGTTAAATTAAACGTCTCCTAATAATTAGACAATAACTTTGTGTAAATGTTCCAGGTCATTCACCGAATCTACGATATTCTGTTTCATTATAAATTACATGTTCGTAATATTTTAGATGCCACAAGTTAATTCCACAGTCCATGAAATGGAATGTTCCTATCTATAAACATTCGTAAAATAACCATATCTGCTGCAAGAAGCATTGATTTGTCTTATAAAAATTTTACGGATATGCTTAAGTTACTTTATAGAGAGGTGTAAAATTTGACTACTGAGGTTTTTACCGGCGGGTTTATAGCCTTACTGTACAATGAATCTGTGATGCTTACGCTAAAAAATAAGGTGCCGATTATATAAATGTATCCAATTAACTATCTGAAAAGAATTAATATCGGTTTTTATTCTTGTTCATATATTAGCAACTCTTAATCAGATATTTGCTTTCTAAATCATCATTTAGACTTTCAGTTACTAAAAGATCTATAGGCGAACCGAATGCTTCTTCCAAGTCGGTATAAAAACCGCCGAGTGCAAAAAGAACCTTGGTTGTATTACAGATGATGATTTCATTAGTATGGATGAGAATCTATTAATCCTCCCGGTTATATGCATATTTTATGAAATAGGGACAATTCCCAATTTGTCTAACATTTTTATTAATTTTTCGCTGTTTTTTGGTATATTTATAAAACCATCACATCCATATTCAAAAGATGCTTGTTTCAAATATTTATCATCCAATTCTGCGGTTATAATGATTTTTGCACGATTCATGGTGTTTAAACCAAATTGTTTTTCTTTATCTCTCGTTAATTTCAAAACGGTAAGCCCATCTATTTCAGACATTATTATACCAAGGCATATCAATTCATAAGGAGCCTCACTCTTTATTGTTGAATAAATGAGACTCAATGCTTCTAAACCATCATATGCAAGATCATATTCACCATAATCTTTTAATAAATCAATCAAGTATTTTCTATTAGTCGGAACATCTTCAGCTATTAATATTTTCATAACTCCCACCATTAACTTCCATAAATCAATTATTTCAAATAAAATAATTAGTTAAATTCTTTCCACAAACTGTTTATACAATTTTATTGTATACCTTATGGTCATATTGCACAATGTTCATTTTTATTGGTCATATATGCACAAGGTAAATTTTTTTAATATTATAATAAAAATGAGGTGATTGGATGTTTTCATTTCGTTTAAAACAACTTCGTGAAAACGCCGGATGGACACAAGAAGAGCTGGCAACAAAATTGAATTTAACCCAAAGTACCATAGCCTATTATGAAAATGATAGGAAAAAGCCTACTTTGGATAACGCAAAAGTAATTGCGGGGCTCTTTAACATCAGCCTCGATTATTTAATCGGTTTTTCCAACAATCAAGATACTGTATCGGTAAAGGAAGAGAACAAGAATTATTCGATTCCTCATAGCGTTATAGAAGATATAAATAACCTATCACCACGGAGCATAGAGGACTTGAAAAACTATTTAGAGCTTTTAAAGCTTAGGGATAGTCAATATAAAACGAGCCAAAATAAGTAACTTCTTTAGTTAAGCATTTTAAGACACGCATATTTATTTTATTTTGCCCGGAAAGGCAAAATTTTTGCACGATTGTAAAACAGGTATATCGCAATATATAAAAATTGCGTAGCAATTTTTATGTCTCCAGTCACTTGTCGCCTGTCTCTTGCCTTAATTCTGCGTTTAATAAAAGTGTGTAACGATACCCTCCAT
>CAZQHS010000023.1:0-15204 GCA_964593485.1 uncultured Clostridiaceae bacterium
GAGAAAAATAGACAATATTGTAAAATGCTTTTATAACATATTAATTTTAGTTTTGCTATAATTAATTTATATGTCAAATTCAAATACAAAAAAACGGGGGTTGCTCTGTGAAACGTTGCAAAAAACTTATAACAATTGTAGTGATTGTTTGCATTTTATTTACTTTTGCATATGCGGATACATACAGTATTAAAGATAAGAGAAAATATGTAATCAGGAATATTTATGAGATTTCAAATAACAGTAATATACCGGTATATGATATTTCTGCCAAGGTTTTGATAGGTGCCGATACAGACTCTTTATATCAAAGCTTGATTGACATCAAAATTGAGCCACTAACTGCGAATATGGAAATAGATGAATGGGGTAATGTTTATGGGAGGATTGATATAAAGACACTAAGTTCCGGAGACAGTATTAATATAGTTATTGACAAAATAATTGAGAACAGTGGAATCACCTTTGATAAAAGCATATATAATAAAAGCACAGATTATAGTGAATATCTTGATGATCCCTTTAATCATAAATATGTTTTGCCCGGTGAAAAAATCGAAAGTAGTTCTCCAGATATAAAGAAAAAGGCTTTGGAGGTTTCTGGAACGGGCACGGCTATGGAGAAAGCAAAAAGAATATACGATTATGTAAACCTGCACATTACTTATGATGATAATCCTAAATATGCTAATAAAGGTGCACTAAGCGGTCTTCTTACCGGTAGAGGCGTATGTGATGAATACGCTTATCTTTTTACTGCACTTTGCAGGGCTGCGGGAATACCCTCAAGAGTCGTAGCTGGTTATTGGGTAGAAGATGATACTAAAGAAAATAAGTGGTTTCATATATCGCCGGAAGATAGGCATTCCTGGAGTGAATTTTATATACAGGGAGTGGGATGGATTCCTGCAGAGCCAACATTTATGTACACTTATAATGGAAGAAGAATGCCTAATTATGATTACTTTGCAAATATAAACAGTGAAGACAGGCATTTTATAAATAACTATATTACTAAGGATATAAAAAAGGACTTGGATGTTCAATATTCACATTATAGTATAGGTAATGTAAACTTGGTATTAGAATCCAAGGAAGAAAGTATCATGATGCTGCCCCTTAACTATGAAACGGGTTCGGGAATCGGTCTCATGGATGTCACTGATAACTGGGCATTTGAGTATATTGAAGCACTTTATAATAACGGGATAATTTATCCTAAGAGAGGTAAATTGTATAAGCCGGATGATAATATAACCAGGGCGGAGTTTGCGGCTTTTGTTGTTAATGCACTGGGTCTGGAACAAATAAAAGGACCAAGCACTTATAAGGATGTAGATATAGAAAATCCCTTGGCAGGTCATATAAACGCGGCTACAAAGATAGGATTGATACAAGGTTACAACAATAATTTCAGTCCAAATGAAAAGATAACAAGACAAGACGTATCTGTAATAGTTAAGAGGGCTATAGAATACTTAGATATGAACCGAGTAGTTTATTATTTACCGGATTTTATGGACAAGGCTTCCATATCTGATTATGCCGTGGATAGTGTGGGTCTTATGTATGAATTCAAAATAATGATAGGGAAACCGGGAAATATTTTTGCACCTAAAGATTTTACCTCCAGGGCGGAAGCTGCAAAAATAATCTGGGAACTAAGAAAGGTCTTCTAATCCAAGTTGCCATTTACATGGTCTTGGTGTCATCCTGAGCATTGGGTCGGATCTTAAGACTCTTCGGCAAGCCTCGAAAGTGACATTTATCATAGCAATACAAATCTGTTAGATAATGCGTGAACAGCATCTAATCCTGTTTTTCTTCACCGATCATATTACTGTTGCCTTGGAATAGTCCGCCTTCATCAATTATAATATTTTTGACTGACATATCACCATACAGCTTTCCCGAGGCGGATATATGAATTTGGTTTGCGGACATTACATTACCTTCGATGATACCGGATAAATGTATGTTATCAGATTTTACATTTCCTTTTATCCTGCCTTGTTCACCTAAAATAAGATTGCCTGACAGGATTACGTCGCCTATGACTTCTCCATCTATTCGTATAGTGCCTTCTGTAGAAAGGTTGCCTTCAAATTTTGTATTTTTGCCTATTAGAGTATCAACCTTATCAGTATTGATTGTGGTTTTTTTACCGATGCCTAACATATTCAAAACTCCTTTTATTTAAAAGTATCTTGCCGGGTCTACATTTTTACCGTTTAATTTAATTTCATAATGTACATGGGGGGCTGTGCTTCTACCGGTACTTCCGACTTTAGCAATCACTTGTCCCTTTTTTACTTTTTCTCCTACCTTTATCGTATTAGTTGAGTTGTGGGCGTATACAGTAACAAAACCGTAACCGTGTGAGATTATTACCATATTACCATAACCCGATTTCCAACCTGCATATGTAACAACGCCATCAGCGGTTGAAACTATTGATGTACCTCTTTTTGCTGCAATATCAACCCCTTTATGAAACTCACTGCCTCTGTTGGTAAAGGGATTTTTTCTGTAACCGTAAACAGCGGTTATTTTTCCGATTACAGGTTTAATGGCTGGTTTTGCTTTAAGATAAGATAGTTTGTCCTTAATGGGTCCGATAGAATTATTAATATCGGATCTTTGACTGGCAGCTTCTTTAGAAAGACTAACATAAGAAGTTTTAATTTCAAAAATATGGTTTGTATAATTAGTATCACATGTTTTGATGATAGATTGTATTGGAGTGTTAGAGGATTTGTCTATAGTGTTAACCGCAACAACAGCCGTATCGCATTCTTCTTTTATGCCTACAGCTTCTTTAAGCTCTTGGAGCATGGCAATATTCTCACAAAGTTGTGTTTGAACTTTTTTTGCATCATCTTCTAATTTTTCTATTTCTTTTTCTTGAAATTGATTTATTGCGGTGATATTTTCGATTCTGCCTAAACTTGCTTGATGTGATATTTTCAAATTGTTGTAGGCCATGGTATATGAAACCGCATATACAAATATTAATGCCAATGATATTATAATGGATTTAGGTATCCAAGTAGCTAATCGCAAGGTTCTTATTTTTGATTCATTTTCCGGTATGTACAAAAATGTTATATGTTTTTTGTTTTTTATTCTTTTAGCTTTTTTCAAGGATATACTCACCCTTTACATTTTACAAATAGAAAATTATATTCTAAATGTAATTTCGTTGTAAGATAACTTTATATTCCGTTTATCGCTTATAACCACAATGTTACTGTTCACACATTGCCGAACAGCCTTATATTGCTACGATAATTGTCACTATTGATGCATGCCGAAGAGTCTTAAGATCCCACCAATGCTCAGGAAGACAGTATCGGCAGCGTGTCATTCTGAACGATAGTGAAGAATCTTGACCCTAAAGGCATGACACCATCAATTAGTAAGTACTAACATTGTACTACTTTTATTTTTATTAGAAAACGGCGTAAATATATAGTAGAATGAAATATATGGATAAACTGAAGGTAAGATGGCTTTTTCTAATAAATGCTAACCTTTCCTAAAAAACTTTATCCTTTGTTTTATACCTCTATTTCCACTTTTAAACTAAAAGGGTTATAATAAAATAAATAAATTAAAAACAATAAAAAGGAGTTGGAATCTGATGGGACATATTTTTATAGACGGAGAGCACCTGACGATTGACAATGTAGTTGATGTTGCAAGAAAAGGTTTTACAGTAGGCCTTTCGGAAGAAGCTGTATTAAAAATCAAAAACTCAAGGGAATACGTAGACAATCTTGTAGAAAAAGGAGAAGTTGTTTACGGTATAACTACCGGTTTTGGCAAATTCAGTGATATAGTTATATCCAAAGAAGACACGGAGGCACTTCAGAGAAATCTTATAGTAAGTCATTCCTGTTCATTAGGCAACTCACTTACCGAAGAAACAGTCAGAGCTGTTATGCTTTTGAGGGCTAACGCTTTGGCAAAAGGATTTTCAGGCATCAGGTTAGAAACGGTTAACACACTGATAGAAATGCTGAATAAAGGGGTTCACCCCATAATACCCGAAAAAGGCTCATTGGGTGCCAGTGGTGATTTAGCACCTTTGGCATGTATGGTATTGGTTATGATTGGAGAAGGGGAAGCCGTTTATGAAGGAAAAAGAATGCAGGGTAGAGAAGCAATGGATAAAGCAGGAATAAAACCTGTAATCTTAACATCAAAAGAAGGCCTTGCACTTATAAACGGTACACCAGTCATGACCGCAATAGGTACACTTGTATTATATGACTCATTGAACTTAATAAAAACAGCAGATATAATATCATCAATGACCTTGGAAGCACTAAGGGGAATTACCGATGCATTTGACGAAATAGTTCATAAGGTTAGGGGCCAAAAAGGCCAAATCCTATCAGCAAAAAACGTTCTTAGGATAACCCATGGAAGCAGTTTGACTACTTTTCAAGGAGAGATCAGGGTCCAGGATGCATATACCCTAAGGTGTATCCCGCAAATACACGGAGCCAGCAAAGATGCAATAAATTATGTAAAAGATGTTATTGAGATAGAACTGAATGCAGCAACGGATAACCCTTTAATCTTTCCCGATGAAGATAAAGTAATATCCGGGGGGAATTTCCATGGTCAGCCTATAGCATTGGCAATGGATTTTCTGGGAATTGCCATATCGGAACTGGCCAATGTATCTGAAAGAAGAATAGAAAGGTTGGTTAATCCCCAACTGAATGATTTGCCCCCTTTCTTAACAAAAAAAGGCGGGATAAATTCTGGCTTTATGATAACTCAATATACTGCAGCATCAATGGTTTCGGAAAATAAAATCTTGGCTCACCCTGCAAGTGTTGATTCCATACCATCATCGGCAAACCAAGAAGACCATGTAAGTATGGGTACCACAGCGGCGAGGAAAGCAAGGTTAATTATAGATAACGTGGAAAAAGTACTTGCAATAGAAGCTTTTGCAGCTTCTCAGGCAATAAGTTTTAGAGAAAACCCAACATTAGGTGCAGGTACAAAGAAGGTTTACGAAGAAATAAGAAAATATGTTAAGCCCGTTGAGGAAGACAGAATAATGAATATTGACATAGAAAAACTTGACAAGATGGTGAAGGAAGGTAGTTTTGTTAAAGTTGTGGAAGAACAAATAGGCGAATTGGATTAAGGAGGGAAAGCATGGATCTAATTATAAAAAACGCATCCAAAATAATAACATGTACTGATTCTATAATTGATGGTGTCATTGAAAATGGATATATTATTATTAAAGATGGGTTTATAAAAAGTATTGGAATAGGAACAATACCTTCATGTTTATGTGACAGCAGAGTGGATATAATAGATGCCAAAGGCAAAACGGTAACACCGGGGCTTATAGATTCCCACACCCATCTGATTCATGGGGGTTCAAGAGAAAATGAACTAAACATGAAACTTACAGGAATTCCTTATATAGAGATTTTAGAATCCGGTGGCGGAATATTAAGCACAGTACGTGCCACAAGGGAATTGTCAAAAGAACAGTTGAAAGATAAGGCACTGAAGAGCCTTGACCAAATGCTGATTCACGGAACCACTACGGTTGAAGCGAAATCCGGTTATGGGCTTGATTTTGATACTGAAATAAAATGTTTGGAAGCTGCAAAAGAATTAAATTTAGAACATCCCATAGATATTGTGTCTACATATATGGGTGCACATGCCATTCCTCCGGAGTACAAGGACAATAGCAAAGGTTATATCGATTTTATGTGTGAGGATGTAATGCCTTATGTTATAAAAAACGGTCTTGGTGAATTCTTGGATATATTCTGTGAAAAAGGTGTATTTTCCGTAGAAGAATCCGAGTATATAATGCAAAAAGCAAGGGATATGGGATATAAGCTTAAAATTCACGCTGATGAAATTATACCGTTGAAAGGCGCTGAATTGGCGGCAAAGATAGGTGCAATATCTGCGGAACATTTATTGGCGATTTCTGATGAAGGGATTTCAGATATGGCGGGGGCAGGTGTGACTGCCATATTATTACCTGGAACATCCTTTTATCTAATGACAGGTAAATTTGCCCCGGCAAGAAAAATGATAGAAAAAGGTGTCAGAGTAGCTTTGGCAACTGATTATAATCCGGGAACATGTCCCACGGAGAATCTTCAATCCATAATGACATTTGCTTGTTTCGGCATGAAGATGACCCCTTTGGAAATAATAAAAGGTATGACAATAAATGCAGCCTATGGAATAGATAGACAAAAGGAAATCGGTTCAATAGAGATTGGAAAAAAGGCTGATTTAGTAATCTTTGATTGCCCTAATCTCAATTACATTGTATATCATTTTGGCATAAATCATGTAGATAAAGTTATAAAGAATGGCGAAGTGGTAGTAGATAAAGGTAATCTGATTAAAAAATAAAAAAACTTTGTTCAGGAGGGAACCTATGGATCTGATAAATATGAGTATTAAACAGTATTGTGAACTTTTGGGAAGCAATGAACCTGCACCCGGAGGCGGGAGTACTGCCGCTTTTGCAGGGGCTTTGGCAGCATCATTGACAATGATGGTTGTTAACCTTTCAGTGGGAAAAAAGTCTTTTGAAACTCAGGATGAAAAAATAAAGGCTGATGTTTTGAAGGAGTTTGATAACATTAAGAAACTTAGGGAAGATCTATATATCTTAATTGATGAGGACACAAAGGCATTTAATTTGTTTATGGAAGCAATGAAGCTACCAAAAGAAACAGAAGAAGAAAAAGCCTTTAGGGTTGATAGAATACAACAAGCAAGCATACAAACTCTGAATGTCCCTTTGGTTACCATGGAAAAATGTTATTTGATATTAAAAAATCAAAAAAACATAGCAATGTATGGAAATAAAAATGCCGTTTCCGATGTGGGCGTAGGATGCCATTTAGCTTTAGCCGGGCTGGAAGGTGCCTTGCTTAATATTAATATTAATTTGCCGGGTATAAACGATGAAATAACAAGAGATAATGCAATGACGAAAAGTAGTGAAATGTTAAAAGAATCAAACATTATTCATAAAGAAATTATGGCTATTGTAAATAACAGAATAGGATGAAAAATATGATTTTAAAAGAAGATATTGATAGAATAAATTTTCTTTACAAAAAATCAAAAGACGGAGAGCTTTCTGATGAAGAAAGGGCAGAACAACAAAGGCTGCGTAGCAAATATATAGAATGGATAAAAACCCAGGTAAAAGGTCAAATTGAAGCCCATGTTTCCCACGAAAAAAATTGAGCTTTTTTAGGACATATATCTTGAAATATGCAAAACTTTGGGTATTGTTAGGTTTTTCCTATCATAAAATATAAATAATCCGTAAGCAGTTGCAAATAGAATTTAATGTGTTAGGTGGTGTATTTATGAAGATGGATAATGTAGTTTCATTTGAAAGAGAAGCTGATTTTTATTTTGACCTTAGCTTTAAGTACCAACAAAACGGCAAACTGAAATCAGCACTGAGGTATATTGAAAAAGCAGTTAAGATTAAACCGAAGGATAGCATAATACTGTTCAGTTATGCGGGTTTTTTATCTGAATTAGGGCACATAGATCATTCCTCAAAAATTCTCTTAAGAATTATAAACAATATTGATCCTAATTATGAAGAATGCTACTTTGGATTAGGTTGCAACTACTTACAGGTTCAAAAAATGAAAAAATCATTATTTTACTTTGAAAAATATATAAAACTGGCACCTTTCGGTGAATTTGCTGAAGAGGCGGAAAACATGGTGGACATGTTGAACTTGATTAGAGAGGCAAACAACAATTTGGATGATGATGAGTTGGAAAGAATATATAAAGTAGAAGAAAAGGGCATGAAGTTTTTGGAGAAAAAAGAATACGAAAAGGCTTTAATTGCTTTTAAAGAGGTAATTGATAGGCTTCCAAATGCCACGCCGGCGAAGAATAATCTGTCATTGACCTATTATTATTTGGGTAAAACAGAAAAGGCTGTAGAAATGGCCCAAGAGGTTATTAAAAATGAACCATTCAGTGTCCACGCAAACAGCAATCTTTGCATTTTCTATAATAAAATGGGCAGGGGCAGTTTGCTTGAAAGACAGATTAGAATAGTAAGAAAAATAATTGTAGATAACGAGGAATATGCTTACAAAATTGCGGATACTTTTGCATGTGTAGGCAGACACAAGGATGCCTATATAGCTTATAAAAGGCTGTTAAGATTCGATAAGCATAACCCCCAATATATTCATTATGTGGCAACGGCTGCGTTTAACTGTAAAAAATACAAAGAAGCATTGTTAAGTTGGAAAAAAATAAAAGAAGTAGAGGATAGTAATTATTTATGTGATTACTATTTTAAACAGATCATGGATATAGAAGATGGGAAGAAAGATCATAAACCTTTGCCCTACAGCAAAGTTCGAAGCAAGAAACTCACACTATAGAAATTTGCAAGTATTTTTCTGATTTGTATTAACAAATAAAAGATGAATAAAGCCTAAAAGTGACTCCTAAATAGATATAAAAATTTAAATATATCTATTTGGGAGATTTTTTTATTATATTTTGTAACATAAATTACACATGTACATAATATAAAAGTGGGAAAGATGAACAACCCATAACTTTTACTTAGACTTTCCAGACATTAGCTTCAAGTGTGACATTTGGGAAAGAGAGCAGGTTTATCTTTAATATAATATTTTTGTAATCGTTTAGCCGAATTTACTAAAGTGTTAACATTTTAAAAATGCTCAGTTATTATGAAGGAGGTGTAAGTATGGGATTAGGAGCTCAAGGTTGCGGATGTGGTGAACAAACTGGCGGGATTTTTGGCGGTAATTGGATCTGGTTGCTTGCTTTACTTTTCTTTTGCTGTGGCGGTAGAGAAAGCTTAGCAGGTATTTTCGACAAAGAATTCTTCGGAGAAGATTGCACTTGGTTGTGGATATTATTGGCATTCTGGTGCTGCTGCAAGGGTCGCAGAAGATTTTGCTAAACCTAAAGCCCGGCTTTTTAGCCGGGCAAAATGTTTTTTTTGATGTAACTAAAAGATAAACTTGGAATAAAATAAGAGTAGAGTATAAATTTTTAGGGGTTTTTATTAATAATAAGTTTAATGAGGATTTGGTTTCAATATCATTGTTCCTAATCGTATTTTTATTTCCTAAAGAAAACAACAGTTTTCCTAAAGAAAAATATAGTATATACAAAGATTATATCTACAGGAGTAATAAACAAAAAGACAAAGTAAATAGGAGAAGGTTATGTTGTGTTGGTTAGAATAAATATAGTATTGGAGGTAATAACATGGGTTATGGAAGGAACAATAGGGATGAAAACTCTTTTGACAATGAGGAAGTAAGAAATAAAATAAAAGAAAAAATGCCCCATATGGATTTAGATCAAATAAATCAAGATGACATTAAAGACGTTTTGTTAAATGAAATCGGTAAAAACCCCAATATCAATCAAAATGTAAAGAACATGATCAACCAGGGTGATGTAAACGGGTTAAAAGGAGAATTGATTAAATATTTGGATAGTCGGGGCGGCAATGACGGTACAGGTGCCAAAATAAAAGATATGTTGGAAAATAACGATTATGAAGGTCTGCAAAATGAATTGATGGGTACTTTGTTTAAAAGTGCAACGGGTCAAAAAAAAAATGAAATAAAAAACGATGAAAATAATGAAGAAAATTCGAAAAGTCCCTTTGCAGGAATCCTTAATGATGCTTTTTTAAATACAGCCTTAAGCAGGATAAGCACCGGCAACAAAAATGATAGCAGAATCAACTTGCTTAACTCAATCAAACCTTTTATGTCTGTTGCCAGACAGAAGGTTATTGATGAATGCATTATAGCGGTAAACTTACTGATAATAGCGGAAAAACTTGGTTTGAAGGTAGGAATATAAAATGAATCCATCTGATATCATTGACTATATTAAAGGAAAATTATCTTTTGAGGACATTTTTATATTAGCTTTAATATTGTTTTTTTTAATAGAAAGAAAAAGCGATATGTTATTCATAATAATACTTTTTATAATATTTTTAGCCGGATTTAAAGAAGATTTGATTTCAGATATTTTTGAACGAGGTTTTTCCAATTTGCCTAATATTATGAATGTGTTAAAGGATTATATGTCATAAAATGTTTATGGATTTTGCAAATAAAATACTGTTTACAAGGCTTTGGGGTCATCATAAACTTCGAGAAACCACGAAAGTGACATTTAGTACAGCAATATAAGGCAATTACACCGTTTACCAAATATTGTTGCGTAGCTATTGATGAATAAGGAATATAATAATATAATATACTTAAGTTAAATTTAGGGGGAGTTTTTTAAATGGATGGCGACTTTTGGGGGCAGCTTTTTTTTATAATTATATTAATATGTATAAATGCATTTTTCGCTGCATCTGAGATAGCGATACTATCTGTGAGGCAATCAAAATTAAAACCACTTATAGAAAAGAACAATAAATCTGCAGTTATAATAAATAAATACTTAGAAGAACCAAGCAAATTCCTTGCAACCATACAAATCGGTATAACCCTGGCGGGTTTTTTTGCCAGTGCTCTAAGTGCAAAAACTTTAGCCGTCAGGCTTGGGGATGTTTTAAGAAAGACAAATATAATTTTGTTAAATCAATTCTCAGATACAATTTCTTTTATCTTAATTACAGTGATAATAGCATATATTACCTTGGTGCTGGGTGAACTTGTGCCTAAGAGGATGGCATTGCAAAAATCCGATAAGATCGCCCTTTTCGCGGCAAAACCTATGGCTTTTATATCCAGGATAACATTTCCAATTGTAAAATTGCTTACGTATTCAACAAATTTAGCAGTAAAACTTTTAGGCGGCTCAATCAAATATGATAGCCAGCAGATTACCGAGGAAGAAATAAGACTTATGATAAATGTGGGAGAAGAAAAAGGCGTTATACAGGAAACAGAAACCGAAATGATAAACAGCATATTTGAATTTGATGATACTATTGTAAAGGAAGTTATGACACCAAGGACAGATATGATAGTTATAAATATCAATGCGGATATGGAAGAAATATTAAATGTAATTGTGGGAGAACATTTTTCCAGAATCCCTGTGTATATGGATACCATAGACAATATAATAGGGATACTTTACGTAAAGGATTTATTTGGAATCATAAAGAAAGATGGAGAACTGGAGATTTCCCTAAAAGACATTATCCGAGATGCAAATTATGTGTCTGAATATAAAAAAATAGATGTACTGTTCAGGGATATGCAAAAATCCAAGAACCATATGGCTATTGTTATAGATGAGTATGGAGGGACTGCCGGGCTGATAACAATTGAGGATTTACTTGAGGAGATAGTTGGAAATATATTTGATGAGTATGACGATGAAATTTTGGAATTCGAAAAGGTTGATGATAACATATATATAGTAAACGGAATGCTCAGCCTTGACGAAGTTAATCATATAATGGATATGGATTTTCCCGAAGAGGATTTGGAGTTCGATACCATAAGCGGAATGGTTTTAAGCCTTTCAGGTAAAATGCCGGAAGTGGGAGATGAAGTTGAATTCGACGGTGCCGAATTTCGTATCGAAGAGGTAGAGGATAAAAGGATTACAAAGATTCGTATAACAAAAAGTATTAATGAAGATGAGGAAGAAAAGGTAGATAGGGAGTAGGTATTTTTATTCTTCCATTAACGTCAATGAAAGGATAGCACTGACAATTAAAATACTGCCGAATATTTGTGTTAAATTAAGCGTTTCATTCAAAACTAAAAAAGATAAGACAATGGTAAATGGGACTTCGCCTGTGGCAACGATTGAAGCAGATTGAGCTCCTATTTTTTTTATTCCTGAGTATAAAAGAATAACAGGTGCTATGTTTGCAATAGTTGATAAAGGCAATGCGAATTTAAGCATATTAAAATCCAATTGGTGCAAATTAAAATAAAAATTTATATTGATTATAGAGATTAGTAGAAAAACAACAATAGTACAATAAAAAAGTATTACTCCCGGAGAATACTTTTTTAATTTTTTTTCAGCATAAACATTATAGAAAGCGTAGGAAATGCTTGATATAATACCTGCCACGATACCTAAAATATTTATATGAGAAAAATTCTTTGGGGTTATGTTCAGGACAAGGGCACTGCCTAAAAATACAATAACAACAGCTATAATCTTGCTCATATTGTTTCTTTGTTTTTCAAAAATTATATAATAAAGTGTTACAAAAATAGGGTTGGTAAAAAGAAGCAGGCAAGCTATTGAAGTGTTTGTTTTTTGTATTGCAATATAATAGAAAACCGCCGTGGGAGTGCTGGCAAATAGTCCCTGAAGGCTGATGGTTTTTATATCTTCCTTGGTAATTTTTAAATCTTTAAATTTTCTGAAAGAATAAAAGACTAACAAGATTGACAATTGGGATATATTTTGCAAGATTATCAAATCTAAGGTTTTAATACCGCTTTTAAAAAGAAAAGAGCTTAATATTCCATTTAATGAAAAACAAAAAGCTGATAAAGCTATCAGTATATATCCGGTGTATCTGTCTTTGTTATTCATTATCTTCACACCTCGTTGTATGGCAAAAAAATAACCTCGCTGCGCTTATAATATTCGCGTTGCGGGGTTTTTAAAGTGGTGCCGGAGGCGGGAATCGAACCCGCATGCTCGTAAGAGCGCATGATTTTGAGTCATGTGCGTCTGCCAGTTCCGCCACTCCGGCGCTACGTAATTTATATTAGCACAGGTCACTTTAAAAATCAATAATGTTTTTCTGCTTGTTTCCAATTATTATTCCAAAACATGGAGAGGATGCATATAATGTTTTGAAATTGGGGTAAATTGTAACTTAAATTGTTATGGAATTAATAATTAGGTATGTTATAATTTAATTTGTTGTAGTAGGATATAAAGTAGATATGGAGGTTAGCTATGGATCCGGTTACACATGGAATTGTAGGGTTAGCTATAGCAGCAATGACAGGAGAACCTGCAGCTATAACCAATCCATATGCAATAGGTTGTTTAATAGGTGCTGTAATACCTGATGGGGATATAATTATGCAGGTAAAAGGACATTACAGTTATTTAAAAAGTCACAGAGGGGTATCTCACTCTCTACCCTTCGCATTATTATACGGCGGAGCGATAGCCTTGTTGCTATCAATGTTATTTCCGGGAGCGATATTTTTAAAATTGTTTTTATACTCTTTGGCTGGATGCTTATCGCATTTGATATTGGACATAACGAATTCTTATGGTGCAAAGATTTTTTGGCCATTTTTTAATAAGAAATATACAGCAGATTTGTTATTGGTTTATGACCCGGTATTACTCATATTATCTATTGCTATAATCGTACCCGCTTTCAGGACAATAATACATCCTGTGATTGTTTTATTTTTATTTTTAACTTATATAATTTTCAGAAGTTGGATGAAAATATATGTTAAAAAGACTATAAATATAAACATGGATAAGTACGGGGATATTAAGTTTATTAGGGTTTTGCCGTCCATTGTAGGTTTATTAAAGTGGCATTTTATTATAAAGTTTGAAGATAAATGGGTTGTAGGAGAGATAAAATTATTCTCAAAAAAAATAAAAGTAATAGATGTTTTGGAGAACTTGGATACCAAACTTTATGATGCAATAAAAAATACAGAAATTGCTGAATTCTTCGGTGAATTTACCCCGATTTTTCACGTTGAGTGCAAGAAACTAAAGGTGGGATACGAATTCAGTTTTACGGATCTAAGGTACTATATGGCAAGGGATTTCCTTCATCATGCAACAGCAGTTTTAGACGAAAACTTTACCTTGGTTTCATCGTTGTTTCAACCTTACAAGAGGACGAGAAAAGTTGAAATATAAGGTTTAAATTTGGGCAAAGGGGGGGAGAAAATGGACGCAGCTGAAAAACTTCTTATCAGTAAAAGCAAAAAAGGCGATATTATGGCTTTTGAAGAGCTCATAAGTATGTATGAGAAAAAAGCTTATAATATTGCTTTTAGAATGATGAATAATGAAGAAGATGCAAAGGATGCTGTCCAGGAAGCTTTTATAAAAGTATTTAAGTCAATTAAGAACTTCAGAGAAGAATCCTCTTTCTCCACTTGGCTTTATAGGATAGTTACAAATGTTTGTTTGGATGAGTTACGAAAAAGGAAAAAATATGCCTCTGTTTCATTAGAATTTGAAATAGAGAGTGATAAGGGCACTACCCATATTGAAATAGGCAAAGATGAAGTAACCCCTGAGGATTTATATGAAATACAGGAAAAAAAGGAATTGGTTTTAAATACGATAAATTCCTTAAAGGATGATTATAAAACAGTTGTTATTTTAAGGGATATACAAGGCTTCAGTTACGAAGAGATTGCTACCATACTAAGCTGTTCTTTAGGCACCATAAAATCAAGAATAAACAGAGCCCGTAATGTTCTTAAGGACAAGCTCCAAACACAAATGGAACTTTAAAAAGAAATGAGAGTCTAATCTTTGTAAAGGAGGGAAACATCATGGATTGCAGTTTATATAAAAGCCTTTTATCACCGTATATAGATAAAGATATAAATGAAATAGATAAAACTGAGCTAAAAAAGCATTTGTCAGTATGCAAGGAATGCATGGATGATTATAAAGCCCTTCTTAGTGTTGTTAAGAGTTGTAACGACATAGAAGAGATAGACATTCCTGCAGATTTCCATATGGAATTGCATGAGATGCTCAGTGAGTTAACTGCCAAAAAATCAAAGGTAAAACTTTTAAGGTTCAATTGGAAATGGGCTTCTGGTGTTGCAGCTGTGTTTTTAATTGCAATTATTGCCGTCACTCAACTTCCAAACTTAATGCAAAGAAAATCAATGAATTATGGCATGGCGGGAACTGAAGAAGCAGGTTACGGATATAGCCGTGCAGGTATGCCCCAAGCAGCTCCTGCGGCGGAATCACCCCAATTCAGTATTATGGCTCAGGCTGAGGATGGTGGGTATGACGACTATAACAAAGCAGAAAACTTCAACTTAGCAAGCGGAGCGGACATGAGAAAGATGGACAAAGCTAAAATGGAAGAAGAAGATGCAATAGCTTTTGATACGGGTGGCGAGGTTAAAGAAGCAGAACCTCTGGTATTTGACAGAAAAATAATAGTGAGCGGAAGCGTTTCTC
>CAZQHS010000023.1:15214-18763 GCA_964593485.1 uncultured Clostridiaceae bacterium
TAGATTTTGACAATAGCCTGAGATTTATAGCGGATTTAGCAAAAAGACACGGTGGCTATGTTGAAAATTCTTATGTAGATAATAACAGCACATTTTATATAGAGGGCAAACAAAAGAAAGTTAAAAGCGGCAATGCAGCAATCAGAATACCATCAGATAAATTTCAGGTCATATTTGATGAGGTAAAGAATTTAGGTGAAGTAACCAACGAGAATACAAGTTCTTCAGATATCAGTGATGTATACTATGACACTACTACAAGAATAGGAAACCTAAAGGTTCAGGAAAACAGACTCAGGGAACTTTTGGCTATGGCCAAAAATATTGAGGAAATCCTAAAAATCGAGAATGAGTTAAACAGGGTCAGGAATGATATAGATTTAATGAGCACGGATATCAGACGTTGGGATAAACAAGTAAGCATGTCTTCCCTTTATATAGATTTAAGAGAAGTAAAAGATGCAAAAATATCCAACGTAGATGTTTCCACCACTTGGGGCAAAGCATATAAAGGTTTTATAAAAACACTTAATAACCTTATTGCGGGGGCTGAATACGCATTCATATTTTTAGTGGCTTTCCTTCCTTATATTGTAATATTAGCCGGTTTGGTATTGGTAATAATTCTAATAATTAAAAGATTAAGAAAATCTAATTAAACCCTTTCCCTTTGTGAAAACCTATGTAACTATCTTTTTACGGGGATATAAAGGGTTTTTCATTTTTTTGTGGAAATAATATAAACTAATAAACCTTGGAGGATGAATAAATGCAAAATGATGAAAAGTTTATAATAATTGATGGACACAGCTTAATGTACAGGGCTTTTTATGCATTACCATCTTTAATGAACAAAGACGGTTTGCATACAAGTGTTATTTACGGATTTGTAAATATGATAAACAAACTGATTGAACAATACAATCCGAAATATCTGGCCATTGCTTTTGACACGAAGGCCCCAACTTTCCGACATGAACAGTTTGAAGAGTATAAAATACAAAGGTTAAAGATGCCCGAAGATATGTCGGAGCAAATACCTTATCTTAAGCAAATTCTGGATGCAATGAGAATAGAGAGGGTGGAATTAGACGGATATGAAGCAGATGATATTATTGGGACTTTATCTGGCATTTCCGATAAAAAGGGTATACATACACTTATAGTGACGGGTGACAGGGATACTTTTCAATTGATAAGCTCCAAGGTGCATGTATTGATTACAAGAAAAGGTATCAGTGAAACAGAGGAATTCGACAGAGAAAAGTTAATTGCACAATACAGCATTACACCTGAACAGGTGGTAGAGTTAAAAGGTTTGATGGGTGATGCTTCCGATAACATTCCCGGGGTGCCGGGTATAGGCGAAAAAACTGCATTATCCTTATTAGAACAATTCGGAAATATTGAAAACATTTTGAATAATACGGAACAAATAAAGAAGAAAAGAGCCCGTGAAAACATAGAAAACAATAAAGAAATAGCGAGAATATCAAAGGAATTGGCTACTATTGACAAAGATGTGCCCATAGAAACGGATTTTGCAAAGTACATATATGAAGGACCCGATTATGAAGAATTAATCAATTTATATCAAAAATTAGGGTTCAAAAGCCTTTTGGAAAGGACTCAAAGATTATATCAAGCACCTATTTTAAAAGTTAAAGAAGAAGTAAAAAAGACAAGCTTTAAACTTATAGAAACAGAACAAGAATTAGAGGAAATTTTTAAAATTGTTAAAAAAGCAAAACTCCTTCCATTTAAGATTTCGACTTTATCAGATTTTATTTATTTTTATGTCAACGACAACCAGTTTGTAATACCGATAAATAAAACTTTAAAACCTCTAATTAAAACAATAATGGAAGATAAGCAAATAGAGAAGGCTGGGCATGATCTAAAAAATGATATCATTGCTTTGAAAAATATAGATATAAATGTCGAATCCCTCAGATTTGACAGTATGATTGGTGCCTATCTGCTGAATCCATCAAAATCAAACTACAGGCTTAAAAATATTTATAAAGAATATATGGGAGAAGATATATCGGATTACGAAGATAAGGATGTGGAACACAGCAATTATTGCAGCTCTGTTAAGGCCATATGGAACCTGGTAAAACCTATAGAGGATGAAATTGAAGAAAAAGGAATGGAAAATCTGTTTCATAATATTGAAATGCCTTTGATTGTTGTATTGGCGGATATGGAGTATAACGGTTTTAAGGTTGACACGAATAGGCTCAATGAATTGTCCGGAGAATTTTCAGTTAGAATAGCTAAGATAACCGAAGAGATATATGCCGAAGCGGGAGAAGAGTTCAATATCAATTCTACAAAACAACTGAGTATAATTTTATTTGAAAAGTTCAAACTGCCTCCTACTAAAAAAACCAAGACAGGATATTCAACGGATGTGGAAGTGTTAGAAGCACTATTTGATAAACATCCTATTATAGAAAAGATACTGTTGTACAGAAAACTGTTAAAGCTAAAATCTACTTACATTGATGGTTTAATAAGCCTTATAAATCCCAAGACAGGTAGAATACATTCCAAACTTAACCAAACTATTACCGCAACCGGAAGGTTAAGCAGCACGGATCCCAACTTGCAAAACATACCCATTAAAACCGAAGACGGCAGGGAAATAAGAAAAGCTTTTGTACCCCGAGACGATGACTATGTATTGGTGGATGCGGACTATTCTCAAATTGAATTAAGAGTATTGGCACATATATCGGGTGACCAGGGACTGATAAATGCCTTTAAAAATAATGAAGACATTCATCAAAGGACTGCAGCTGAGGTATTTGGGGTAGATAGGGATATGGTAACTCCCCTAATGAGAAACAGGGCAAAGGCTGTAAACTTTGGAATAGTATACGGAATAAGTAATTTTGGGCTTTCCAGGGATTTAAAAATAACACGTAAAGAAGCTAAAGTCTATATAGACAGTTATTTTGAAAGATATCCCAAGGTTAAAGAATACATGGGAGAAATAGCACACAGCGGCAAGGAAAAAGGTTATGTTAAGACCTTATTAAACAGAATAAGATATATCCCTGAATTATCATCAAGAAACGCAATACAAAGGAATTTCGGTGAAAGGATGGCTATGAACACCCCTATTCAGGGCAGTGCGGCAGATATTATAAAAATAGCCATGGTGAACATTTATAAAGAGCTTAAGGATAAAAAACTTAAGTCAAAACTCATTTTACAAGTTCATGACGAATTGATCATCGAGGCACACAAAGATGAAGTATCGGAAGTTGTGGAATTGGTCAAAAATAAAATGGAAAATGCTTTAACCCTGAAAGTACCTTTAGCAGTAGATTTGAATATTGGGAAGAGTTGGTATGAAACTATGTAAAGGATGGTGTTTACTTTGGTTATAGGGCTCACGGGGGGAATAGCCAGCGGTAAGAGTACTGTTTCATCAATACTTGAAGAATTGGGTGGGTATGTAATAGATGTGGATTTAATTGGGAGAGAAGTTGTTCAAAAAGGTGAAAAAGCTTATAATGAAATAGTTAAGCATTTTGG
>CAZQHS010000024.1:0-18306 GCA_964593485.1 uncultured Clostridiaceae bacterium
TATGAATACCTTCTCGACCTTAAGATTGAAAAGGCAAAGAAAATGCTAAAAGCTAATGAATACACCATAACCGAGATAAGCTTAATGTGTGGTTTTTTCAGCCATAGCCACTTCACCGCTACATTTAAGAAAAAAACAGGCATTTCCCCAACGGAGTATAGAATTAGCCCTTAATGAACAGGGCTTTTTTTATATAGTAGGAAAATTCTACTTTCCTACTATATAAAAAACAATTTATTCACGTGCCGTGCCAGTATTTCCTCATTTTATTCGGAAATGGCACATGGCGATAAAAGCCGCTTTTGTTCTGCAACTTTTCCGATAATACATGTCATCTTTTCGAAAGAATTATCAGCCGTAAAGTGTTAAGATACTTATACTATCGTTATTTCAAATTAAATAGGAGGGTTTTTAGTGAATAGAAAAGCAATAAATACTACTTTGTTATTATGCTTGGTTATTACTATGCTTCTTAGCATCCCTGTTTTTGCAGCTCCCAGCATAACACTTAATAAAACGGAATTTACCCCATATGAAAATGCAGAAGCAAAAATAAGCGGCGTATCCGCCCAATTAATTGAGGAAGATGCATGGGTTGGCTTGGCTGCTGAAGACACAAAATACGAAAACACAGACTTGCATGAATACATATCTAATTTGTCCATGGGTAATGTATGGAAGTTCACTGTTCCAAACAAATTTGGCAAATATGAAGTAAGAGTTTTAGATAGTGATTATAACCTTATAGCAAAAACTTCTTTTACAATAGGAGCCACTAAAGCAAAGCCCGGAGACATAAAGATGTCGAAAACTGAAGCTAAATTAAGAGAGCCTATATCAGTGACTGTTAACGGTTTGACAAAGGACCAGATTGAAGATGACGCATGGCTCGGCATATCAAAATACAATGAGAAGATTGAGAACACTATCCATTATGAATATGTATCTAATTTAGATAAGAATAATACTTACAAATTTGAAGCACCAAATAGCTTTGGAAAGTATGAAGTTAGAGTTTTCTCTTCATATAATAATGACGAGGAGAGTTCATTTTTTGGCAAAGCTGAATTTTTAGTGGTGTCCAGCAAAGCAAAACCCGGAGATATAGTTTTATCAAAGACTTCTGTTCGACCCAATGAAGCCATGAGTGCTACTATAAAAGGTCTGACAAAAGGTGAAATAGAAGAAGGTGCATGGCTGGGAGTAGCAAAATATGATGAGAAGCTATATAACACTTATCATAATGAATATATTTCAAATCTAAAGATTGGTGATATCTATGAGTTCACAGCTCCTGATGCACCGGGCAAATACGAATTAAGAGTTTTTTGTGCATATAATTTAAAAGAAGAAGAATTCGAATATGGGATGTTCGGTAAAGCCGAGTTCATAGTTAGTGGCAGTGCTGCACCAAGCAGCGTATATAAAGAAGGCTATGAGGGACTTCATTCATGGCACGTAGCCGAAATAAACACCGCGGTACAAGAAAATCTTGTCACCGATAAGGTTTTAACAGACTTTCCAAAGGAAATAACCCGTGAAGAATTTTGCGAACTGGCAGTGCTCTTATATGAAAAAATGATAGGCAAAAAAACCGCTGCGGCTGTTAATCCTTTTACAGATACTAAAAATCCGGAGGTCCTTAAAGCATATAACTTAGGAATTGTAGGCGGTGTGGGAGAAGGGAAATTTGCACCCAATAATAAAGTTACAAGGCAGGAAATCTCCGCTATGCTGGTTCGTACGCTGAAGGCAGTAAAACCCGGAATAAACACTAAGGCCGATTTCAAAATCAAATTCCAGGATGAAAGAGATGTAGCAGCCTGGGCTTTCGAAGACATAAAATTTATGAATGCCAACGAAGTTATAAATGGCTCAGTAGTAAACGGCGTTTCCTATATAAATCCAAAAGGCAATACCACCAGAGAGCAGTCAATAGCATTAGTGCTAAGAATATTCAATCAATTTAGATAGAGGAGCGTTTTAAACCCCTCCCGTGGACGGGAGGGGTTTTTATTATATAGTTTAACAACATAACGATAGCCATTAAATGCGGCGAGGCCGCTTTTGTTCTTCGGCAATAGCTGATTTTTTAAAAAAAATAGACAATTATTGATAAATGCCCTTTTCAAATTCATCTTTTATCTTATGGTAATCATAACCAAAGGATAGCAATACCAGTAATTTTATCCTTGCTTTTATGGCGGATAAATCTTCTCCGAATATAACCCCCATATTTCTCAAATATCTTTCCGAACCTTCAAAACCATATGTATCTGTCAAAAGTCTGCCTAAAGGTACCCTTGAAGTAAGAATTGTCGGTATACCTTTGTCTACCGCCTTTTTTACGCCACTAAGCATTGCCATTGGTATATGACCCGCACCTAAGCTTTGCAGTATTATGCCATCAACACCGAAATCAACACTATTCTCAATCATCCTTGAATCCGAACCAAGATAACAGGGAATTATATCTACAATGCTCTTAATATCCCCAATGCCGTATTTATTCTTGATTATCGGTTTTCTAAACCACAATACCCTGTTATTATTGATTGTGCCAATGGGACCGAACTCTAAACTCTTGAAGGTATCCACCCTGCTTCTGTGAAATTTTGTGGCCTCCCTCGCCGGAATAATCTCCGAAGAAAATACTATCACAGTTCCCATTTCCGCTGTCATATCATCCGCTGCTACAAGTATCGAATCCATAAGATTTAACTGGACATCACTGCTAATAGAAGAAGGATTCCTCTGGGCACCCGTTAAAACAATTGCCATATCTAAGTCTATCGTCAAATCGAAAAAATATGCCGTCTCCTCCATGGTGTCCGTTCCGTGAGTAATAACCACCCCGTCAAAACCTTTTGTTTTTAAATCTATTATAATGCTTCTTAACTCCAACAAATCATCATAAGTCATATGTGCACTGGGAATGTTTCTAAAGGAAATATCCCTAACATCGATTTTACCGCCAATATTTGGTAATGACTCAATAAGCTCTTTTGCATCCAACGTGGGCACGGCAAAACCTGATTTGTCTGCCTTCATTGCTATGGTTCCGCCGGTTGAAACTACTGCAACTTTTTTCATTATACCCCTCCTGTTTAAAACACTATATTTACTACATGGTTATTTAACAATATACCGTTATTATAAATTACAAACGCCAAATTCTCAACCTTCAATCACAAATCCGCTCCTGCTGACCGTATATCCGTATATTGCGGCACTGTTCGAATGTTCTTGGGGTCATTCTGAACATCAATCATGTCCTTAAGAAAATGCCAAAAATTAAGCAAATCTCATTTATTAAATATTTTTTATGTTACAATTGAAGAAGATTGAATAGAATGCTTATTGGAATAGTATTTTTAATTTAAGGCTTTACATGTATATCTATTGTTCTATATGGGTTATTAAAATAATATAAAATAAATCTTATGTATCGGGGGTATCAAATATTGAACCAAATAATAGCTGTAGTTGTGGCTTTTTCTTTTATACCTGTCTTATTAAAATTAAGATTTAAACTGAGTTATGCACTTTTGACCTCCACAGCAATTATGGCTGCCTTATCGGGATTAAAATTTGCCGTATTAATGCAGGCAGTTATGAGTATAGTGACACTACCAGACTCTTTAAATACTCTTTTAACCATTATGATGGTTATAATTTTAGGCGAGCTCATGAAACATTATGGAATCATTAATGAAATAATTAATACTATGTCTTTTATAATAAGAGACAGAAGAAAGATCCTGGCAATAACCCCTGCCCTTATGGGTGTTTTGATAATGCCGGGTGGGGCACTGCTGTCTGCTCCGTTTGTCTATGAATTAGGCAATGAAATGAACTTAAAACCTTCAAGAAGCGCTGCAATTAATCTTATATTCAGGCATTTGGCTATGTTTATATTCCCCTACTCAACTTCTATATTAGTTGTCCAGGCTGCAATGCCCAATCTTAACATATCTAAACTTGTATTACTCAATATGGCTTTTGTTATTGCAATTATTGTTTTAGGTAACTTATTTTTTTTAAGGGATATTGAGGCAACAAAGTCTCCACCTCCTAAAAATCTCAAACGCAACATATTAAAATTGATTATTTACACATCCCCCATATACGTATGTATAATAATAAACTTGATTACCGGCCTTCCTTTTTACATAACCTTATTTGGAAGTGTCTTTACTGTTTACCTGTTAGGATATAAAAAGGATTTCCTAAATGTTATATTCGGTACTTTTAATAAAGGTAATTTTATGACGCTATTGACCGTTAGTTCAATATTGATAATGAAAGAAATAGTACTAAGTATGGATGGGCTTTTTAGCATTTTACAAAATGTTATTGGTGCGAGTCAAAACAACATACTATCTATAATGCTTTTCTTTTTAGCATCTTCATTTGTTTTGGGATATATCACCGGATTGAATAACACGCCATTAGCAATAATGTTGCCTTTTATTAGTGAGTTCAATATTAGTGGCGGATTAGTCTATGTGATTGCCTATTTTGTTTTTGGCGTTAGTTTTTTAGGTTACTACTTTTCACCCCTGCATTTATGCCAGGCATTCACCGTAGAACATATGAAGGTATCCACCGGTGAATTGTATAAAGAATATAGATTCTATGCACCCTTGTTGCTACTGTTTTTGATAGTTTCTACGCTTATTTTTCGATTGGTAATTGGGTAGTATATTGCTATTTCCTATTATAAATCCTTTTAATCCTCCCCACTGCTGCTATTCTTTCTTCCGCCACTATATCGGCTGCCCTGTATGTGGGGATGCCATCCCTTTTGGCTATTTCAAACACTTTCTTGCAGATGTCATAGATTTTTGCTGTGTTTTTCAAGGCGTTTTCCCTATTGTATTCACGTCCAGAAATATCATCAATAATATTAATAACGCCGCCGCTATTTATTACATAATCCGGCACATAAAGTATTTCCTTTTCTTCAAGCATGTCTCCATGCCTATTCTCTGCTAATTGGTTATTAGCCGCACCGGCTATGATTTTACAATTGAATTTATCAATAGTACTGTCATTTATTATTGCCCCTATAGCACATGGTGAAAACACATCACATTCTATGCTGTAAATCTCGCCCGGATTTACAGGGATTGCACCAATTTCTTTTACTGCTTTATCCACCTTTGCTTGATCCCTTGAGGTCACATAAAGTTTTGCCCCTGCTTCGTGCAAAAGTTCAACCAAATTTCTGCCAACTGATCCCAAGCCTTGAATTGCTACGCTTTTATCTTTTAGGTCATCACTGCCGTAGATTTCATAAATTGCTGCTTGTATTCCTTTAAAAACTCCATAAGCTGTTACCGGTGAAGGGTTACCGCTTCCCGATTCCAGCCCCACTATATAATTAGTTTCACAATTAACATAAGCAGCATCCTGCTGTGTCATATTCATATCTTCCCCGGTTATGTATCTGCCGTTTAGCCCTTCCACGAACCTGCCAAAGGCCCTAAACAATGCTTCACTTTTTATCTTTTTTGGATCTCCTATAATAACCGCCTTGCCGCCACCAAGATTCAGACCCGCTGCCGCATTTTTATATGTCATACCCCGTGCTAATCTCAATGCATCTATAATTGCATCTTCATCATTTTCATAATCATAAATCCTGGTTCCGCCCAGTGCCGGCCCCAATGTGGTATCATGAATAGCAATAATTGCTTTTAATCCCGAACTTTTGTCCTGGCAAAACACCAACTGTTCATAGTCATGCTCTTTTAATTGTTCAAATATATTTGTCATATGTGCCTCCTACTTTATAAAAACATATTTGTATATATTATTAAATCTCACAAACGTGACCTAATATTTCACATGTTTTCTATTCCTCTAAACTCAACATCCAAATTTTTTTTAGTGGGATTTCGGCCTTAATACCATCATTCAACTTATCATAGTTTTTAAATATTTCCTGAATAATTGTATTAGAATCCCAAAGTCTCACTCTGAAAAATTGTTTAGGAATTTCCTTTATAACTGACGCTTTAAACCCATTCCAAGAAACCAGTAAACCATAATCCGCATTGAAATTACTCATTGTTCCAATCAATTGATCTAACGTAGGCCTATCAATAGGTGTATCATTTGTTTTAATCTGTACACATATTTTAGGTGATCCAAAGCCTAAAGTGTCTTGCGAGGCTAGTAGATCAACACCATGGTCAGACCCTTCAGGGCTCCTATATGTTGTGAATCCTTTTGCTTTTAAAATTTCTTCTATTAATTCCTCCATCTTATGCCCTTTAAATTTTTGTATTATTCTTTCGGATATCCTATCAGCTATATATTCGTCTAAATCTATCCCAATATCTCCTTCATCGTCAGCAATTGACTGGTCTACGGGTTTCGTAGGCACGTACCAATTATTTTCATGCATTTGTTTTATCCTGATTTCTGCATTGTTTTTATGTATTTTGCATATTGTCATTGCTGCACCAAGGGAATATTTAATATCCTGATCAAATCTATCCCTTGGTATATCCAAAGCAAACCAATCCACTGCTCTATAATGATAATAGGGATTGCCGAGTTTTTCGTTAAAAACATAATTGCCTGTAATTTTTCCAAAATGTAAAGTCCTATTAATTTTACTTGGTAATACAACCCAATCGCCAATTTTCATCTTATGTGCAAAAGCCCAAATTTGTGAAGCCCAATTAATAGCAGTCTTTTCCTTCTCAAGATCATATTTTGAAATTAGTATTTTATATAATTCCTCTTGTGATTTAATTTCACCTAGGTCAACATCAAAGTCATACCAGGTTAAATATATCCTGCTATCTGTTAGAAATTTATTTTCAAATTCCCCATTTCTTCCTGCTCTGTTTAGCCATAAAACCACTTCCATCACTCCTAATACTTTAAAATATTTATATAAGGGCTTTGAATATGACATATTAAAAAGAGTTTAATCTCGTTATGCATTAAAGAAGCCCACATTTTCTCTACAAACTCATGATCAATTTCTAGCTTATTATGTATAATCTGATACATTCGCTTATATTGTTCAGTCTTATAACTCATGAACTCCCTACCATCTAAGAAATATTAAGAATATTATTTTTGTTTTTAATGTATAATATTAGGAAATGATTGTCAAGAATTCATAAAAATATGTTGCAAGGTCTTTAAGGTAACTATATTAGGGACTATATCGGGTCTTTTTTTTTTGCATTTAATCTAAAAGAAAACCTTTTATGTTTTTTATCCTGATACCGTCAAAATCTCGATAGACCATTTGATCCATGCCAAGAATGTATTTGAGATAATTATCTTTTATGGTCTTAACGGGACTTAACTCCCTATCTCTTGTTTATTTACCCATAATAGTGGCACAAACATAATGGTAAATGGTTCCATTAACTTTTCTGGCCACAAAGTCTACCTCTAAATTCCCTATTTTTCCTATAGCTACATCAAAGGAGCTCTAAACAGATTATGTTTTCTAAGATATGCCCATAATCAGTACCTTCTAATCCTATAAGTTGGTTCCTGATACCCATATATACCATATAATATTTTTCTAATGTTTTTAAAAACATCCTCCCTTTGACAATAGATCTATCACTTTTTATCATACTTTTTTCAATAAGTTCTAAAGTTCTGCACCTGGCACCTATTCATACCTCTTCTATATTACTATGATATCTTTTGAATATTTACTAAGAGGCTCTCCGCCACTATCCCCAACAAGCACTACATCTTCAACCCTAATAAGCAATTTATCATCA
Source organism: uncultured Clostridiaceae bacterium (assembly GCA_964593485.1). Lineage (GTDB taxonomy): Bacteria > Bacillota > Clostridia > Lutisporales > Lutisporaceae > JAAYKT01. The sequence goes on from CAZQHS010000024.1 coordinate 7,770, forward strand.
ATTATAATTGACGGCTCAATGGTAAAAGCCATGTTCTTTTGCAATAACTCTTTATATCCCGGCATCAAATAGGGATATTCATGAACATCCCTTCCTATAGAGTGTCCCAATCTGTGGCGAAATCCTGTATCGTAACCTTTTTCTTTTATATAATTCCGTGCTAACATATTTAGTTCTTCACAGGTTATAGTGCCCGGGAACATAGCTTCTATAGCCAACTTTTGAGAGTCCATAATAATTTTATGTATTTCCACCATTTCAGATGTGGGCTCCCCTGCATATACAGTCCTACCAAAATCGGAGCAAAAGCCATCCTTTACCACGCCATAATCAAAGGCTACAGTACAACCTTTCTCTATCACATTTCCCATAGCGCTATCCCAATGAGTCTTGTTCTTACCACCGCTTATCATTATTCCTGTAAAAAATGAAACACCTTCACAACCTTCCCTTAAGGCTCTATATTCTATTTCTTTTATTATTTCAATATCGCTCATGCCTATCTTTAAAAGCGGAACTATTTCACCAAAAATTTTATCCGTAATCTGCCCGGCTTCTTTCATTTTTGAAATCTCATAATCTGTCTTAATCATGCGTAGATTATTCATAAAGTCTTCTAAGGAGATAAGTTCAATGTCAGGTATTAGTTTCTTAAAATTAATTAAAGTGGTAGAAAAAGTATTCTTAGTAAAAGCCATCTTTTTTATTTCTTTTAACCTATTCCCAAAAGCTTTTCTAACAGAATCTTCTATGGGAAGTCCCTCTTCTATCACGAAACAGTCATCTATCAGTCCTTGCTCCGCCTTAGCCACATGTCCTAAATTTACAGACATTTGAGGAGCAAGCTGGTAAATAGCATCTAAAAATATATACACTCCCGCAGCCCAATCACCATAAGAATTAGCATATGTAGGGTCATATAAGCTTTTTGCCATTCCCGTCAAATAATGCAATTCACTAGAGTTAGGTAAAAAGTACACATCTATGCCATTTTCCTCCATATGGTTTCTTAAATTCTCTATTCTTTCTTTGTATTTTATCATTTCCTCGCCTCCTCTGCATAACTCGTGGTCACGGGGCTGAAAGCCCCGAAACTACGGCATTTCTTGTTCGAGTACTATGAGTACTATGTTTAGTATCACGAGTTATCTAAATTTTTAATCTTTAACTATTATTCTAACAGGATGGTGTCTTCTTTTCTATTCTCTAAGTGCTTTTATCTTAAATATCATTCCTTGGGTCCCATCCGCTTCTTCCGCTCGTTCGAATCCCACCCTCTATTTCCTCTTATAAAATAAAAAGCGAGGCCTTCCGCCCTGACATTTACTTCCAAACTGGCGGAAAGGGTGGGATTCCCGCCAAGAGCCATAGGCTCTTTCTCAGGTCGAGGCGAGTAAATGCTTCTTGGGTCGCGTTTCTAAACATTGAAGCAACTTTTTTCTTATTATCTGTACTAATTTTTTTGTATATTTTATTTTGTTACCACGGTGTTACCATAGAAAAGTCATTAGATTTTTTTAATATGAGTACATATTGCCTGATAGAAATGTTCCGCATTTTCAATCTGTTTCAAGGTTTCTTCTTTTGATGCAATAAAAAAAACATCGTAATCACTTGCATTGCGAATTTTAGAAGCAGACATAATTATATCAGAGTATTCTTTTTCATCATGCAACCAAATACACTCCTTCTTTAGCAATATTCCGGTAATAAGGCAATATTTCTTTATATTCCTCAAATTCTTTAACCGGTATTTCATTGAAACTTATAAAAACATCGTGCTCCAGCATAAAATATGTCATCTGTGATACAAGTAAATCGTTAAACTTTTTTAAACTTACACGGTCATTATCTACAAGTAGAGCAATATCTATATCAGATTCCTCGGTATAATCCCCACGTGCATAGGAGCCATACAGTATTACTGCAACTAATTCGTCCCCAAATATATTCTTAGTATTCTTAACAATTTCTATATATATATTATCCAGTCTTTCTTTGTTCATAAAAACCTCTCCTTAATTCTTCTACATCATAACAATTAAAAACTACCATATTATTAATAATAATATCACCTGTAAAACCTATATATCATTATTATAACCATAATGGTAGAACCTTACAATGCGGTAAAATACCAGGTATTTTGACCCGTCATTTAATTATATACTGATAGTAATGTCAATTCTGGATATCAGCTTGCTTTATGAGGGCGACTTGAACTATCACCGTTATAATTCGCCTTGCACTAATTATTTTGGGGTTTTTAAGATTAGGTTGTATTTATCCTAAACAGTGCATATAATATAAGCAGGAGGCGTTAACTATGCAAATAAACACAGATAACCTTATATCAATTACAGAAGCCAATCAAAATTTTTCCCGTGTTGCACGGCTTGTTGATGAGAGCGGAGCTGCCATCATTTTAAAAAATAATGTACCGCGCTACATTCTCATGGAATTCAGCCAATTTCAGAAAGAAAGGCTGGCTGATGGTGAAGAGGTAGATGCTGTTGCTAATCGTATTCTTGCTAAAAACCGTCTTGCTTTTCAGGAGCTTGCTAAATGAAGCGCTTATCTGTTGAGCATATTAAACAAATTCATAGTTTAGTGATTGCTGAAACTGGAGGGCTAGATGGCATTCGTGACGAAGGGGCGTTGGAGTCGGCTGCTAATGCCCCTTTTCAAACCTTCGACAATACGCCATTATATAAAACTATTGAAGCAAAAGCCGCAAGATTAGCTTATTCGTTAGTTAAAAATCATGCTTTTGTAGAAAATGCATATAGGAAAGCATAATCCAAATTAGATTTACCCATAAACCCGGAAATTAGGAATAATGCTACAAGGGAATAAATAACACTTTTTTTCGGAGTATTATTGTAAACAAAATAGGCAGCAATAAAAGGAATTATACCAAACCGGCGGAAAGGGTGGGATTCCCGCCAAGAGCCATAGGCTCTTTCTCAGGCCGGGGCGGGCGAACGCTCCCCAAGGTCGCGTCCGCTTCTTCCGCCCGTTCGAATCCCACCCTACTATCTCCGTTTTACAAAAAATAATCACCCCTTTAGGGTGATATTTTTATAAAAATGGCGGAAAGGGTGGGATTCCCGCCAAGAGCCATAGGCTCTTTCTCAGGCCGGGGCGGGCGAACGCTCCCCAAGGTCGCGTCCGCTTCTTCCGCCCGTTCGAATCCCACCCTACTATCTCCGTTTTACAAAAAATAATCACCCCTTTAGGGTGATATTTTTATAAAAATGGCGGAAAGGGTGGGATTCGAACCCACGGTACCGTATCAGGGTACACACGATTTCCAGTCGTGCGCCTTAGACCAGCTCAGCCACCTTTCCGTACAAAATGTATTATACATTGTTTTTTTTAGAATATCAATGGTAACTTTAGATATCGTGTTTTCTGTGGCACCCTTTAAGGTAGAAATCCCATTTAGATTTGCTAAACCAAACATATATATGTGCTAATCACTCCGTTAATATGCGGTCTGATTGCCCTTTTATTCTAATTACGCCAAATTTCTTTCAGCTATTTCTAATAGCCTGGTAAACTTCTGGGAATCTATAAGGTTTTCATCTATCAGCTCTTGCAGTTTGGCTAATATGCCATCCCACAATGCCTTTTTTCTTTTAATTTCTATTATTGTATTCGTGACTTCGTATAATTTATATTTTTCAATTGCAATTATAAATAGCAAGGCAAAAGTACTATCTATGTTCAGGTCGTATTGCAGAGAGTCCATTTTTGCTATTATTTCGGTGGCCCTTTTTATTGTAATGCTGCCTTTTATAACTTCAATCAATCTTTTTTTTATAGGCTGCTCGGCTACCTTAAAAATCTCAGCGGTTTTATAAATATCGGTGATTTTCAATATTTCCATCATCCTGATAAGAATCTCCTGAAGCTCCATCTCAACTTCTAAAAAGTGCTTGTAGATTACATCCATCAATTCTTTCTTTTGCCTATTGTCCGGCTTGGTAGATTTAAAATTAGTTGATAAAGTTGAAATAAAAATCTGAATATTTCTCAAACAAAAATATTTTTTATGAACCAACAAATTATCAAGGACATATATTAAAAAGCCTTTATCCTTTACCTGCATAAGGTAATTGATTATTTCGTTTTGAAATTCCGTATCTCCTTCTTTTTTATTCATGATATTCACAATTTCACTTATAGCGTTTAGTTTAAAATCATTAGCAGAAACTACATCTTGATTAAAAAAACTTCTGTTTAAGGAAACAATGTAAAGGGCTAAAAAATCATCCTCAACCGCCCTTTCTTCTATCTTTTTAATAACAAGTTCTTTTTGCTTGCTTTTTCTTATTATTTTAGCTAAAACACCTGTAGTGAATTTCTTTTGTATTATAAATACTTTTTCTAAAAACATTGCTTTTATCTCCTAATTTATTTTTATTGTGCATCTGAAATTTATTAAAATGCAAAGTAATTGCGAGTATGGTTTAGTTATCTTATTTAAAATCTTGCTAAATCAACTAATTTTGTAATTATTGCCGTTAGACTCAACCTTATATTTATATTATACTATATTTTTATACTAAAACCAAATTTTACTCAAGAATTTGGAATATTTCTAAGTTAAACCTCAGTTCACACTTGTTTTTAACTTTATACAATTATAAGCATTTGATAAAGATTGCATTGTGGAAAGGAAACGAAAATACACATAGCATGAACTGTATTCATCTTTTAGTATCCTCTTAATTTTGCAAAAAAATATAAACCGACTAAGTTACCTTTAAACTTAGTCGGTTATTAAACAGACTCCAATTCAACATTTGTATTTGTATCTACCAAACCTAACGAATCACATTCCTTTCGAGTTGGGGATCTTCACCTATCATTCGGACAAACCCTAAACCAATGTTACTAACCTTGAATCACTTGATAAACCGATATACTTTACCTAAACTAAATTGGACATACCATTGACTAAGTTAACGTTAGTTGAATTAGAGTCTGTGGGAAAGATGAATTTCACCTTTCTTAATTTTATTGTACCACGGTTCTTGCAAAAATGGAAGCATTATTTTTTAAAAAAGTTTTGTGCTATTTTTATGGCCTCCCTTGCATCTTTTCCGTAATAATCGGCACCTATCATACTTGCATAGTTTTCATTCAGCACTGCCCCTCCCACCATCACTTTGCAATAAGGATATCGGGATTTCAATGCTTTGATGGTTTCTTCCATGCTGCGTACCGTTGTAGTCATAAGGGCACTTAAGCCCACCAAAGTGATATTTTCATCCGATACTTTTTCTATGATCTTTTCTGTGGGTGCGTCCTTGCCTAAGTCATACACTATAAAACCATAGTTTTCTAATAATATTTTCACTATATTTTTACCTATATCGTGTATATCACCTTTAACCGTTGCCAGTACGATTTTTCCTTTTGTATCATAACCGAATTTATCATCTTTCATATTTTCTTTCAGGACTTCAAAGGCCCTTTTTACCGTCTCTGCCGATTGAATCAATTGAGGTAAAAATATATCACCACTTTCATATCTCTCCCCCACAATATCAAGTGCCGGTATAAGGTATTCATCCACTATTTCTAATGGCTTTTTTTTCACCAACAATTCTCTTGTTAGCAATGCAGCTTCTTCCCTCATCCCGTCGATAATCACTCTTTTTAGGTCAATGCTTTTATCTTTTTTTATAATTGTCTCTATCGGCCTTGATTCAGAAAAGTTTTCAATAAAACTCTTCCCATTTTTGTCATAGTTCCAAAGCACACTAAAAGCTTTAACGGAATTAAGCATTTCTTCTTCCATGGGATTTATTATAGGGGCATCCAGACCCGCTGTTAGTGCCATATCCAAAAATGTTCTGTTTAATATATTTCTTGCGGGCAAACCGAAGGAGACGTTGCTGATTCCTAATGTGGTTTTTACTCCAAGTTTTTCTTTAACCAAGGCAACAGCTTTTATGGTTTCTTTTACTTCCTTTTGCTGTGCCGATGCGGTAAGAACCAAACAGTCTACTATAATATCCTCTTTTTTTATTCCATATTCTCCAGCCCTATCTACTATCCTTCGGGCGATTTCAAGTCTTTTTTCGGCAGTTTCAGGTATTCCTGTTTCGTCAAGGGTCAACGCTATCAAAAGACACCCATACTTTTTTGCAATGGGAAAAATAGCATCCATTACCTTTTCTTCGCCGTTGACAGAGTTTAGTATAGGCCTGCCATTATAAATCCTTGCCGCTGCCTCCAAAACATCAGGCCTGCTGCTGTCTATCATCAGAGGTAAATTAACTATTTTCTGAATTTCTTTTACGGCTTTTATCATAAAAGCTTTCTCATCTATTTCAGGTAGCCCCACATTGACATCTAATATATGGGCACCTGCATCTTTCTGGGCTAACGCTTCTTTTTGGATATATTCCATATCCCCATTTAACAAAGCCTTTTTAAAAAGCTTTTTCCCTGTAGGATTAATCCTTTCACCTATTATATTTACGCCTTTACCGATTACTGCAGTTTTTGTGCCGCTACTCGCTGCAGTAAACTTTTCCGTCTCCTTTGTCTTCGGTGTATATCCTTTCAAAAGGCTTTTAATTTCCCTAATATGTTCCGGCGTTGTCCCACAGCACCCGCCTACAATATTTACACCCAATCGGGCCATTTCCAATATATATTGGCTGAATTCGTGAGGGCCTATATCATATATTGTGCGTCCATCCTCAATTCTTGGAAGTCCTGCATTTGGTTGTACTAACACAGGTATACGAGAGTGTTTCAGGATTTCTTCTACAATACCCATCATTTCATTGGGACCCAAAGAACAATTTATACCCAAAGCATCTATACCCAAGCTTTGCAATATGTTCACCATAGTAAAAGGGTCCGTTCCCGTCAAGGTTCTGCCGTCTTGTTGAAAGGTCATGGTGCATATCACTGGCAAGTTGCTGTTTTCTTTGGCGGCAAGAATAGCAGCTTTTGCCTCATATATGTCAGACATGGTTTCTATAAGTATCAAATCTGCCCCGGCAGAACTGCCTGCAATTATTTGTTCTTTAAATGCTAAGTAAGCATCTTCAAAAGATAAAGTGCCCATAGGCGAAAGCATCTGTCCCAAGGGTCCTATATCCAATGCTACCAACTTTTCCCCAGCTGCACTTCTTGCAATTTCCACAGCTTTTTGCACAACTTCATCTACTTTAAGGCTCTTTTCTTTTAGTTTATATTTACTTGCCCCAAAGGTATTTGTCAGGATTACATCCGCCCCTGCGTCTATATAGGATTTATGGATTTTTGAGATAATTTCCGGACGTTGGATGTTGTAGTTTTCCGGCAATTCACCCGCTTCCAATCCTTCAGCCTGTATAAGACTGCCCATGGCACCGTCAAATACTATCATTTTATTAAAATCTATTTGAGCCAACTTTATTACCCCGCTTTCTACAATAAAGCACTTAATAAGAACTTGCCGCTTTTACGGATCTTATATTTTGAATTTGGTTAAAAATACCTCGTGCAATGTCTGGCCTGTTCATACTGTATAGGTGTATGCCGTCCACTCCAAAAGAAAGAAGTTCAATAATTTGTTCTGTAGCATAGGCTACCCCGGCATCTTTTAGTGCCTCCGGGTTATGTTCATATTTTTCCATTATGCGACGAAACTTAAGAGGGATAGAGGCACCGCATAGTTTCGTTATCCTTTCGATTTGCCTCTTATTTATTACCGGCATAATTCCTGCAGAAATCGGTACATTTATGCCCAGCAAATCTATCTTTTCCTTAAAATTATAAAACAAGTTATTGTCAAAGAATAATTGTGTTATTAAAAAATCCACCCCTGTATCCACTTTATATTTCAAGCTGTGTAAATCCGAAATGATATCAGGATTTTCTATATGGCCTTCCGGATAACAGGCACCTGCAACACAAAAATCATTTTTCACTTTTATGTGCTCAACTAAATCATTTGCATAGCCAAAATCCCTTTTGGCTGTAAAGTCAAAATTATCATCTTGGGGTAGATCACCCCTTAGTGCCAAAATATTATCTATGTCATATCCTTTTAATTCCCTTAGTATCCGGTCTATATCCTGTTTTGTCGAGTTTATGCAGGTTAAATGGGCAAGAGCTTCAATATTATATCTGTTTTTTATGATATTTGCTATCTCCACAGTATGAGATTTGCTACTTCCTCCTGCACCATAGGTTACGCTTATAAAATCCGGTTTCAAGTCAGATAACGCATCAATGGTATCAAGTATGGTTTCCACCGGTGACTCCGGTTTGGGTGGGAAGATTTCCAAGGATATAACGGGACTATATTGAAATAATTCTTTAATTTTCATGTTCGTACTCCTCTCATATTTTCACTATATTAACTAAGCCGTAGGCACCTATTCTGTCCCCGACTATTATTACTACGCCCTCAACACCGGGGATAGCCATTGCCGTTTCCAGTCCCTTTTCTATGTCAGCTGCAGATTGGACCACGTTTCCCGTTGCGGTTGCTGCTGCATCGGCTATAACAGCATCTTTGGAAAGAACCACCGCCGCATCGGCCTTGCCAAAGCTTAAAGAGTGTCCCACCGTACCGCTGGATGTGCATATGCCATATTCTCCTGCATCGTAAGGTAGGGATATGCCAATCCTGTTTGAAAAAATAGAATTCCCGGCATAAATAGCGACCTTTCTTTGTTTCTTCGGTTTTATAAAAACATCTCCGCCGTTTTCCACTATGATTTCATCTGTGTATTTAAGCAGTGACTTGCCTACATATTTTGATATGGCTCCTGCCACTGCAGCCATTGGACCCACATTTGCTAATGTAGCCGCTTCACACATTTCTTTTATAATATCCGTAGCACCGGTTTTGGGATTCAAAGGTTTCAAGGTTGTATAAAATTCCGGATGCCTTTTTATATAATCCACTATTTCATGCCTATACTTTGCCAATAATATTTTTGTTTCTATGGTCAAGTCATATTCCGCAGAAATTTGTAGGTCTGATTCTTCAAGGGTTACATTGAATGATTGTAACTCTTCAGATTTCATATGATTTCTATAATCTCGTGCTTCAAACACATAACCACCTCAATTCCAAAGGTACGTAAATTGCTCTCGTAGGACAGACACCCACACAGGATTCACAACCAACACAGTTTTCCTTTTTATAGTTTAAGCAGAAATTTTTTTTATTTATTTTTAGTGCATTGCTTTTGCATATGGATGTGCATACACCGCAATGAACACATTTTTTATCATTTATTTGAATTTTGCTCATTTTATCGTCTCCTTATTTTTAGTGTATTTCATGCCACAACGAGCATATTGCAGGGGCGTTCTTTGACCGCTCTCCGGCGAGCATAGTTCACCCCTACATACATAGCACAGTATCCGAAGGCCCAAAACACCCTATGTTCTTTTAGCTTAACCCTTTAAGTCCCGCTACCTTGGGAAAATGCTTTATAGGTTCTTGCAAGGTGAATTCACCTTTTATTATTCTGGATTTCAAAAGTTGTGCAATAATCCTGGCCTTATATAAACTGGACAAAGGTGCCGTTTTGACCTTTTTACCTTGTACAATCACTTCTCCACTTTGCAGTTCTTCAAAACTACACTCTGCCACTGCCGGCTTACCTTTTTTACTGTAATCCGTAATATATTGATATATGTCCTTGTTTCTCACTATCAAATGTTCCAACATTTCTTCATCCAACACAGGTATGGGTATTCCCACTCCCACGTAAATGGATGTACCGTAGCCTTCAAAAACTGCAGGCTGTATGAACTCCGTACTCATTTCTTTTAAATCCCCGATAAGGGCTAATGTGGCCGCTCCCGACAAAGGTACACCGTTTTCACCTCGAGGCTTTTCCGTAACAAACTGGGTTCCTTGCCAGGATACATAGCCTACAGCCCCCCCAAGAAAAATCTTTGTTCCCATACCAATTGTTCTAAGATAAGGATCATTTAAAAGGGGACTTAATTCTCCTGTTGTGGAATAATTGACATTTCCAAAATGCGGTTGTAATGCTCCCATATATGTGTAAAGTGCCTTAGATGAAGCATTGGTTGCAGCCGCATAGTTCTGATAGCAATTCCTGGGATTAAACATATAGGCTTCATTTATGGTATCCAAAGTTATATAAGTATCTATTTCCTTTCTTGGATAACAATCCGTGCCTTTTCCGTAAGCCTGAAGTCTAACCTTCTTTCCGTCAATCAGGTCACAAATTACATGAGCACCACCATATTCAATATCCAAATCCGATGAAACCTCCGTAGCCCCTATATATCCATCAACGGCGGCAAGCCCCGCACATATATTTACGTTGTTTAAACTTATTTTTTCCATTCTTATAGGCGGTTCGGCATGACCAAAATTTAGAAAAGCTCCGGTAGAGCACATAGGCCCAAAAGTTGCGGTTGTTACCACATCTACATATTTTGCGGTCTCCCGCATACCCATTTCCTCAGCAATGCCGAGGATTTCCTCCGCTGTAGCAACCACTGCATTCCCCTTTTGGATTTTTTCATT
>CAZQHS010000025.1:0-17695 GCA_964593485.1 uncultured Clostridiaceae bacterium
ATCCTTTCCACAACGCAATCTTTATCAAATACTAATAATTGTAGAAAGTTAAAAACAAGTGTGAACAGTAACAAAGTAACAGCGTAAAAGCTGTTATTTTTTTTGCCTATTGACATAAGTTTATAAAATATTGTATATTAATAGTTAATACCAGGTACCATATGCAAGTGCTAATAGGAGGTGCTTATGTGAAGCAAGTATTAAATAAAAAGGCAAGGCAAAAGGCATTGGTAGAAAAGATTTCCCGTGACCCCTTTTTAACTGATGAAGAATTATCTGAAATTTATAATGTAAGCATCCAAACAATAAGATTAGATCGTCTTGAATTAGGTATTCGTGAATTACGAGAAAGAATTAAAACCGTTGCCGAAGAAAACCATTTAAAAGTAAAATCCATTGCCGGAAAAGAAATTGTGGGTGAATTAATTGATTTAAAACTTGGAGAAAGCGGAATTTCCATATTGGAAACGGAACATGCAATGGCTTTTGAAAAAACCGATGTTGTAAGAGGCAGTCATATTTTTTCCCAGGCAGAATCCTTGGCAATTGCGGTAATAGATGCAAACGTCGCATTGATAGGGGTTGCCAACATTAAATATAAAAGTCCTGTATTTGCCGGTGATAAATTGATTGCAAAAGCTGAGGTTGTAAGAATAAGAGGAAATAAGTATTTTGTATGGGTTTTTATAAGTAATAAAGGATTGGAAGTTTTCAGAGGGAAATTTATATTGGTATCCTTTAACAGTCAGGAGGGAAAAATATGAAAATTGCCATAGATGTAATGGGAGGAGACAATGCTCCCAAGGCTATAATCGAAGGAAGTATAGAAGCTGTATTGGAATACGGCGTAGAGATTTATTTAGTAGGATTAGAAAAAGAAATTGTGAAGGTTCTGGGAAATGATGCAAAGAATTCAAAGATACATATTGTTCAGGCAAGTGAAATAATAGAAAACGATGATAATCCCGTAATGGCAATCAAAAGAAAGAAAGATTCCTCAATGGTTTTAGGTCTTAATTTGGTAAAAGACAATACTTGTGATGCTTTTCTTTCTGCAGGTAATACAGGAGCTTTTTTAGCCGGTTCTTTGTTAAGGGTGGGTAGAATAAAAGGTATAGACAGGCCTGCTCTTTCACCTATTTTGCCTTCCATGAAAGGCGGTTACATGCTTATTGATGCCGGTGCTAATGCGGATTGCAAACCTAAGAACATTTTGCAATTTGCCTTGATGGGCTCAATTTATATGGAAAAAGTAATGGGCATTGCTTCACCTAAGGTAGGTTTATTAAGCAATGGAACAGAAGAAGGCAAAGGTAATGAGTTAACAAAGCAAAGCTATGAATTATTAAAAAATAGTAACATAAATTTTATCGGCAATATAGAAGCAAGAGATATAGTATATGGTGTTTGTGATGTATGCGTTTGCGACGGTTTTGTAGGCAATGTGGTTCTGAAAAACACAGAAGGTTTGGCTTCGGGAATCATGAGTATGATAAAAGAAGAAATCACAAAAACCACGGTTTCAAAGATTGGAGCTATGCTTATAAAAAACAGTCTAAAAGGTTTAAAAAAACGATTTGACTATAAAGAATATGGGGGAGCACCCTTTTTAGGCATAAACGGAATAATGATAAAAGCCCATGGAAGTTCTGATAAAAAGGCGATAAAAAATGCTATCAGGCAAGGAAAACTCTTGTATGATAATAGGTGCATTGAGTTAATAACAGATGAAATCAAAAAGACAGGAGTTGTTTGAACTGAGCAATTGCAATAAGGATGTCAGCATTATCGGAACAGGAAGTTTTGTGCCTGATATAGTGCTTAACAATGAATATTTCGAACAAATTGTTGATACAAGCGATGAATGGATTGTTTCAAGAACAGGTATTAAGGAAAGAAGGAAAGCTCAGGATTCAATTGCCACATCCGATTTGGCCACAAAAGCTGCTGTACGGGCTTTGGAAGATGCAAACCTTACTGCATGGGATTTGGATATGATTATTGTTGCTACGGTAACACCGGATATGTCCTTTCCGTCCACTGCATGCCTTGTGCAAAAAAATATTGGTGCCAAAAATGCAATAGCTTATGATATAGGAGCGGCTTGTTCAGGTTTTATCTTTGGACTTTCCATAGCCCAACAGTTTATAAAAACCGGAATGATGAAAAATATATTAGTTATAGGTGCAGAACTTCTTACAAAGATTACTGATTATAAAGACAGGAATACATGTATTCTTTTCGGAGACGGTGCAGGTGCCGCTGTTGTATCCGATAAAAAAGGTTGTGAAATTTTAGCAACATATATAGGCTCCGATGGAAACGGCAGCGATTTGTTATATCTGCCCGGGGGAGGTACAAAATCGCCGGCTTCTTTAGAAACTATAAATAACTCCATGCACTATATAAAAATGGAAGGGTCCGAGGTTTTTAAATTTGCCGTTAAAATTATGGACTTGGCAACTGAAAGGGTTTTAAAAATTTGCAATTTGAAAAAAGACGATATTGATTATTTAGTGCCTCACCAAGCAAACATCAGAATAATAGAAAGTGCTATGAAAAGATTAAAACTGACGAAAGAGAAAGTTTTTGTCAATGTTGATAAGTATGGCAATATGTCTGCTGCTTCTATAGCAGTTGCCTTGGACGAAGTTAAAAAAGGTAAAAAGTTATTAAAAGGTTGTAACGTTGTTTTAGTTGCTTTTGGTGGCGGCCTGACTTGGGGTTCTGCGGTTATCAAGTGGGCATAGGAATAATCGATAACCATATTATGACATTTAATAACCAAACAATTAATGTTGCTTAAGGAGGATTTAGAGTGATAAAAACAAGAATTTCCAGCCTTTTAAATATAAAACATCCCATATTACAAGGGGGTATGGCCTGGGTTGCTACGGGAGAATTAGCCGCCGCAGTATCGAATGCAGGCGGGTTGGGTATAATCGGTTCCGGTAATGCACCTCCTGATATCATTAAAAAAGAAATAATAAAAGTAAAAGAGAGAACAGACAAGCCTTTTGGTCTGAATGTGATGCTTCTATCCCCTTATGCAGAGGAAATTATCAAATTGATTTATGAAGAACAAATTCCTATAGTAACTTTTGGTGCCGGGAATCCGGGTAAATATATAGTAAAGCTAAAAGATAAGGGCACCGTAGTTATACCCATAGTACCTTCCGTGGCATTGGCTAAAAGAATGGAATCGGCAGGTGCCGATGCGGTTATTGTTGAAGGTACTGAAGCCGGCGGTCACATAGGTGAAACAACGACTATGGCATTAGTGCCCCAAGTAGCCGATGCTTTAAATATTCCGATTATAGCAGCCGGAGGAATAGCTGACGGAAGAGGCTTTATATCAGCATTGACATTAGGGGCGGAAGGCGTTCAAATGGGCACGGTTTTTGTCTGCTCCCAAGAGTGCACTGTTCATGAGAATTATAAAAAAGCTATAATAAAAGCAAATGATAGAAATACATCAGTGTCTGGACGAATAACAGGCCACCCGGTAAGGATGATTAAAAATAAACTGCACAGGGAATTAATTGAAACGGAAAAAAATAATGACATTAATGAATTTGAAAGACTGGGTACAGGCAGCTTGAGAAAAGCTTGTATTGAAGGAGATGTGGTGATGGGTACGGTTATGGCCGGACAAATCAGCGGTTTAATAAAGGAGATAAAACCTGTTAACGTTATAATTGACGGGATTATGTCCGAAAGTGAAGCAATAATAGAAAAACTGAATAATACAATGAAAGGGAAAAATCTATGCTGAAAATTGCTTGTATATTTCCGGGGCAAGGTTCTCAATATATAGGAATGGGTAAGGAAATTGCAGAAAAATATAAGATTGCAATGGATATATTTGACAGAGCCGATGAAAAGTTAGGTATAAATCTCAAAAAATTAATTTTTAACGGTATTGAAGAAGAGTTGAAGAAAACTGAAAATACCCAGCCTTCAATCTTAACTGCAAGCATCGCCTTATTGGAAGTTTTGAAATTGAATGGCGTAAAGCCTCAGATAACCGCTGGCCTTAGTCTTGGTGAATATTCCGCGTTAGTGGCATCAAACGCCATTAATTTCGAGGATGCAGTGGAGGTAGTAAAAAAAAGAGGTATGTTTATGCAAGATGCAGTGCCTGAAGGGGAAGGCTCCATGGCCGCAATAATCGGTTTGATGAAAGATGAAGTTGTTGAATGTCTCAAAATGGCATCCGGCTATGGAATTGTAGAACCGGTAAACTTTAATTGTCCTAAACAGGTTGTAATCGCTGGCCAGACAAAAGCTGTAGAAAAGGCTTCTCTATTTCTTAAAGAAAAGGGGGCAAGAAAAATTATTAAACTACCAGTGAGTGCACCTTTTCATTCAAGCATGTTAAAAGGTGCGGGAGAAAAGCTATCTGAAGAATTGGATAAAGTAGTTTTTAATGATATGGATATTCCTGTTATTTCTAATGTTCATGCACAAATTATCAAGAATAAATATGAGATTAAAAAACTATTAACTGATCAGGTAAGCTCCTCTGTCCTTTGGGAAGATTGTATAACAAACATGATTAAATTAGGTGTGGATTCTTTCATCGAAGTGGGCCCCGGGAAAACCTTATCCGCTTTTGTAAAGAAGATTGATAAAAACATTAATATATACAACGTGGAAAACGTTGAATCATTGGATAAAACAATAAATAGTTTAAGGGAGCGATTGGAATGCTGAGAGGGAAGACCGCAATAGTAACGGGAGCCTCACGGGGTATTGGGAAGGCTATAGCACTAACCATGGCGAATAACGGAGCCAATGTAGTTATAAACTATTCTAAAAACGAAAAAGCGGCTTTTGCTGTAGCAGATGAAATAAAAAACATAGGGGTTAAAGCAATTGTAATAAAAGCGGATGTATCAGAATATCATGAGGTAGAAAATTTAATTGAAAAAGTATTAAAAGAATTTGGCGGCATAGACATATTAGTAAATAATGCGGGCATAACAAAAGATAACCTCATAATAAGGATGGGAGAAGAAGATTTTGATTTGGTAATGAAAGTTAATATGAAAGGGGTTTTTAATTTTACAAAATCCGTGAGTAAAATCATGATTAAACAAAGACACGGAAAAATAATAAATATATCTTCGGTTGTAGGCATAATAGGAAATGCGGGACAATCCAATTATGCGGCAGCAAAAGCGGCTATTATAGGTTTTACAAAGTCAATGGCCAAAGAGTTGGCACAAAGAGGCATCAATGTTAATGCCGTGGCACCGGGTTATATAGAAAGCGATATGACTGCTGTTCTTCCGGAAAAAATAAAAGAACAAATGATAGGGGCAATTCCGTTGAAAAGGCAGGGAAAACCTGAAGACGTTGCTAACGCAGTATTATTTTTAGCAGGTAAAAATTCAGACTATATAACGGGGCAAGTAATTAATATTGACGGAGGAATGGTAATGTAATATTATCATAATATAATCTCAGAGGGGAGGTGAGGCTTGTGATTTTTGAAAAGGTACAAGAAAAGATTTCTGAACAATTAGGAATAGATGCTGAAGAAGTAACAATGGAATCTTCCTTCATAGAGGATTTAGGAGCTGATTCACTGGATATTGTTGAGCTTCTTATGGCTTTAGAAGAAGAATTTGATATAGAAATTCCTGATGAAGAAGCTGAAAAATTAGTAAGTGTCAGTGATGTGGTAGATTACATAAAAAACAGTTGATTTACAACCAGTTGTATACAGCACATCGCTATAACCCGATAAAGTCAGTAAGGGGCTTTAAAAAAATTACCTTACAATGTTATTAGAACTACTTTCAAACCAACAGTCCCGGGAAACGGGACTTTTTTATATAGTAGGAAGTCCTACTTTCCTACTATATAAAATACAATTTATTTATATGCCGTGCCAACATTTCCTCATTTAATTCGGAAATGGCACATGGCAATAAAAGCGGCTTTTTCGCCGTATGTCATACTAAAAATTCATTAGCAACTATATAGTTTAACAACATAACGATAGCCTTGTAATGCGGCGAAGCCGCTTTTGTTCTATAGCAGGAAAGTCCTACTTTCTTAATTTCCTGTTTTCCATATCCCAGATAAATATAACGAGGTGTAAAGATATCTCCCGCTTCTATAAGGGAAATCCATGGATTTCCAGTTCATTTTTGCAAAATAGATTGTGAGCATATCTCCCACCTCGATGAAACGCTCGGGTAGAGTTTTGTTTTTTTACAAAACTTTTTACTGTAATCTTATTATAATAAATGACTTGAGGAGAATAATTATGAAAAATAAAAAAGTATTGATAACCGGAATAGGTGTTATTACCCCCATTGGAATAGATAAGGAAACTTTTTTTGATAGTTTGAAAAAAGGAAAATCAGGTGTTGATGCTATATCTACTTTTAATCCTGAAGGATTATCTACAAGAATAGCAGCAGAAGTAAAGGATTTTGATCCTTTAAATTTTATAAATAAAAAAGAAGCCAAAAGAATGGATAGATTTACACAATTTGCAGTGGCATCATCTCAAACAGCAATATTAGACAGTGGGCTTTGTTTAAACAATGAGGATTTATACAAAATAGGAGTTTGTATGGGTACCGGTATAGGCGGTATAGGCACTCTTGAAAAACAACACGAATTAATGTTGGAGAGAGGCTTGGGAAAAATCAGTCCGTTTTTTATACCCATGATAATTTCAAACATAGCAGCCGGTTATATTTCAATGACTTTTAAGGCAAAAGGACCGTGTATATCCGTTTCCACGGCCTGTGCTTCTTCAACAAATGCTATAGGAGAAGCTTTTAAGATGATACAAAGAGGTGCTGCCGATATTATGATTACAGGCGGTTGTGAAGCTTCCATAACACCCCTTTCTCTTGCAGGGTTTTGTTCAATGAAAGCTCTGTCTGAAAGAAATGATTCGCCCAAAGAAGCATCCAGACCTTTTGATAAAGAACGGGATGGTTTTGTTATGGGTGAAGGTGCCGGAATTTTGATTTTGGAAGATTTTGAACATGCAGTAAAGCGTGGTGCCAAAATATACGGTGAAGTTATTGGATATGGCACTACCTCCGATGCTTATCATATTACCGCCCCGTCACCGGACGCTCAAGGGGCACTTATGGCAATGAAGTTTGCCTTATCCGATGGGAATTTGAGTCCCCAAGAGTTAGATTATATAAACGCCCACGGGACATCCACGAAACTGAACGATGAATATGAAACCCTTGCAATAAAGCATCTTCTAAAAGATTATGCTAAAAAGGTCCCCATAAGCTCCACAAAATCCATGACCGGCCATTTATTGGGGGCAGCAGGAGCAGTTGAAGTAATCTCATGCCTTATGGCATTAAATGAAGGGATTATACATCCAACAATTAATTATACAAATTTTGATGAAAAATGTGACTTGGATTATGTACCCAATACACAAAGACAAGCCGATGTAAAGTATGCAATGTCAAATTCCTTTGGATTTGGTGGGCACAACGCCTCTTTAGTATTGAAAAAATATTGCTAATTGATATACTTAATAATAGAAAATCGTTTAGTTATTAAGGAAAGGGACAGTAAATGAATGAGAAAAGAAAAAAAGATTTGCAGGATTTAGAAAAGATAATCGAGTATTGCTTTAAAGATACGATGCTTTTAAATATTGCACTTACACATAGCTCCTATGGTAATGGTCAGGATTTAAATTTTCAACATAATGAGAGGATGGAATTTTTAGGCGATTCAATTCTCAGCATGATTATCTCTTTGCATTTATATAATAGCATAACCAATATGACGGAAGGCCGCCTTACCAGAGCACGTGCGAATATAGTGTGTGAGCAGTCTTTGTCCTTGGCTGCAACTTCAATTGACTTAGGATATTATTTACAAATGAGTAAAGGTGAAGAAAACACCGGGGGTAGAAAGCGTCCTTCCATCCTTGCTGATACCTTTGAAGCACTGATTGCTGCAATATATTTAGACGGTGGATTTGCTAAGGCAAAGAAGTTTATACTCAGATTTATGAATGACATTATAGAATCCTCCATGGGAAATAAAATATTTAACGATTATAAGTCTTTTTTTCAGGAATATGTACAAAAAAATAACTTGGGCTCCATAAAATACTTGCTAACATCCGAGACGGGTCCGGATCACTTAAAAAATTTTTCTATGGCGTTATTGTTGGATAAAAAGGTAGTGGGTACAGGTAAAGGGCATAGTAAAAAAGATGCACAGCAATCTGCTGCCAAAAATGCCATAGAAAATATGAGGTTATTAGATGAGTAAAAAAAACTACATCATTCCAATATTTGTCCCTCATAAAGGTTGCCCTTATAATTGTATTTTTTGCAATCAAAAAAGAATCACCGGACAGGTGAAAGACCTCACATCCGGCGACATAGACGACCTCATCGATAAATATATCAAAACAATAAAAAATAGAGATGCAAACATCGAAGTCGCTTTCTTTGGCGGAAGCTTTACCGCTATACCGATGGAGGAACAAAACAAATATTTATCAATTGCAAGTAAACATTTAAAAAATGGAAATATAAATGCTATAAGGCTGTCCACAAGGCCTGATTTTATTAATAATGAAATTTTATTAAACTTAAAAAAGTACGGGGTTACCATAGTGGAATTGGGTGTACAGACAATGGATGAAGAAGTACTGTTGAATTCCGGTAGGGGGCATTTGGCAACAGATACGGAAAATGCCATAAAATTGTTAAAAGAAGAAGGATTCATTGTAGGCACACAATTAATGGTGGGTTTGCCCGGAGACAGCAAAGAAAAGTGTTTGGATACGGCAAGAAAAATAGTAGAACTAAGACCCAAATTTACAAGAATCTATCCTTCCCTTGTTATTAAAGATACTTATATGGAAGAAATGTATAATAAAGGAGAGTACAAACCTTTAGAAATTAAAGAAGCAGTAGACATTTGTAAAGAGATGTTGATTATTTTGGAAAGCAATTTAATTTATGTCATACGAATAGGTCTCCAGCCTACAGATGAAATGCAAGTTGGCAAAAGCATAGTGGCCGGACCCTATCATCCATCTTTTAGACAATTGGTGGAATCCGAAATATTTAAGGATATGATCCATAATGCTTTAAAATCTTTCAAGTTGGAAGCAATACAAAACATTAGAATTTATTTTAATCCAATTGATTACTCAAATGTTATGGGACATAAAAAAACAAATTTTAAGTTTTTTAATAAGAATTATCCTCATATAGACTTTAGTTATAGAACCTCAGATATAAATAAAGGTTCCATTCGTATTGAAACAATGAATCATACGAAAAGCATTTCAAAATATGAGCATTATAACTCTCTGAGAACGCCTATAATGCAGTAATAATAAAGAAATCATACTATAATTTAGGAAGACCATAGTTTTTAATTTAATTAAAGAAAGGGTTAAGCAATGTATCTGAAGCAACTTGAAATAAATGGTTTTAAGTCATTTATAGGAAAAATTGAATTGAGCTTTACAAATGGTATTAATGCAATTGTGGGGCCTAATGGGAGTGGTAAAAGCAATATTGCCGATGCTATCAGATGGGTTATCGGAGAGCAAAGTGTAAAAACCCTGAGAGGCAATAAAATGGAGGATGTGATATTCTCCGGCAGTGAAAAAATGAAAGCAGCGGGATTTGCTGAAGTAACACTGACTATTGATAATGCGGATAAAGGGATTGATTTAGATTTTAATGACATAAGTATTACAAGAAGAATGTATCGCTCCGGTGAAAGCGAATATTACATAAATAAAGCCCAATGCAGACTAAAGGATATAACGGAATTATTTTTAGACACAGGTGTGGGAAAAGATGGCTACTCAATAATAGGACAAGGTAAAATTGACGAAATATTGAGTAATAAATCGGATGAAAGAAGAGCCATCTTTGAAGAGGCTGCAGGTATTTCTAAATATAAATACAGAAAATTTGAAGCAGAAAAAAAGATGGATCATACCCGGCAAAATATCATTAGAATCCAAGATGTATTGCAGGAAATAGAAAACCAACTAATACCCCTAACAAAACAGGCTGAAACAACAAAAAAGTATCAAAAACTTTTGCATGAATTAAAAACATTGGATGTAAATTTAATAATAAGTAATATTAATAAAAGCAATAGCAGACTGGAGAATTTATCCGAGGAAATCGAATCCTTAAATACTTATATTAAAAATAAAGAAGGATTGACTAGGGATTTTGAAAAAGAACTTATAAATAACAAGGTTGAAGCAAAGAATTTTGAATTGAAATGCAATAATTTAAATCAAAAGATATATGAATTGATAAATTTAAAAGATAAAAATGAAAGTGAAATAAGATTTACTCAGGAACGGGGATTACACATAAGCTCTTTGTTGGAAGACTTATTCAATGAGAGCAAAATGGCTGTTTTTGAAAAAGATAAAATATTAACTGAGATTGAAAACTACAAATCTGAACTTGATTTACTAAAAATTGAATTAAGTAAAACAACCGAAGCTATTAATGGTATGGAATCAGAATATAACGAAAAATATTCTTTGGTAATCAACATGGAGAATAAAATAGAAGAGTTTAAGCAAAGACATATAAATTTTTTAAATAAACAATCAGATATTAAAAACAACCTAAGTATCAATAGTGAGATAATTAAAAACAAAAATAATCGAATCAACTCATTGGTTAGCGAGAATGAGCTTTATAACAAACAATATATGGAAAAAGCAAATGATAAAATTAAAGCAGAAGATGAGATAAAAACAATATTAGAAAAATTAAACAAAAACAATGAAACAAAACTCTTATTATCTCATGAAAAAGTTTTAAAAGAGGCTCAAATAAATCAAAACGAAAAGCTTTTAACAAAAATAGGCTTAAACAAAGAAAACATATTTTCAAGACTGAAACTCATGGAAGAAATGTCTAAAGAATATGATGGATACAATAAGACCATAAAAAACATACTGACAAAACAAGACAATGTAAAAAGTTGGATCAAAGGATACAGAGGAGTTATAGGTGAACTTATCTCAGTGCCAAAAGCTTATACAGCAGCTATAGAGGCAGCACTTGGTGCTGCGGTACAAAATATTGTGACTGACTCTGAAGACGATGCAAAAAGATTGATTGAATATTTGAAAAAGAATAATTTGGGAAGAGCTACTTTTTTGCCTATAAGTTCAATTAAACAAAGGCAAGTTAACCCCAAAGAGTTGGAAAAGTTAAAAATACCCGGGTTTATCGGTATTGCAACGGACCTAGTCCGGTTTGATGAAAAATTTAAAAACATCTTTTATTATTTGCTTGGTCGGATAGCTGTTGTAGAAGATATAAATACAGCAATAAAATTAGGAAGAAACAGTAACTATGAAATAAAAACGGTTACTCTGGATGGGGATATAATAAGTGTGGGAGGAGCAATTACAGGTGGCAGCAAGAACACTTATACGGGAGCCATTCTCACAAGAAAAACCCAGTTAGCTGCATTAAAAGAAGAGTATAATTCAATCAAAAAAGAATTTGAAACATACGAATGCACTGTTAAAGAAGAGAAAAATGAATTGTTATTGCAAAATAATAAGATTAACGGCTTGGCAGAAATATTACAGGAGTTAAATATAGATTATACAAGTTTGAAAAACAAATTAGATTATATGGACAAGGATTTGGATTTATTAAAATCAAAGATGGAGATAGCTGATAAAGAAATAGAAGAACTAATCATAGAAAGAAACAAGTGCAATCAATTAGTAAATATTAAAGAAGACGAACTAAAAGCGGCAGAAGAAGAAAATAAAAAAATATTGATGGAAATCCGGGAATTGGAGGAAGAAATCAAGTCCACCAAAACTGACAGAGATATTTATACGAAAAACCTTACCGGGTTTAAAATTAAAGAAGCAGAATTAAAGCAAGAAAAAGGCACATTGATAAAAACATTGAATAATTCAATGATTAATGAAAAAACAATTATAGAAAAAATCAATAATAATCAGGCTTCCATTGACAAAGCCAAAATTGATCTAAGTGATAATCAGACCAAAGAAAATGAATTAAGTGTTAAAACAATAAGCCTGAATAATAATCTATTAACCATGCAGGATGAATTAAAAATAACCGAAGAAAATAAAATAAAACAATTCGAGGAACTTGGGTCTATAGAAATTAAAATAAAAGATTGCCAAACGGAGATATCAGTTTTACAAAACAATTTATATAAAGTAGGTTTGCAAAAAAATAAGTATGAAATGGAAGTAGAAAATTTAGAGTTTAAGCTTTTTGACACATATGAATTGAACTATACAAAAGCTCTATCTTATAAAATCGAAAGGCTTAATATCAGTCAGTCTGCAAAAAGAATAGAGGAATTAAAAGAAAAAATCAAGGATTTGGGTACTGTTAACGTTAATGCAGTAGAGGAGCATGAAAGACTGAACACTCGGTACAGTTTTTTAAAAGATCAGCTAAATGATTTAATAACTGCAAAAGATTCTTTAAATACTATAATAGATGAAATAACTAATTATATGAAAAGAAAGTTTTTAAACGAGTTTCAAATTATAAATAAAAACTTTAATGATGTGTTCGTAAAGCTTTTCGGGGGCGGGTCGGCACAGGTTGTTTTAACGGATAAAGATAATATATTAGAATCAGGTATAGATATTATAGTAAAACCCCCTAATAAAAAGCAGCAGAATTTGATGTTGATGTCCGGAGGCGAGAGAGCTCTTACTGCAATTGCATTATTATTCGGAATATTGGTAATGAAGCCTATTCCTTTTTGTGTTTTAGATGAAATCGACTCAGCTTTAGATGACTCCAATGTTATTCGGTATGCCACATATTTAAAAGAACTTTCCCGTGATTTACAATTTATCATAATTACTCATAGAAAGGGAAGTATGGAAGCTGCAGATTGCTTGTACGGAGTCAGTATGGAAGATACAGGTGCGTCCATGTTGTTATCTGTAAAACTTGAAGATAAAGTAAGCTAAAATAGGAGGATGTAATTTGGATAATTCCCGCTTAAATTTTTTTGAAAAACTTAAAAACGGATTGTCAAAAACAAGAAAGAACTTAACAAGTAGAATTAATAATGTTTTCCATGGTTTTAACATTATAGACAATGAAGTATATGACGAATTGGAAGAAATATTGATATCCGCAGATATTGGTATAAAAACAACTATGGATATAATCGATAGCATAAAAGCACGGGTAAAAGAAGAAAAAGTAAATGAACCTGCAAATATTATTCAAATACTGAAACAGGAAATCTTAAAGATTTTAGATGAAGGATTAAAGCAAGATAATAATCTTTATCCAAAGGTAATTATAGTTATCGGTGTTAACGGAGTAGGCAAGACTACCTCAATCGGGAAAATAGCTTACAGGCTGAAAGAATCAGGCAAGAAAGTGCTAATAGCTGCTGGAGATACTTTCAGAGCAGCGGCCATGGAGCAACTTGAAGTATGGAGTAACAGAATAAAAGTAGATATGATAAAACACCGGCAAGGAGCTGACCCTGCGGCTGTCCTTTATGATGCTATCAGTTCTGCAAAGTCCAAAAAAATTGATGTAGTAATCTGCGACACAGCCGGCAGACTTCACAACAAAAAAAATCTCATGGAAGAGCTAAAAAAAATAATAAGAATTGCTGACAGAGAGTATCCGGAGGCTCATAAAGAGATTCTTTTAGTTTTAGATGCTACAACGGGACAAAATGCTATAGCCCAAGCAAAAGCATTTAAAGAAGTTTCCCATATTGACGGAATTATATTAACCAAGCTTGACGGCACAGCAAAAGGCGGTATAGTAGTAGCTATTAAAGAAGAATTGGGAATACCTGTAAAGCTGATTGGCGTGGGAGAACAAATAGATGACTTGCAGGATTTTAAACCGGAGGAATTTGTAGAAGCTTTGTTTTCGGAATGAGATTTCATAAAAACAGTTGACAGGGAAAAAAAATTCCTATAGAATACCACTGTAAGGGTTAATACCTTTACAGTGTATTTTCTCTATCACATAAACGAGGTAAATATGAAAGATGATTTAGTATATAAATCTTTGCTGATGGATTTTTATGGTGAGTTATTGACTGAGAATCAAAAAAATATTATGGATATGTACTACAATCATGATTTTTCTCTCGGCGAAATATCAGAGATCACCAAAATCAGCCGTCAAGGTGTATATGATGCTTTAAAAAGAGCGGAAAACGCACTACAAGGATACGAAGAAAAATTAAAACTTATAGATAGATTTATTAAGCAGGATTCATTATTAAAAAAGGCTAATTCGGAAATAGAACAAATCTTAAATCATGAATCTACAGATGAAGGTATGAAAAAAAGACTATTAGCAATAAAAAACATATTAAAGGACCTAATATGAATAATACGGAGGTTTTTAAATGGCCTTTGAAGGTTTAACTAATAAACTTCAAGCAACACTTAAAAAATTAAGAGGAAGCGGAAAACTCAATGAAAAAGATGTAAAGGAAGCAATGAGAGAAGTCAGGGTTGCTTTACTTGAAGCTGATGTTAATTATAAAGTTGTAAAAGATTTTATAAATAAAGTAACCGAAAGGTCAATCGGTGCAGAACTGATGGAAAGCCTTACTCCGGGACAGCATGTAATAAAAATCGTAAATGATGAGTTAACCAAGCTGATGGGTTCCGCCCAAAGCAAAATCACACTGTCTTCTAAACCACCGACGGTTATAATGATGATTGGGCTTCAGGGAGCAGGAAAGACATCTACATGTGCCAAATTGGGTTTGAACTTAAAAAAGACAGGTAAAAAACCCCTGCTGGTTGCCTGTGATGTTTATAGGCCTGCCGCCATTAAACAGCTTCATGTGGTTGGAGAACAAGTGGGAGTGGATGTTTTTTCCCTTGGGGATAAATTAAAACCCGTTAACATAAGCAAGGCAGCCATGGAATTTGCCGTAAAAAACGGTAATGATTTGGTAATAATAGATACGGCGGGTCGACTTCATATTGATGAGGAATTAATGAATGAATTGATAGGTATCAAAGAAAGTGTGAAGCCTCATGAAATAATTTTAGTTGTTGATTCCATGACAGGTCAAGATGCAGTGAATGTATCATTAAGCTTTGATGAAAAATTAGGTATAGACGGGGTAATTCTTACAAAGTTAGATGGGGATACAAGAGGTGGTGCTGCATTATCAATCAAAGCAGTAACAGGTAAACCCATTAAATATATAGGCACAGGTGAAAAATTAAGTGATTTGGAACCTTTCCATCCCGACAGATTGGCTTCAAGAATTCTTGGAATGGGGGATATGCTCAGTTTAATTGAAAAGGCACAATCCACTATAGATGAGAAAAAAGCTTTAGAATTGGAAAAAAAGATTAGAAGCCAACAATTTACTTTCGAAGATTTTTTGGAACAGCTTCAACAAATGAAAAACATGGGACCTTTAAGCCAAATAGTTGATATGATCCCCGGAATGGGAAAACTTAAAAATATAGAAGTGGATGATAAAGAGTTGGTCAAGATCGAGGCCATAATAAAATCCATGACGAAAAAAGAACGTCAAGAGCCTTCTGTAATTAACTCAAGTAGAAGGAAAAGAATAGCAATGGGTAGTGGAAGCAGTATTCAAGACGTAAACAAAGTTATCAAAAATTTTGAACAAACCAAAAAAATGTTCAAACAATTTTCTGATATGGGAAAGGATTATAAAAAAGGGAAGAGAAAATTACCTTTCTTTAATTAAACATATAACTGTGATAGGAGGTGAAAAAATGGCAGTTAGAATCAGACTGAAGAGAATAGGGGCAAAAAAAGCACCTGTTTATAGGGTGGTTGTTACCGATTCAAGATCCCCAAGAGATGGCAGGTTTATTGAGGAAATAGGATACTATAATCCTATCAAAGAACCTATAGAATTAAAGATAGATGAAGAAAAAGCTGAAAAGTGGCTTAAGACCGGTGCGAAACCTTCAGAAACAGTAAAATCATTATTCAAAAAAACAGGTATAATAGGATAGTATTCCGATAGGAGTGTTTACTATGAAAGAATTGATTGAAGTTATGGCAAAAGCTCTTGTAGATAAACCGGATGAAGTCAGGGTAAAAGAAATAGAATCCGGAAAATCAGTAATTTATGAGTTAACTGTAGCTCCCGAGGATATGGGAAAAGTCATAGGAAGGCAGGGCAGAATAGCAAGAGCGATTAGAACAGTAGTCAAATCTGCCGCTGCAAAAACAGATAAAAAGGTTATTATGGAAATACTATAATAATACAAGGAGTCCGGGTTATTTTGCAAAGCCTTGTATTATCATAGGGCAGGTGTTTTTATGTTAGAGTATATCAGTATAGGACAAATCACCAATACTTATGGTATCAAGGGAGAATTAAAGGTATACCCTTTGACTGATGATAAGAATAGATTTAGCGATTTGAATGAAATCTATATTGAAAAAAATGATGAATGTCATAAATTAAATATTGAATACACCAAGTACCTGAACAATATGGTTATAATTAAGTTAAAAGGAATAGACAATATTGAGTCTGCAAACCTTTATCGGAATAAATACGTAAAGGTTCACAGAAAAGACGCGGTAAAGTTGCCTAAGGGTGCGTACTTTATTTGCGATATTATAGGTGCAAAGGTGTATACAACCAAAGAACAATACTTAGGCATAGTCAAAGACGTGTTACAAACCGGAAGTAATGATGTGTATATTGTTAAAGATAAGGACAAGGAAATCTTGATTCCTGCATTAAAAAGCATATTTAAAGAGCTAAACATTGAAGAGAAAAGAATAATTGTGGAGTTGCCGGAAGGGCTGATATAAATGAGATTTGATATTCTTACCCTATTTCCGGGGATGTTTGAAAAAGTGCTGGGTGAAAGTATAATCGGAAGGGCAGCAGAGAAAGAAATCATAAAAATCCGATTGCATAACATACGTGATTTTTCTAATGATAAGCATAGGCGAGTGGATGACTATCCATATGGGGGAGGCCTTGGCATGGTTTTGCAATGCCAGCCCATTTTTACCGCTTTGGATTTTATAAAAGAGGATATTGGAGAAAAACCATATGTGCTTCTCATGAGCCCCCAAGGTAAAGTATTTGACCAGATAAAAGCCAAGTCACTTTTAAAAAATGAAAACATTGCAATAATATGCGGGCATTATGAGGGAATAGATGAAAGAGTTATTGATAATATCGTTGACGAAGAAGTGTCTTTGGGAGATTTTGTTTTAACCGGCGGTGAAATAGCTGCTATGGCAATAGTAGATTCAGTAGCAAGATTAGTCCCAGGAGTTTTAAAGGAAGAAGAATCTCATTGCAACGAGACTTTTAGTGACGGTTTGCTTGAATATCCCCAATATACACGGCCGGCTGAATTTTTAGGTTTTAAAGTTCCTGACATATTACTAACGGGACACCACGCAAATATTGAAAAGTGGAGAAAAGAGGAATCTATAAAAAGAACATATATAAAAAGACCAGATTTGATTAAAAAGGCTTTACTTAGCAAAGAAGAATTAGATATATTGGAAGAATTAAAGGAAAATCAATAAAATTCTGATTATTGCATGATATTTTAACCTATGATATAATTGCCATGTTATAACAAGATTGCAGTAAAGAGTTTTGTAAAAAAACAAAACTCTACCCGAGCGTTGGGAGCGAGGTG
>CAZQHS010000026.1:0-17456 GCA_964593485.1 uncultured Clostridiaceae bacterium
ACCCTTATACCCCCCTTATTAGCCCATGCAAAAATTATGCACAAATTTAGCCTAGTACATAAATATAGGTTTTTTTATGTAAATATTTAATTTTTGTTTAAAGAAAACTCCGCAATGGATCTGATGTGCTTGCACAAATATAATAATACTAAAAAGAAGCGATTGCAAGTGGTAATAAATGTTTGTAGCGATTAAACCAAACATTTATTTTTTTTCCCGTGAACCAAAACGCATAGGGAGGGTGTACACCCTCCCTAAAATATACCTATACAATAGCTTAGTCACCTTCAGGTGGCACAATACAAATAAATGTTAAGTTGTCCGAACCGGAATTAAGAAATTGGTGTTCCGTGTCAACAGGTATAAAAGCATAGGAGCCTTCCTTGATATCATGATTTATACCGTCTATTTCGATGATGCCTTCTCCACCCAAGACGTATACAATATGAGGCCATGGATGAATATGTTTTGGAGAACAACCTCCCTCCCCAACCTCAAAATACCTCATAACATAATCTTCCCAACCCTCATTTTTCGATATAAGCGACTTTTTTAGTACGTTTTTAGCACCCCCACCGCTAAAAGAAATGCCTTCTACCAAATCCCTGTGAGAAACCATTGTTTAACCCCCTAAGTTTTATTTTTTATTGCCGCGTTCTTTAAAGTCCTCGTCAATACGCTTTTTCCAATCACCGGAAATAGCACGGTTGGATCGCAGATAACTTACTGTTTCACTAATCACTTCATAATTAAGCAGAGTTCCTTCTTTATCCGCATTATAATTCGCTGCTCTATCTCTACCGATTCCAAAACGTTCCGCCGTATCCTCAGCATCAATGTTAGCACCTAAGAAAATGAACTCCCATCCATACCTTGACTTTTGATGTTCGATTAATTTGCGAACCTTCTTATAACTGTATTCCCTGCTTGCATTTTCCATACCGTCAGTGGTTATAACGAAAACAATGTTCTCGGCCTGCTCATCCTCTTTTGTGTTTCTTTGCACATTCACGATTTTGTTTATTGTTTTCCCGATTGCGTCTAACAGTGCAGTGGTGCCTCTGGTATAATACTCTTTATTTGTCAGAGGTTTTATTCCGATTAGGTTAATTCGATCATGCAATATTTCATATCTGTCATCAAATAACACCGTTGTTATTATAGCTTCACCCGGTTCGCCTTTTTGCTTATTAAGCATCGCATTGTAACCGCCAATGGTATCGCTTTCAAGACCGCACATAGAGCCGCTCCTGTCAATAATAAAAACCAATTCCGTTAATCCCTTTTTCATATCGTTACCCTCCTAATTTTTTATTATATATAGGATAACTTTTTGAACGAAGCATTAGGTCGCACCAAGAGCGACAAATTTTAAAGATTAGTTTTTATTTATACATGCCATAATAAAATCCCTAAATATGTTTTCAAACATCGGATAATCATTAATCAATTTTTCCGGGTGCCACTGCAGACCTATAAGGAAATCCGTATTCGTTGATTCAATACCTTCTATAACCCTATCCGGAGAAAAAGCTGTTACTTTCAAACCTTTACCGATATCTTTCAAAGACTGGTGATGAAATGAGTTAACCCCAAATTCTTTTTGTTCTATCATCTTATAAAGTTTACTGTCTTCCAAAACCTTAACCTTATGAAAGGGCTTCATTACAACTTCTTCCTTTGAGCGGTGTTCCAAAGAATTATCTGTTTGTGTCTTTATATCCTGGTAAAGGGTTCCCCCCAATGCTACATTAATTAGTTGCATTCCCCTGCAAATACCTAATACCGGAAGCTTCCTTGCAAAAGCGCGATTAAACAGCCCCATCTCACATTTATCTCTATCCAGACATACCGTACCTATCTCCTTTATAGCATTTTCAGCATAAAGCAAAGGAGATATATCCTCCCCTCCACTGAAAATCAAACCATCTACCGTTTGAATATAATCGTCTAATAGATGTTCATCTGTAATGATAGGTAAAATTATAGCTATGCCCCCCGCATTATTTACAGCACAAACATAATCTTGGTTCAGCGTACAGTTCAGCCTGCCGTTTTTCTTAAAATTAGATGTTATACCTATAACCGGTTTCACTATATCACCCCTAGTGATTATTCGTATTTGCCATTAATCCAATTAGTTGACTACAAGACTATTATAATTGAAAGCTATATTATTATCTATAAATAGAACAAAATAATGCTACAGAACAAAAGCGTTTTTGTAACATTATTTGTTCAACTGAACCCCCTGAAGGGGTGAATAAAAACTATTGGTTCATATACCCATGACTAATTACCCGATGGTACCAAAGTATCAACAAAAAATCCATCTACCCCCCTCTCCCATAAACCGTTAATTACTGCGGGTTCACTACCGGCACGGACGTATATAAATGTATATTCCTTTTTTAGATTTTCTATCAATTCATCGTGTATTGCATCAACGGGCAGTACAACGGCAAAAACCTTATGCCTTTTTATAAAATCCAATATTTCGTCATTGGAATAATTGCTGCCACAAAGGTTCAAAATAATATTCTCATATCCAAATCCCTGAACGGGAATAAACTCGTCAATCCTATATATCTGTGGGATAATCTGATGTGCTATTTCAGGATATTTATCCTTTATTAATCTTAACGCTTCGATATTGTTATTTTTTATATCAGTGATGATGCAAATATCCTTATGATCGCATAACCATTTAACCAGGCCTTCTACATTCATTTTCACAAGGCTTTTTGCTGTCAAATTGCCGGATAACCAACCAAATTCTAATTCTATAAAATTATGACCGGCTAAGGCTGTATCATCTAAAGTCTCTTTTGAACCGTGAATAGATATAATATACTTTTCCGGAATAATATATTGCATAGGGGTCTTTTCAGTTTTGTCAGTAACAACTCTTTCAGGGAAGTACTTCCTTAAAACATTATTTTTCAGTATATAGTCGGATTGGTTTATTTGTTTAATGATCATCTCGTAATCCTTCCTGCATTGGCTTAAATCAATAGATTCCCTTGTACTTATTTTCCAAGCCCGGCTATTTTTAAATAACCCGTCCCTAGACATAAGAAAAACGACATCACCTTTAATAAACGAACCTTTTTGCATATACGTCTGTTCAGCAGCAATTCCCTCCTTTGCGTTTACCAAGTCCTGGCCAAGCATAATACCTTTCTTATTTTCTATGCCTATTAAATTTAACACTGTAGGCAAGAAATCCAATTGAGATCCCGTAACACTGATTTTACGTCTGATACCCGATCTTGGAATATGTATTATCAAAGGAACACGCATCATCTCATCAAAATTATACTCATAGCCTAAGTATTTGGTCATATAATTTTTATTTTTTTCATTCAAAGACAGCCCGAAGTGATCTCCATAAATATTTATCATTGCATTTTCATAGTGACCTTCATTTATTAAGCCATTTATGAATTCTCCAAGAGCGGAATCTGCAAAGTTTATAGCCTGTATATATTTGCCGAATAACGTATTTTCATGTTTTGGATTAAGTTTAATTTTTTTGTACATATCGTTCATATTATAGGGATGATGGCTCGATAGGGTGATCAAAAATGCATAATAAGGTTTTTTTAGTGATTTGACGTAATTAAGAGACTGAGCAAAAAATTCGCTGTCATTTATGCCAAAACCTATTATGGGATTGCTTATCAAATAATCGGCATCACCGTTATAATATCTGTCAAACCCTTGATATATATATGCTCTATTCCTGTTCCAAAAGGATGCCTTATACCCATGCAATGCCGTGGCGCTAAAACCGTTTTCTTTTAATATCCAAGGCAATCCATAGTATATATTGTCGTAATACTTTATGTAAGTTTGGCCGTCCATAGCCGGATATAATGAATTATGGGACACAAATTCTGCATCGGAAGTATTACCTCTGCCTAAGAGCTGGTAATACCTATCAAAATAAAGGGAATCATTTTTTATCAAATTGTTTATACTGGGTGTTATTTCCTGACCTTCATACTCTTTGTTTATTACAAAATACTGCAGCCCTTCTACTTGTATTGTAATGATGTTCCTGCCCTTTGCTACTCCATATAAATCTTTTTCTTTATTTACTGTTCTTATTATTGATTCCTTTATCATTTTATCAACATCAACAATATCTTCATCGGGTTCTGCAAACAAAACTGAATATACATCTGATATGTGATAAGTAAAAAATTCCTGGCTGTACGAATCTTTATCCATGGTTTTTATTAAAAAAATTATTATGGCTACAGACAAAATACTAAAGATAATTTTGCTTTTACCTTTAAAATGCAAATAATTTTTTATTTTATACTTATGAAGGAATATATAGAATAAAATTAAGGGGATTATATCACCAATAATAAGAAAGTTAATAGGCTTTACCACATAAGAAATGCTATCTCCTATTGCAGTTAACTGATTGATTTGTTTTAGCAGAGTAATAGATGTCAATGCGTTAAAGTATTTAAAATATATAACATCAGCGAACATTGTCAAAGAAATCACAGTATAGAATATCAAAATGGAGACGAACTGCTTTATGCCTCTTAGCGTATTTGCGATTGCAATAATCGGTATTATATAAATCAGACTTAGTAGACTAAGTCTCGCACCCGAGTATCCATTTTCAATCAAAATATAAAATAGTGATGCCTTAAATAGAAAAAGTGCAAACAAAACCATATATTCAAGTAATTGAATTCTATACATTTTAAATCTTGACATAGCAGCCAACCTCAAACTCTGATTAATTCATAAAATGGTGTCTGGTTATTTAGTACAAACTATAGTTATCACCATATTCCATAATGCCTAATATTCTATATATAGTTTATGAATGGCAGTTTTATGCATAGACCATTTCCGTCACTTTTAAAATACTAAATAATTCGCTGGTAAAGTTTACGAAAAGTAAGTATAATGGGTTTATATAGAACATTGTTGCATCATCTAAGACTTGAAAGGAAAGATAAGTCTACAAATGCTGCAGACGGAGGAGCCATGAGAAACCTTATTATATCACCGGAAGGTATTCCTTATATTTTTATAGGAATTATCTGCACAAGCATTGTAGCATTAGCATATCCTTATATTGCTATAATAATTCTGTTTATTACTGCATTTATTGCTTATTTTTTCAGAAACCCGCCAAGAAGCATTGAAACCAACGAAAAAAATATTCTATCCCCTGCCGATGGAAAAATAATAGACATAAAAAAAATGGAATACGATGAGACATTGAAGTGTGAAGCCTATAAGGTGTCAATATTCTTGTCGCTTTTTAATGTTCATGTAAACCGGGTACCATTGTCTGGAACAGTATATTACAAAGAATATATACCGGGCAAATTCTTTCCAGCTTTTAAGAGCCATGCTTCTGAATTAAATGAAAGAAATATCATCGGTATGAAATGCAACAATTTAGATATTATAATCATTCAAATAACAGGTTTTATAGCACGAAGAATAGTTGATTGGGTAAAATTAGATGATTATTTAGAACAAGGCAGTTCATTTGGCTTAATAAAATTTGGTTCCTGCACGGAACTAATAATACCATCCAATAAAATTGACATAAAAATAAATGTCGGTGATAAAGTAAAGGGTGGAAAATCAATAATTGGGGTGTTGAACAATGAAACAGGCAACTGATGATACAAATTTAGAAGTCAAACCCAGGTATAATTATGCAAATATGATAACATTAATGAATCTGTCCATGGGCTGCTTTTCCCTGCTTTTTATTTTTTCTAACGAATATATTTTGGCAGCAGGTTTCATTTTGATAGGAACACTATTAGATAGACTTGATGGCAAGATAGCACGCAAATTAGATATAGTCACTGAATTAGGCAAAGAATTGGATTCTTTAGCTGATTTGGTATCCTTTGGCGTTGCCCCTGCAATACTTCTATGGTCTCTTTCATTAAACAGCATCTATATGTATGGAAGTGCTTTAGCCATCATTTATATACTATCAGGTGCCTATAGACTGGCCAGGTTTAATGTTTCTAAAACCGTAAACTATTATATCGGTGTTCCAATAACGGTAGCCGGAGGTATTATGGCCGCCGCTGCTATACTGTCTATTAGGCATAATGTCAGCCCCTATTTAACTGCATTATTAACCTTAAGCCTGTCCTATACAATGGTTACTACAAACATTAAAGTTATGAAAAGATAAAGATGCCCCATTAATTTCTGTATCTTTTTTTATTTCATCTTTTCTTACATCAACTTTAAATAACCATTATAATCCATCGCATCCGGCATTAGGCACTAAAAACCCTAATCTTTACGGATTTTTATGATTTAATTTGAAAAAGGGTTTAACACGTATAATCTTTTCGGATGATCTATTTTTTAAATACGGAGGTCTTATAATGAAATATTCGGAGGTTTTGAAGCAGGCAAAGATTAACCTAAACGGTTCCTGCAGAGTATGTCCCATATGTAATGGCAAAGCGTGTGCAGGCGAAGTCCCGGGGATGGGTGGCAAAGGGACTGGGGAATCCTTTATGGAAAATGTAGAGTCTTTGAAAAGATATAAACTCAATATGAGAGTGATGCATAATAGTAAAAATCCGGATACATCTGTAGAACTTTTCGGAAAAAAAATGAGTATTCCCGTTTTTGCCGCACCCGTGGCAGGGACAGCCTTTAACATGGGTGGAAAATTCTCTGAAGAAGAATATATATCCTGGATAAATGAAGGCTGTATACAGGGGGGCATTTACCCAATGGTGGGTGACGGAGCCGATGATTCTCTTCTTAAGATCAACTTACGGGAACTACAAAAAACAGACAGAAATGGAATCCCTGTAATTAAGCCCTGGGGATATGAAGAATTTGTTAAAAAGATAAAAATATCAGAGGAAGCCGGGGCCTTTGCTATCGGTATGGATATTGATGCAGCGGGTCTTGTAACCCTTGCCCTCCATGGGAAACCGGTCAGCCCAAAAACAATGGAGGATATTAAAAAGATAACTACAAGCACTAATCTGCCTTTTATTCTAAAGGGAATTATGACTGTTGATGAGGCAGAGATGGCAATAGAGGCCAGGGTAGCGGCTATTGTCGTGTCAAACCATGGGGGCAGAGCCTTAGACCATACCCCCGGGGTGGCAGATGTGCTACCGGAAATAGCTAAAAGAGTTAAAGGCAGGATAATTGTTTTAGCCGACGGCGGTATAAGGAGCGGTACAGATGTACTGAAAATGATAGCCTTAGGGGCGGATGCAGTTCTAATCGGGAGGCCTTTCGTTCCGGCTGCATTCGGTGGGCAAGCCGAAGGGGTAAAAATGCTCATAGACAATATATCTGCTGATTTGAAAGCCGCAATGATTCTAACCGGTTGCAGCTCAGTAAAGGACATTACCGATA
Organism: uncultured Clostridiaceae bacterium; assembly: GCA_964593485.1. Classification (GTDB taxonomy): domain Bacteria; phylum Bacillota; class Clostridia; order Lutisporales; family Lutisporaceae; genus JAAYKT01. The sequence continues at coordinate 7,402 of CAZQHS010000026.1, forward strand.
AAGTTTTATACCGGTAATGATAAATCTAAATACTTGATTATTCAGGGCGTTTTCTTAATGGAAACGTCCTTAAATTTCACCTGATTTTCAATAAGGGAAACAAATTCTGTAAAAATAGAGCTAATAATTAGTGTTTTTTATATCTCTTATAAACGTCATTATATTCCTGACAGTATGCCTTAAATTCTCTTCCACATAATCTTTTGATACTGAAAAGGAAACAGCTTTTCTATTTATAGTAAATATTCCTGAAATCCCAAGATTATCATAATTACTTAGCTGTTCATCCAAGGCCTGGCCTGAAATTACACAAAGTGGAATGTTCCTATTCTTAGCATATTTAGATACACCATATATCACTTTCCCCTCCAGGCTTTGCCCATCAATCTGACCTTCACCGGTTATTATAAGGTTTGCATTTTCTATTATTTCATCAAACTTAATGGTTTTGAGTATCATATCTATCCCTGATACTAATGGCACGTCAATAAGTCCATTGAGTCCCGCACCCAGGCCCCCGGCAGCCCCGGCACCCGGAAGCATTGTAATGCCTTCTTTACCGGGTATTTCTTCAATCAAATCTCCAAAGACCTGCAAGTTCTTGTCCAAAAGCCTCACCATTTCTTCATCCGCACCTTTTTGAAGGGCAAATATATATGCGGCACCCTTAGGTCCATATAAGGGATTCGTAACATCACACATTGCATAAATTTTTATGTCATGCAAGGTTTCGTCCATTGCAGATGTGTCTATAGAGACTATCTTTTCTAATGTCCCTCCCACCGGAATAAAGGTTTCATTATTTCTGTCTAAAAATTTTGCCCCGAGGGCAGCCAAAAGACCGCATCCTCCATCATTAGTACAGCTGCCTCCCAGGCCTATTATTATTTTTTTAGCTCCGGCATTAGCAGCATGGAGTATCAATTCCCCTACCCCGTATGTAGTTGTTTTTGACGGGTTTTCACGGCCGTTGACCATAGGAAGCCCGGCTGCCGCCGCCATTTCAATTATAGCTGTTTTGCCGTCATCAATAAGACCGTAATATGAGTTTATGCTTTCAAAATACGGACCTGCAACTTCTGTATATACCTTCTTACCGCTAACGGCCATAAGAAACGAATCCACTGTCCCTTCACCGCCGTCTGCAATAGGCACAGATATCACCTGGCATTCAGGGAATACTTTAATAATTTCCTCATTTATTATTTCGCATATTTTAACGGCACTTAATGTCCCTTTGTAGGAATCCGGTGCTATGACTATTTTATTCATTTGGTACACTCTTTTCCTCATAAATGGCGGCCAAAGATCGCCGCTGCAGATGAAACGCTATTATATGTAAACTTCATCATCTTTGTTTATTATTTGTTCACCACGTTTATAGGTTTCCCATCTAAAAATGCTTTTAATGTTTCTTCTATATGCCCCATGAGCCTTATACGGGATTCTGTTGGAGCCCATGAAATGTGAGGTGTTATAATACAGTTCTTTGCATTCAATAAGGGGTTGTCACTCTTAATGGGTTCTTCAGAAACCACATCAATCCCTGCGGCATATACCTTACCGCTGTTCAATGCATCCCTCAAATCTTCTTCTACTATCAGTTGGCCTCTTGAATTGTTCAGTATGATTACTCCGTCTTTCATTTTAGCAATTGAATCTTTGTTTATCATGCCAAAAGTGGAAGGGAATAATGGGCAATGCAAAGATATGACATCTGATTTTTCATATAATTCGTCCAAAGATGCATATCTGCATGTCTCAGATTCCAAGTCCTTATTGCCTGAACTATTATTGAATAAAACATTCATCCCCAGACCCTGGGCCATTCTCCCCGTTGCCTGCCCTATACGCCCAAAACCTATGATACCCATGGTTTTACCCGCTAATTCGATAAGAGGGTAGTCCCAGAAACACCAGTCCGGATTTTTCTCCCATCTGCCTTTTTGAACCTCATCACTGTGATGTCCGATGTGATGGCATATTTCCAGTAGCAATGCTATAGCAAATTGTCCAACGGAATCCGTTCCATAGGTAGGAATATTTGTAACGACTATGCCCCTTTCCTTGGCTGCCTCGACATCTATCACATTGTAGCCCGTAGCCATAACCCCTATGTACTTAAGATTCGGAGCGGAATATATGTTATCTTTCCTTACAGGTACTTTGTTGCATAAAACAATTTCCGCATCCCCTATTCGTTCTGTCACCTTTTCAGCCGGTGTCCTATCGTAAATCGTTACTTCTCCCAATTCATGCAACCAATCCCAACTCATATCTCCGGGGTTTATCGTATATCCATCCAGCATAACTATCTTCATTAAGTCCCCTCCATTCTTATAATATTCTTTTCTTTACTTCATCAAAAGAAATATACTCAACTTCATTATTCTCAGGTCTTTGCATAACCAGCACAATCCTTGATAATTCAATGTTTATAGGGCTAAGCAGTAACCATTCTTATCGTATAATTGCTATTCGTGTGTGAATATATTTCTTCTTTATTTAATACCTTCGTAATGTGTCCACATGCGGACGATTTTTACAGTTCCTTCATATTCAATGCCATCAGTTTTAATCTTTTCCCTATGGACTTGATAAATTAGCCTATGTTTGATATTGATCCTTCTTGAATAAAACCCATCTAAATTACCAACTAAATCCTCGTAAATAGGCGGGATTTTAAATGGATTAACCCTAATAATTTCAATTAATTCCTTGGCTTTCTTTGGTAAGCCAGCTCCTTTAAGAAGCTCAATATCCTTCCCAGCTTGTTTTGTATATACAATTCGGTACATTTACCAATTCACCTCGTCCTCTCCTAAGCAATCTTCAAGGACCTCTTTACCTCCTTCGATGATAGACTCGGCCAAACCAGGTACTGACATTATATATAGAGTTTCCTGTACTGCATTCCAATTATCTTCAGATATAATCACTGCATTTTTCCCGCGATTATTAGTAATAATAACAGCATTATTATCAGCATTAACATCAGATATTAGTTGATATAAATTTTCTCTTGCCTTTGTTGCACTAATGGCGTTCATTACAATCATCTCCTTTATTCAATTCTACCGTGCGTTATAGCGTACGTCAATACCGGGATTATTATTTTTATCATATGCAAAATGAATATAAAAAACACCAAGCCATTTCCAACCTGGTGCTTTGTATCTATATATATTATCTTTTTGAGAATTGGGTTACGTTTTTATATTTTAGTTCAATCGCCACAAACCTTTGATAAATCATTGCTTTTAGGTTAAGTTAATAATCTTACATGTCTGGCAATAACAGTTTATGTGTAAAAATGTCTAACTTAATCGGGTTAATTCCATTAAGGTAGCCTCATCGATTACAAAAGTTTTGTTAAATCCCGGCGACTATAAAGAATACGCCGTATTTCCATTATATCATCAATAACAACATAAAAAACGGTGAAGTTCCTTACCCTTATTCTATAATATTGGTGTTCACGTTTTTTAACTGATTGAAAAGGTTCAAAGGATTTAGGGTTAGTCAAGCGGTTATCAATTGCTTCCTCAATCTCATCTACTAAATCATTTGCTGCGGCTGGATTCTTTAATTTAAATGTAATATAGCCAACTATTTCATTTAAATCTTCCTCAAAAAGTGGCAGAATTTGCAATTTGTGTTTTTTATTATCCATTGATGCGTTTCCTTACCCTATCAAAAACTTCTTCACCGGTAAAACGCTTATTGGACAGTTTTGCACCCTTGTCGGCTTCATCTAGTTTGAGTTCTACTTCATCAGTCAAAGCAGAATATTGCTCAAGACTTAAAAGAACCATTGTTCCGTAACCGTTTTTGGTTAAAAAAACCGGCTTATCGTTTACAATAACCAAATCCTCAATTTCCGGAAACTTATTTCTTAAATCCGAAACAGGTCTAATATTAATCATGATAACCTCCTTTGAGTTTGTTTATCATTATAATATCATAATGTTATCCTGAAAACAATCGGATCGTAAATTAAAACTTAAATTACCCTTTTTCTTATAATAACACACCTGTCTTTATCTTAAAAATCAAAAAACACCAAGCCGTTCTCAACCTGGTGTTTGATATCTGTATAATATTATCTCTTACTAAATTGCGATGCTTTTCTTGCTTTTTTGAGTCCGTATTTCTTTCTTTCCTTCATCCTTGAGTCTCTGGTTAAAAAGCCCGCTTTTTTAAGCATAGGTCTTAGCCCTTTGTCAGCTTCCAAAAGTGCCCTTGATATTCCGTGTCTTATCGCACCTGCCTGACCGGTATAACCGCCTCCGTTGACCTTAACTATAATATCAAACCTTTGCACTGTATTTGTAAGCACTAATGGCTGTCTAACAATTAATTTTAGGGTTTCCATACCAAAATAATTATCTATATCTCTGGTATTTATAGTAATTTTCCCATCACCGGGTAATAGTCTTACCCTGGCAACGGAATTTTTTCTTCTTCCTGTTCCGTAATATTGCACTTTAGCCATAATTACTTCCTCCTTCCCTTTCTATATATTGAGCTCTAACGCTTCAGGCATTTGTGCCTGATGTCCATGTTCAGAGCCCTTATATACTTTTAGTTTTTTGAGCATTTTTCTGCCCAACGGGTTGTTAGGAAGCATTCCTTTTACCGCTTGATATACGGCAAATTCGGGCTTCTCGGCCATTATTTTTCTATATGGTATTTCCTTTAAGCCGCCGGGATGTTGAGAGTGTCGTCTGTATAATTTTTGGTCTAATTTATTCCCTGTTAAAACAACCTTACTTGCATTTATTACTATGACAAAATCGCCTGTATCTACATGAGGTGTATATATAGGCTTGTTTTTGCCTCTTAAAATCTTTGCTATCTCGCTGGCCATTCTACCCAAAACTTTTCCTTCAGCGTCTATTACATACCACTTTCTATCAACTTCTTCGGTCTTTGCCATAAAAGATTTCATGAATTCCCCTCCTTGTAATAGTATGTTTAATAATATAAAAAACAATACTAATAAACCACTTGGTGCACCTGCTTTATCCCCACAAATAAAACTTATGCATTAATGATATAAGTTCATCTTTTATTTTTATGTTATTTTAATGTTCATATACTCGCGATCCGGGGCAGTGGATCCTTATATACAACAATAATATTCTAATACAACGAGCCTGGCGTGTCAATCATTAGCCCCACGATTTTCTAATAATAAACCTCTTCCAAGCATAATCCGTGAGACGGAACTGTGATGCCGGCCATTTCTCTTTTGCCTGATTCTATAATATTAGGTATTTCTTCCAAATCAATTTTACCGATTCCGGCATATAGTATGGTGCCTGTAATTATTCTTATCATGTTATAGAGAAAACCGTTGCCGTGATATACAATTTTTATGGTATCTCCATCTTCATAAAAATTAATGCTGTAAATTGTTCTTATTGTGTTTTTCACGTTACTGCCTGTCGCCATAAATCCTTTAAAATCATGGGTACCTTCAAAGTAAGCAGCAGCTCTTATAGTTTTTTCCATATCCATAATTCTATTAAACCTGAAATGATACATATAGTTTCTCATTATTGCCGGTGCAAAGGTACCTTTATATATCGTGTAGCTATATATCTTTGATTTTGCATCAAAGCATGAATGAAAATCCATGGGCATTTCGTCTGAATCCTTAATCACTATATCTTTAGCCAAAACCGAGTTTAGTGCCCAGGCAAATTGTTTGCAGGGTATATCTGATGATGTTATAAAATTAGCTACTTGCCCTTTGGCATGAACACCAGCATCTGTTCTGCCTGCACCTACCAGGTTTACTTTTTCTCTTGTTGTTTTGTATATTGCTTTTTGTATTTCCTCTTGTATTGTTTTTGCATTTTTTTGTATCTGCCATCCGCTATAATTTGTTCCGTCGTATTCTATTATCAATTTTATATTTTTCATAAACCATATCTCCTAATGGTCGCTATACAAAATACCTGCTCCAAAGTATTGCACCGAAAAATGCTGCTGTTATTAAAGAAGCTCCCAGGTCAACTAATTCAAGTTTTAGCTGCTTCATTCTGGTTCTGTTTTCCCCGCCTCTATAGCATCTTGCTTCCATTGCCAGTGCTAACTCATCCGCCCTTCGGAATGCTGAAATAAACAGCGGCACCAATAGAGGTATCATAGCTTTTGCCCTTTTTATTATATTTCCCGATTCAAAATCGGCACCTCTTGCCATCTGTGCCTTCATTATTTTATCCGTTTCTTCCAGCAGGGTAGGTATAAATCTGAGTGCTATTGTCATCATCATTGCGATTTCATGTGCCGGCACCCCGATTTTTCTAAAGGGACTTAGCAGTTTTTCTATTCCATCGGTTAATGAAATTGGTGAGGTTGTAAGAGTCAACAAAGAAGCACCGGTAATAAGAAAAATAAGTCTAAGTGCCATGAACCCGGCCTGATACAACCCCTCTCTTGTTACTTTCAGCTTCCAAATAGTATATATAATTTCTCCTTCAGTCATAAAAATATTAAGAGCCACTGTAAGAATTATTATTGCTAAAAGGGGTTTTAATCCTTTGAACATATATCTCATCTGAATTTTTGAAATCATCAGTGCTAAAGCCATAAATGCAACTACAAAAATATAGGCAAAATACTTATTTATGAAAAAAAGAGATGCAATAAATACAAAGGTTATTATTATTTTTACCCGGGGATCCAAGTTATGTACTTTTGTATCTCCGGGAATGTATTGGCCTATTGTTATATCTTTAAGCATCTTTTTTACCCCTTAATACTTTTAATATCATATCTTTCGCTTCTTCCGTGGATATTGAGTCTTCTACGGAAAATCCTCTGTCTTTCAGTTCCCTCATAAGGTAAGAAACCTGTGGTACTCCCAAGCCTACATTTTCCAATAGTTTAATCTCTTTAAAAACTTTATCCGGCGTATCTGTAAGCATGATTTTGCCTCTGTTCATAACAATTATCTTTCCCACTAATTTTGCAATGTCCTCCATGCTGTGTGATACCAATATTACTGTCATTTTTTCTTTTACATGCAATTTTTTTATATGTCCCAATATTTCGTCTCTACCTCTGGGATCCAACCCTGCCGTGGGCTCATCCAAAATCAAAACTTTAGGTTTCATGGCGACAACCCCTGCAATGGCAATTCTCCTCTTTTGGCCACCGCTTAAGTCAAAAGGCGAAGAATTCTTTATCTCATCATAGTTTAAACCAACCATTTCTAAAGAAGATTTTACCCTTTTCTCTATCTCTTTTTCATCCAATCCCAAGTTCTTTGGGCCAAAAGCAATATCCTTATAAACAGTTTCTTCAAAAAGCTGATGTTCCGGGTATTGGAAGACCAATCCTACTTTTTGTCTTATAGTTTTTAGTGATGCTTCTTTTGAATTAATATCTACATCGTCTAAAAAAATTTTACCGGATGTGGGTTTTAATAGCCCGTTGAGATGTTGTATTAAGGTGGATTTCCCTGAACCGGTATGCCCGATAAGACCTATGAATTCTCCGTCTTCTATGGTCATAGTTATATCATCCAAAGCTATATGTTGAAATACTGTATCTTTCATATATATATGAGTCAAATTTTCTATTTTAATTGACATAATTCTACCACCATTTCTTTCACCGTGAGAATATCCGGAGGCAAATCTATCCCCTCCGCTATGAGCATTTGAGCCAATTCCGTAACTTGAGGTACATCAAGCCCTGTTTTTTTAATTGCTTTAACTTGGGAGAACACTTGTTTTGGTGTTCCTTCTATAACAATTTCCCCATCTTCCATAACATAAACCCTGTCAGCATTTACAGCTTCATCCATATAGTGAGTTATTAGGACTATGGTAATGTTTTCTTCTTTATTAAGTTTTGTAATGGTATCTATAACTTCTTTTCTCCCGGAAGGATCAAGCATGGCTGTAGGTTCGTCCAAAACTATACATTTTGGTTTCATAGCTAATATTCCCGCTATTGCAATTCTTTGCTTTTGTCCACCGGAAAGAAGGTGGGGGCTGTTTTTCCTATACTCAAACATCCCTACACTTAATAAAGATTCATCAACTCTTTTTCTTATCTGTAATGGGGGAACTCCTAAATTCTCCGGACCGAAGGCCACGTCTTCCTCTACTATGGTAGCTACGATTTGATTATCCGGATTTTGAAATACCATGCCCGCAGTCTGCCTAATATTCCACAGATTTTCCGGGTCTGTTGTGTTCATACCATTAATATATACTATACCGGAATGAGGCATCAGCAACGCATTGAGATGCTTTGCAAAAGTAGATTTCCCTGATCCGTTATGTCCAAGAATTGCAACAAATTCACCTTTATTAACTTTTACGTTTATATTTCTTAAAGCGAATAATTCTTCCGATTCTTGAGTCGGATATTTAAACGATACATTTTCAGTCTTTATCATTTATTTACCTCTTAAAATTCAAACCTAATGTCATGTTTCTTCAACTATGGAATTTATCCGATGAATCAAATCCTGTCATTGGTGACAGGCAATCTTTAATATGTAATATTATACAGTAATCATGCTTTAATGTATAGCAAAAAACATGGGACTAAGCATACACTTAATCCCCCGCTAATTCCTATTTACCCTTATACCAATTCAAGTAAAACGACTTCCGCTGCATCTCCTCGCCTTGGGGCAATTTTTAAAATCCGAGTATATCCGCCGTTTCTTTCGTTGTATTTAGGTGCTATTTCATCAAATAACTTTTTTACAACGTCTTCTTTCGTTATATATGATAATGCTTGTCGCCTTGCATGTAAATGTCCTTGTTTGCCTAAAGTAATCATTTTTTCAGCTATGCTTTGGGTTTCTTTTGCTCTTGTATTTGTCGTCATAATCTTTCCATGTTCCAATAATGAAGTTACTAAGTTTCTAAGCATAGCTTTTCTTTGTGCACTGGGACGTCCAAGCTTCCTATACCCTGCCATGACTATACCTCCTCATCCCTTAATCGTCATTTTTTTTCAAGTTTAAACCGAGTGAATCTAATTTTTGTTGAACTTCTTCCAAGGATTTCTTTCCAAGATTTCTTACCTTCATCATATCTTCTTCTGTTTTTTGCGTTAATTCTTCAACAGTATTTATATTCGCTCTCTTAAGACAGTTAAAGGACCTGACGGATAAGTCAAGTTCTTCAATTGTCATTTCCAACACTTTGTCTTTTTTGTCTTCTTCTTTTTCTATCATTATTTCTACATCGCTTACATGCTCAGTAAGTGTTACGAACAGGTTCAAATGTTCGTTCAGTATCTTGGCTCCTATGCTTGCTGCTTCATCCGGTTTTATTGCTCCGTTTGTCCATATTTCCAATGTAAGTTTGTCAAAATCCGTTCTGTTACCCACACGGGTGTTCTCTACAAAATAGTTTACTTTAGTAACCGGTGTAAATATAGAATCAATGGGAATGACGCCGATCGTCTGATTCAACTGCTTATTCTTCTCGGCGGTTGCATATCCTCTGCCTTTTTCTACGGTCATTTCCATATGAAATCTGCTTCCTTCACCTAATGTAGCAATATATAAATCAGGATTGATTATCTCTACATCGGCATCCGCTATTATATCCTTTGCAGTAACCACTGTTTCACCTTGTGCATCTATTGTAATTATTTTATTGTTCTCTCCATGCATTCTAAAAGCAAGGTTCTTTATATTCAGTATTATTTCAGTTACGTCTTCTGTTACACCGGGGATTGTAGAAAACTCATGTAGGACACCATCTATTTTTACTTGCGACACTGCAGCTCCCGGTAACGAGGATAAAAGTATCCTTCTCAAAGAATTACCAAGGGTTGTACCGTTGCCTCTTTCCAAAGGTTCAACCACAAATTTGCCATATTTGAAGTCCTCAGCCATCTCAACACATTCTATTTTTGGCTTTTCAATTTCAATCATTTTCACAAAACCCTCCTTAATTTTAAAAATTATATTTATTTCGAGGGTAACTGATTCTTAATCTATTATTTAGAGTATAACTCAACGATTAAATGCTCCTCTATCGGCATGTCAATATCTTCTCTTGTCGGAA
>CAZQHS010000027.1:0-17183 GCA_964593485.1 uncultured Clostridiaceae bacterium
CGGAATTAAGGTGGTACCGCGGATTTGCCCTTCGTCCTTTTACTTGGACTGAGGGCTTTTATAATTATAAAAATGGAGGCATAAAAATGAAAGATGATAAAAACATAGCTAAGACATACAACCCTGAACAGGTTGAGGGGCGGATATATGAAACATGGGAACAAAAAGGATATTTTACACCTGACATAGACCCGGATAAAAAACCTTATACTATTGTTATCCCACCGCCAAACATCACAGGCCAACTTCATTTGGGGCATGCCCTTGATAACACTATTCAGGATGTCTTGATTAGGTGGAGAAGGATGCAAGGACATCCAACTTTGTGGTTGCCAGGCTCGGATCATGCAAGTATAGCTACGGAAGCTAAAATAGTTGAAATGTTAAGCTTAGAGGGCAAATCAAAAAAAGAACTAGGTAGGGAAAAATTTTTGGAAAGGGCATGGGATTGGAAGGAAGAATATGGAGGAAGGATTGTAAACCAACTTAAAAAATTAGGAAGCTCCTGTGATTGGACTAGGGAAAGGTTTACCTTAGATGAGGTATGTTCAAAAGCTGTAAAAAAAGTCTTTGTAGACTTATATAATAAAGGTCTGATTTATAAAGGAGAAAGAATTATCAACTGGTGTACAAATTGCAAGACCTCTATCTCTGATATTGAAACAATTTATAATGAACAAGAAGGACATTTTTGGCATATAAAATATCCATTAAAGGGTTCAAAAGAATATTTGGAAATTGCTACTACGCGGCCAGAGACAATGCTTGGTGATACGGCTGTGGCAGTTCATCCAAAAGACGAAAGGTACAAAGATTTAGTAGGCAAAACTATAATATTGCCTTTAATGAACAAAGAAATTCCTGTTATAGCTGATGAATATGTAGATATGGAATTTGGCACGGGTGCGGTAAAGATCACTCCTGCTCACGACCCTAATGACTTTGAGGTAGCTGTAAGGCATAATTTGGCTATGCCAAGGGTAATAAGTGATGATGGCACAATTAATGAGCTTGGCGGCAAGTATTGTGGTTTAAATAGTAACGAAGCCCGTAAAAAGATAGTAGAGGATTTGGAAAAGGAAGGCCTAATTGTAAAAGTACAACAGCACGAGCATAATGTTGGGCATTGCCAAAGGTGTAATACAACAATTGAACCCATACTTTCCAAGCAATGGTTTGTAAGTATGAAACCATTGGCAAAGCCCGCTATAGATGTAGTAAAAGAAGGAATTGTCAAGTTTGTGCCTGATAGATTTTCAAAGATTTATTATAATTGGATGGAAAATATTCAGGATTGGTGTATATCAAGGCAGCTTTGGTGGGGACATAGAATACCTGCATATTATTGCTTGGATTGTGGCGAAATAACCGTTTCAGAAGAAGAACCAAAAATGTGTAGTAATTGTGGAAGTTCCAATATTAAACAGGATGAGGACACTTTGGATACTTGGTTTAGCTCCGCCTTATGGCCTTTTTCAACTTTAGGCTGGCCAGATGAAACGGAGGATTTCAAATACTTTTTCCCCACAAGCGTTTTGGTAACAGGGTATGATATCATATTTTTTTGGGTTGCACGAATGATTTTTTCTTCCATGGAAAGCACAGGCAGAGAACCTTTTGAGCATGTTCTAATCCATGGTATAATAAGGGATTCAGAAGGCCGAAAAATGAGTAAATCCTTGGGGAACGGAATAGATCCAATTGATGTAATTGACAAATACGGTGCCGATGCTCTTAGGTTTAACTTGATTTCAGGAAATTCTCCCGGTAATGATATGAGATTTTTTTGGGAAAGAGTTGAAGCTTTTAGCAACTTTGCAAATAAGATTTGGAATGCATCCAGGTTTGTAATAATGAATATGGACGTAACCCACAGTGTGGAAACAGACTTTGCGGATAGCATGAAATATAGTGAGATGGCGGATAAATGGATAGTAAGCAGATTAAACAGTTTAATCAAAGAAGTTACAGAGAATTTAGAAAGATTTGAATTAGGTATAGCAGCACAAAAACTATATGATTTTATTTGGTTTGAATTTTGTGATTGGTATATTGAATTGGTGAAACAGAGGCTTTACGGAGAGGATATGTTATCTAAAAAAGCAGCCCAGTCTACACTTATTTATGTTCTTACCAATGCACTTAAGCTGTTGCACCCATATATGCCGTTTATCACGGAAGAGATATATCAACATCTGCATAATAATAGCGAATCAATTGTTATTAGCCAATGGCCCTTGTATGATGAAAAAATGGAAGCTCCTGCCGAAGTAAAAAGTATGGAAATAATAATGGCTGTTATAAAGGCAATAAGAAATATACGCTCTGAAATGAATGTAGTTCCGGCAAGAAAAACCAAAACCGTAATCTTAGCCTATGATAAAGAAATTCAAAGTATATTAATTGACGGTAAAGACTATATAAAAAGGTTAGGTTATTCAACCGAAGTGATTATTGCAGATGATAAGTCTGGTATACCTGATGATGCAATATCGGCCATAATCGATGGTGCAGAAATATTTCTTCCACTTTTTGAATTAATTGATAAGGAATTAGAATTACAAAGATTGAATAAAGAAAAAGAACGTCTTTCAAATGAACTGAAAAGAGTGGATGCTAAGCTGAATAACGAAAGTTTTATTAGAAAAGCACCCCAAAATATTGTGGAAGAAGAAAAGGAAAAGAAAGAAAAATATAAGGAACTATTCGAAAAGGTATTGAACAGAATAGAAAGTCTTAGCAAATGAGGTAGAACAATGAATTATAATGAGGCACTTAAATACATTGATACTGAATTGAAAGGGGGTTGTAATCCGGGGCTTGAGCGGATTACTATGCTCCTGGGTTTGATTGGAAATCCCCACAAAGAACTAAAAACAATCCATATAGCCGGTACTAACGGCAAGGGTTCGGCTGCTGCAATGATTTCCGGAATCTTAAAAGAAGCAGGTTATAAAGTAGGTACCTATATTTCTCCCCACCTTATAAATATAACGGAAAGATATTTAATAAATAATATAGAAATAGAAAAAATAAGATTTTCAAATTATGTGGGAATTCTGAAAGAAAAGATTGAATTTATAAAAAATACGGGAGCAGAGATACCGTCACAATTTGAAATGTTAACGGCTTTGGCATTTTTATATTTAAAAGACGAAAAGGTAGACATAGCCGTGATAGAGGTGGGTCTGGGAGGCAGATACGATGCTACCAATGTATTGGATTCATTGATTTCCGTTATTATGTCTATCAGTTTTGACCATATGTCAATTTTAGGAGATACCATCGAAAAAATAGCCTATGAAAAAGCGGGAATTATAAAAAGCAAAGGCATAACAGTGTTATATCCCCAGAGATATTCCGAAGCAGAAAGAGTGATAGAAGAAATCTCTGCCAAATTGGATAACAGGTTGATAAAAATAAAAAAAGAAAATGTAATATTAAAAAGTTTTAGTTTGGATGGACAATTAATGGATTACAGTTATAACCATGTTGATTATAAAAATATAAGATTACCTTTGTTAGGAGACCATCAGTCGCTGAATGCTGCAGTTGCAATAACGGTAATATCATTACTTAACGACTTAGGCTATAAAACAGACAAGAACCATATAAGAAATGGCATTGGAAATGTGAAGTGGTTAGGACGTTTAAGCATCGTATCAAAAAGTCCACTTATTGTTATTGATGGGGCTCATAATATAGACGGGATTACTATGCTCACATCTGCTATAAAAAAATATTTTCATGACAAAAAGTTAATCCTTATAATGGGAATGTTAAAGGATAAGGAGCATGATAAAAGCCTTGAAATTATTGCACCTATGGCAAGCACGTTTATAGCTACGGAACCATTGGATGCAAGGGCACTAAAAGCAGAAGAGCTGGGAGAAGAGGCAAAGAAATATACTTCTGATGTCAGGGTAGAGCCATCTTTAGAAATGGCAATAAAATCAGCTATGGCAATATATTCAGAGGATTTTGTTATTTTGATTGCAGGTTCTCTTTATTTAATAGGAGAAGCAAACAAATTACTTAATAAGAATATTAAAAACCTGATTATAGATCAGGGAATGTGATTGTTTCCATTTGGCACATATTTGCTTTGCCTGTAATGCAGAAACAACATTAAGCTTTAATTCAATAAGGGTGATATCGTTTTCAACAACTTTAAGCACCACGATATACTCTATATCACTCTTTTTTATATAGCTTGCAAATACTTGAGTTTCCAATTTAATATTTTCTTTGTTTTTGGCAGTATAATTTTTTATCAAATCAGATATATCTTCTGGAATTCTTGATAAAAGTGCTGTAATTGTTTGTTGACCTATTTTTGTGATGACATACTGTTCTTTGTTTTTAATCTTTTGTATCATTTGCAGTTTTTCCAGTTCATGAAAACTTTGTTGTAAATCAAAATAGTTAATAAGGTTGTTTTGTAAAATAATATCTGTTATCTGACCTTTTAAAAGAGGGAACCCCATTTCTTTAAATATCAATAAAATTATTAATTTATTAACGGCAAGATCTTTAACTAATTTGCTCATAATAACGCTTCTTTCTATAAGTTTTAAAAGGATGAAATCCTTTTTAACCCATTATAGCATAGTTATAAAATAGATGTGAGATTTGGTTGATAATATAAAATGGGGCTCTAAGCCCCATTTGAAATATAGAAAGAATTTTTACTGATTATTTATAATTTGTTTTTGTGCCATTGATATTAATCTTTTTGTTATTTCGCCGCCAACACTGCCGCACTCTCTAGCAGTTAAATTTCCCCAGTAATCCTCAGATCCTTGATGTACAGGAAGATTAAACTCGGCGGCTATTTCATATTTCATATTATCCAAAGCCTTATGAACCTGGGGTTCCAACAATCCTTTATTGTATCTTCCACTTCCGGCTGCCATAACAACTTCTCCTTTGCATTTTATTTTCATATTTAATTTTCCCTAAAACTAAAAAATCATACAAGAATGTATTTATAATATGAATAAATTTTATATTAATAGCATATAATTATAAATTAAACCTTTTTTTTCAATTATTATATAAAAAAAGCGGCTTCGCCGCATTAAATGGTCATCGCCATGTCCGCAAAACAGATAGTTGATACTACATTTTTGGTAAAATATACGGCGAATTAGCCGCTTTTATTGCCATGTGCCATTTCCGAATAAAATGAGGAAATATTGGCACGGCATTTAATTAAATTGTTTTTTATTTAGTAGGAGAGTTCTACTTTCCTACTAAATAAAAAATAACACAGTTTTTGTCGATTTAAAGAAGAAACAATGCTATAATAATGTTGTTCAGATTACAAAATACTTATTTCTTAGCCGGAGGTAAAAATGAAGAAACCATTAATAGCTATTGTTATAATTTTATTGTTTATAAATGCAGGCTGCAGTGCTGCAGCAATAAATAACGGAAATGCGGAGATTGAAAATCTTCCCGGAAGTTCCGAAATGGAAACCGGTGATGTTATAGATATCATAGAAGAAAAGCCATTAAATATAGAAGAAATAAAGCCTAATGAAAATGGGCAAATCATGGTTTTAATGTATCACGGAATCGGCGATAAAGAATCTGAATGGGTACGAACCGGAGATAATTTTAGGAAGGACTTGGAAGTATTATACGATAAAGGATATAGATTACTAAGTTTAAACGACTATATAGATAATAATATAAATGTTGAAGCCGGATATACACCTGTGATTTTGACTTTTGATGATGGCTTGCAAAATCAATTTAATTATATTGATAATAACGGTAACAAAGAAATAGATCCCGATTGTGCTGTGGGGATAATGGAAGAGTTCTGCCGGAACAATCCGGATTTTGGAAAAGCAGCTACGTTTTTTGTGTACTATCCAATTCCTTTTAGACAAAAAGACTTTATAAAGGAAAAGTACGATTTTTTAATAAATAATGGTTACGAAATCGGTAATCACGGTTTTAACCATGAGAATTTAGGAAAAGTAACCATGGAAAAGGTTCAAGAATCCCTTGCCAAAAATGCACAAAATACAGACAGTATAATTGGTGGATATAATGTGCAATCTTTAGCTCTTCCATACGGTGCCGCACCGAAAGGAGATAACTATAAATATGTTGTAAAAGGTGAGCATGAGGGCTATTCTTATTTTAACAAGGCCGTCTTAAAAGTAGGCAGCAACCCTGCATATGCACCTAATCATATTAAGTATGATTCATCAAGAATACCAAGAGTCAGAGGCAGTGAAATCTTAGTACAAGGAACAGGTTTATATGATTATTTGGACTATTTCGAGAAAAACCCACAAAAAAGGTACGTAAGCGATGGGGATAAAGACTCCATATATATACCGGAAAGCGAGCTGGACAATATAAATTTGGATAATATAAAGGATAAAAAGTTAATTACCTATTAACTGGGCAACTAACAGATTAATCTATAATTTGAATTAAGAGATGTTTTAAATCCATATAATTAAATGCCGTGCCAATATTTCCTCATTCAATATGGCACATGGCAGTAAAAGCGGCTTTTTCGTCCTATGTCATATTAAAAATTCATTTGTAACTATTTAGTTTAACAACATAACGATAACCATTAAATGCGGCGAAGCCGCTTTTTTTTGTGATTAAGTAATATGTACAAATCCAATGATAATATGCTAATAAAAAAGATAGAATGAGGTGTATCTTATGGAATCAGGAAAGTTGGTGACAAAATGAAACTTATTATATTAAAGAAAAGACAATTAGCTGCATTTTTACTTTTTTTCACCGTTATTTTATTTTCAATAACTTATACAAAGGTATCCAATTTTAATATACTATCTGTATTTAAAAAGGATGAGAGGATAATACCCATTTATTGTGTTGATACATCAGAAAAGAAAATAGCAATTTCCTTTGACGCTGCTTGGGGTTCTGATTATACAGAGAAATTGTTGACAATATTAGAGAGGTATAATATAAAAACAACTTTTTTTCTTGTGGCTTTTTGGATAGATAAATATCCTGATATGGTAAAAAGAATAGATGAATGCGGTCACGAAATAGGAAATCATTCAGCGAAGCATCCCAATATGTCTCAGTTAAGTGAAGAAAAGATAAAGGAAGAACTTACTAAAACCTCAGAAAAAATAGTAGAATTGACGGGTAAAAAAGATATACTTTTCAGACCGCCTTTTGGCGACTATAATAACAAAGTTATGAAAACAGCAAATGATTTAGGTTATTATGTAATTCAATGGGATGTGGATTCCCTTGATTATAAAGATTATGGCGTAAATGCCATTGTGGACAGAGTTTTAAACAAGGTCAAGGATGGCTCCATTGTTTTATTTCATAATAACGCAACCTACACTGCTGAGGCTTTGCCTACAATAATCGAAAGCTTGCAAAGTTCGGGTTATGAAATCGTTCCCATTTCCCAACTCATATATAAAGAAAATTACTATATAGACCATTCAGGAAAACAAAAACAACTAAATTGAAATGTAACCAAGGCTCATTCTCTTTATATAATATAGTGAAGGTTGTTTATGAGGAGAATGGTTGTGAAGCAGCAAAAATTCATTAAGACTTTACGGCGGGCTTTATTTTTTTCAGGTTTGATAGAAAAGGTGCTGAGTATTAATAAAGGATTAAATGAAGCCGGTGAAGGTTTAGAGGAAATTGAAAAAACCTTTAAACCAAAAAAAGATAAGAAAAAAGAGTAAATACAAAGTGAAGGATCTTAAGAATTTTTTGGGAGCCACAGAAGTGACAATATAATTAATGGTATAATATAGAAAATTATACTTTTTAATGTTATAATATTATAAAAACATGCTTTATACATAAAATCGTTTAATCAGCTAAATATATATTAAAATATAGTATATATCGAGGTTGAATAAATGCACAAAGATTTGCCTTACAATTTTAAAGTTAATAATGTTGCCACAGATATTAATTGCATAACGCCGGGCATGATTTACGTGGATATAGGTCATAAAAACAGAGATGATTTCTACATAGCATTTCAAAAAGGTGCAAGTTTAATAATAACTGATGGTAGTATTTCCGATAGTAGTTTACCCATTGTTAAAGTTGAAGATGTGGAATGGGCTTACTTGAGATTATTAAACATTTTATACGAAAATTTATTGGATAAGGTTAGTTTTATTTCTATATATGGTGGGAGCCAAGGAAATATAGTTGCCAATATTTTAGGTACTATATTTAAAAAATATCGCTTCAATGGAAACCTGGCGGGCAGCTATACTTTATCTTTTGGCGAAGGTGCAATATTTAATTGGGATATTGAAGGCTTTTTCAATTATACTATGGATTGTTTTATTAATGGTATAAACATTATTCCCATATCAATGGAGTTTGTTTCGAAAAGCAGCTCCTTGCAGGAGTTTATCTCCAGGAATACTGATTGCCTGATAATTGAAAACTGCCCATCTTTGGACTTTAAAGGCAATGTAAAGACGGAAAAACCTTTAATAATAAATATAGATAAACCTCTTAACTTAGAAATGATAAAAGACGAAACCAGTGATTTTATCATAACTTACGGTTTGAGTAAAAAAGCTTCTGTTACTGCAACAAGCATTGATTATGGAGAATATACGAATTTTAATTATTGCTTACAGCGAAACTTTTTTAGTAAAACCCAAAAAATGATAGAGCCTTTCGAGACCCCGCTATCAATTAGAGGATTGGGTATAAATAGAATATATTCAGCATTAGCAGCCGTCTCATGTGCTCTTTATTATGACATGGATATGAAGCTTATCAAAAAGTCCTTAATGGAATATAGTGAAAAGGGCAGGAATTTATTAATAAAAGGATATGATAAGTTTACTTTGATTGATAATTTTTGTACTGATTATTCAGGTGTGAAAGAAACATTTGAGATGATTCAACTTTTGGATTATCAGAGTTTGCATTTACTTGTTTCCCAAAATCTGATTAATAAAATTCAAAGTGAACCAAAAATGGCCGACAACCTACTTGAATTAATAATGAATTCAAATGTCAAGGAGGTCATTATATCCGATTATATAGAAAGTTTTAACAATGAATCAATTTGTCAGGCTACCATAAAAACGGCAAAACAAAATAATATAAACATAAAAATAGTGAGCGGTTTGGCAAATGCGATAACTTATATATTAAGCATTATTAATAAAAATGATGCCTTACTTATATTGGGAGGAAAAGAATTCAATACATCAAAAACAATAGTTGAATTGTTGATTACAGAAGAAATTTCTTAAGCCTATACTATATACAACCCTTATAAAAATCTTACGGAAAATAATCATATAATCTAAACTAATTGAATATTTATAGTGTAGATTAAGTCCGAAAAACAAGAGAATAAGAAAGGGTGGGGGTCAAAATTGAGTGATAATGTTATATCCAATAACATAGTATCTATTTTTGGTACTGTAAAAGAAAATCCTGTATTGAGCCATGAAATGTACGGTGAGAAGTTTTTTAATGCTGAGCTGATAGTACCCAGGCTTAGTGATGTCTTTGATACGTTACCTATTACCATATCCGAAAGGCTGATGTTAGGTATAAATATTGAAAAGGGTACAAAAATGCTTGTTGAAGGACAGCTTAGATCATATAATAAGTATTTGGACGGAAGCAATAAATTAATTTTGACTGTTTTTGCAAGGAATATAACTTTAGTTGATGAAGATGCTAAAAATCCGAACCAAATCTATTTGGACGGTTATATTTGCAAAAAGCCGATTTATAGAACAACACCTTTTGGTCGGGAGATAACGGATATGCTTATAGCGGTAAATCGTCCCTATAATAAATCGGATTACATACCCGGTATTGCATGGGGTAGGAATGCAAGGTATTCTGAGAATCTAAAAGTCGGTGATAGAATTAAATTATGGGGAAGGATACAAAGCAGAGAGTACCAAAAACGCATATCCGAAGAAGAAACGATAACGAGAATTGCTTATGAGATTTCAATATCAAAAATGGAAGTGGTTGAAGAAGTGGTTGAAGAAATGGTGGAAGAAGAATATTGCAATAACGAAGAAATGAATGATTAAAGGTTTAGTTATAATGAGGTGTAAAGATATCTACCGCTTCTATTAGGGAAATCCATGGATTTCCAGTTCATTTTTGTAAAATAGATGGTGAGCATATCTCTCACCTCATTGAAACGCTCGGGTAGAGTTTTGTTTTTTTACAAAACTCTTTACTGTAATCTTGTTATAAGTTTTTTAAATCCAAAAGGCTTCTAAACGGGTAGAAGCCTTTTGGTATTTCACTTTAGTTTTTATTGTCAATTTTTTATATAAACTATATAATTATTATCAGATACTAAATATATGAATAATGTATTGGAGGTCTTATATTGTTTGCAAAGCTAAGAAATAACAAATGCTGCAAATATTTTTTTATGACTGTGGCAATATTTTTAGGCAGTCTTATATGCGGTATTTCTTACAACACTTTTATTATACCTCATAAAATGCTAAGCGGCGGATTAAGTGGTATAGCTTTGATAATTAACTACATTACAGGCATCAAGCCCGGTTTAATGCTGTTTATTTTGAACATACCTGTTTTTGTTTTAGGGCACAAATTCGTGGACAAAGAATTTGTTTTCCTCAGCATGATCGGCACAATTTCATTTTCTTTTTTTCTTGATTCATTCGCCTTTTTAAAATATAAAATGTTAATAGAAGATATAATGTTATCAAGCATATATGGTGGCATATTTAATGGAATAGGAATAGGTATTGTTTTAAGGAACAGAGCTTCTTTGGGAGGTATCGATATTATAGCAGTTATTGTTAAGAAATATTTTTCCCTGAATGTGGGGAGCACTTCTTTGATAATAAATATTGCAATAGTCACCGCATCCTCATTCATCTATGGAATCAAGCCGGCTATGTATACCCTTATTGCCATGTATATTTCTTCCAAGGTTTTGGATAAGGTGCAAGAAGGCTTTGATATAAGAAAACAGGTGATGATTATTACGGAAAACGAAGAAGAAATGGGTAATGAGATAATTGATAAACTTCATAGAGGGGTAACTTATCTTGAGGGAGAAGGTGCTTTTACAAGGAATAAGAAAAAGGTTATCTACTGCATAGTAACTTTGAACCAACTGGCCAAATTGAAGCAAATAGTGAAAGATAAGGATCCTCATGCCTTTATGACAGTAAATGATACCGCAGAAGTGTTAGGGAAAGGATTTAGCAAAAGAGGTGTTTAAAAAGAGGCATGCTGCCTCTTTTTATAAATTGAATACCTTTGCTATAGCTTCTATGGCAACTTGTTGTTTATCCGGGTTAATTACATAAGAGATTTTTATCTCCGATGTTGTAATGATATGTACCGAAATATCATTCTCGGCAAGTATCTCAAACATCCTTGCAGCAACTCCCGGCTGACTTTTCATCCCTATACCCACAACAGACAGCTTGGAAATGTTATCAAAAGTTTCATAGCTGAATGTAAATATTTCGTCTTTATATTCTTCCATTATTTGTATTGTAATCGGCAAGTCTATTTTTGGCATGGTAAATGATATATTAACCAAATTATTAATAGGGGTAGTCTGACTGATCATGTCAATGTTAATATCATGCTTTGCTATCTTGCTAAAAATATTTGATATAATTTTTATATTATGCGGTACTCCGTTAAGAGTAATCATGGCTTGTTGATTATCAACCGCGAGACCGGTTATTGACGATTTTTCCATGGCATTATCAAACTCCTTTATAGTAGTTCCTTCGATATATCCCGCATTTAACGCAACAAGTAAAGGGACCTTATATTTTTCCGCTAATTCTATAGATCTTACGTTTAAGACTCCGGCACCTGAGCTTGCCAGTTCCAACATTTCTTCATAACTGATTGTCAACAGTTTTTTAGCAGAAGGATGAAGTTTCGGATCAATGGTGTAGATTCCGTCAACATCAGTAAAAATTTCGCAACAACACCCCAATTTTGCCGCTAAAGCCACGGCAGTTGTATCTGAACCGCCTCTTCCTAAGGTTGTAATTTCATTATTTTCATTTATCCCTTGAAAACCGGCAACAATAACTACATTTTTTTTGTTAATTTCATTCAATATAATATCTTCGTTTATATCAGCTATTCTTGAAGTTGTATGGAAACCTTCAGTGATAATATTTAATTGGCTTCCGGTATAAGATACGGCTGATACACCTATATTGTTTAATGCAATAGAAAGCAAAGCAATAGAAACCTGTTCTCCGGTAGACATTAAGACCGCAAGTTCTCTTTTGCATGGGTTTTTGCTGA
The DNA here is from genome assembly GCA_964593485.1 of uncultured Clostridiaceae bacterium. Classification (GTDB taxonomy): domain Bacteria; phylum Bacillota; class Clostridia; order Lutisporales; family Lutisporaceae; genus JAAYKT01. The sequence goes on from CAZQHS010000027.1 coordinate 12,313, forward strand.
TCTTGTAAGCCATATCCAAAAGATAATCCGTAGTTTTGCCCATTGCAGACAAAACTACAACTATATCATAATTTTCCGCCTTTTTCTGTGCTATTCTTTTGGCTATTTCCGTTATCTTATCTAAAGTCTCTAACGAGGACCCTCCATATTTTTGGACTAAGATAGGCATTCATATCACATCCCGAAATTCAGTATATTAGTACAACAAAAGTAAATTCAAGATTTATATATTCAAAGTTACTGTTTACACAGTCTGTCTATTTCTCTTTTATCATCCATTCAGCTATTTGCACAGCATTGGTAGCTGCTCCTTTTCTGATGTTGTCCGCTACTACCCATAAATTAATACCGCTATCTACCGAGTCATCTACCCTGATTCTACCCACATAAACATCGTCTGTTCCGGCTGCGTTTATTGCCAAAGGATAAATATTACTGTGGGGTTTGTCTGATACAATTATACCCGGTGCATTCTTCAAGATATCCATTAATTCGGTAAGAACAAATTTGTCATAAAATTCTACATTAATTGATTCAGAATGACTATAAAAAACCGGTACCCTCACGGCAGTTGCCGTAATTTTTAGATCTTTATCGTGAAGTATTTTCCGTGTTTCGTTTACCATTTTCATTTCTTCTTTTGTGTATCCGTCCTCTTCAAATGAATCAATATGGGGCAGACAATTATTGAAAATCGGGTGAGGATAAAAAGAATTCTTTTCTCCTGTCAGCCCTTTTTCCAAATCAGTGATTCCCTTGCTCCCTGAACCTGAAACAGCTTGATAAGTGGAAAAAACTACTCGTTTTATTCTATATTTGTCATGCAGCGGTTTTAGAGCAACTACGGCTTGTATTGTAGAACAGTTAGGGTTGGCGATTATTCCTTTGTGTTTTTTTATGTCTTGCCCGTTAACTTCAGGTACAATAAGAGGTATATCATCATCCATCCTAAATGCACTGCTGTTATCAATGACAGTTATTCCTTTTCCCGCCGCAATAGGGGCAAATTTTTTACTAACACCGGAACCTGCAGAAAAAAATGCAATATCCATATCCGTTGTAAAAGAGTTTTCTGTCAACTCTTCAATTCGATATTCTTTACCATTAAACGTTAGTGACTTACCTGCGGATTTATTAGAAGCAAATAAGTATAAATTATCAATGGGAAATTTTCGTTCATCTAATATTCCAAGAATTGTACTTCCAACCAACCCGGTAACTCCAACAATAGCAACATTATATTTCTTCATAAAATACCTCCAATTTTTAATGAAAACACAGCATAGAAATTTGTAATAACTGTAAAATTATAGCCCGTTTTTTATTTTATTTTCATATATATTAGCATGTATAATAATACACGTCAAGCAAGGCGTGAAGCTAAATAGCCATTGGGAAATCTAATTGTTACTGTTCTCCCATTGTATAACTTTGAACTCCTCAATAAAAGAAGAGTAGTATTTGATAGAGATTACTATAATCTGTTTTCACAGGATAATTATATCGTGAACAGCGATTAAGTAAAGTGCGAATAGCAATCATATCAAATAAAATAATAAGGCTAAAAGTATACTTAGTGTGAACTGTAATCATACTAATTTTAAAATTTGCTTAAAAATTATACCATTTGTAAAAAGGTAGAAAATATTATAAAATTATATTTGGGACAACTAAGATGGAATTTTGGATTTCGGGGGTTGTATCAATGAAAAAATATTTACTTTTTACAATTTTAATAATCATATTGCTAAATTTTCATATATTGTATGCGGATAATGATAATTTAGGATACGAAGGTCATGATTTTTATTTTCTTAACGGCTTTGATATGGATGTGGTAAGCAAAAATATAACCATAGAAGTAGACGAAGACAAAATCACATTTAACGGTGATTATGTTCTCAGTAATCAAACAGCAAATACAACAGAAGTGATCATTGGACTTCCTTCGGACAATATTGAAAACCTGATTATAACCGAAAAGAATAATCCTATAAAAATTACCCGTAGGAATAAAGGCTATGTGGAAAAGAATTACATATCCGAGCATTTACCGGTAATAGAAAAATGGTCAACGGCAAGTTTGTGGCTTAAAGCAAATGAAAACAGGGTTATAAACATAAAGTATGATTCAAAAACGGTGAATGATAGCAAAGGAATTTATACTTTTGTTTACGAAAACAATATAACCCCGAACAGTATTATCAGTTCAAAGATATATGCAACATTTAGGAATTTCAAACCATATAATATTATTAGTATTTATAACATCGAAGTTGAAAGGTTGATAAATAATATTGACGGTGAAACGGTTGTAAACGGCAGCATCAATGGAAGGGCTATCAGGGTTGATTATGAACTGATAGACAAACTTGCAATAGACAGGTTAGGTTATTCAACGAGCAAAACTTTAAAAAACATATCAAATTTATTTCGCTCCAAGGATTATGAAGGTGTAATCTCACTATGCGACGATTATATTAAAAACCCCACGGACAACAGCGTGGATATCAATCAACTTAAGTTTATAAAAGCGGAAGCCTATAGAAAATTGATAAAATATGATAATTATTTTGAAATAATTAAAGTGCTGGATTTGAACAAACTATATCCTTATAGGCTTAAATATAAGATATTCTCAGATATTGATGAGGTAATCGGCGGAGATATAAACGATTCTTATTTTGCTGTAATTATGAAATCCATACAAAATGATCTAAGCAATAGCAATGAATTCTTTAACAGATGGATAATTTACAACAAAAAAGACTATTCCAATTTAGATGAAACGATTATAACCGATGAAACCAAGGAAGAAAAAGATAGTGTTTTAAATAAGCTTGTGGCTTCTGATAGGCTCAACAAAATAATAGAATTTCTGAAGAATAATAGAATTGTTCATCTTATCATAATAATATTAATTTTTACAATGGGTTTCTTAATAGGAAAGTACTATAAGAAGAAAAGAAAAAGTCCCCCTTATTATACATTAAGAAGATAATGTGTAGACTATGAATACAAAAACTTGAAAGGAATATGATTAAGTCATCGACTATATCATAAAGGAAATTGATGAAAGATATTCTTATCAGAGGTACAAGTAACGATGGCAGTATAAGATTTTTTTGTGCGATCACAACTAATTTGACAGAGGAAGCAAGAAAGATTCACAACACGACTCCGACAGCTACTGCAGCTTTAGGTAGAATGCTTACAGGCGGGAGCTTTATGGGGGCAATGTTAAAAGATGAAAAAGACAATGTAACATTGCAGATAAACGGAAAAGGTCCAGCCGGAACAATTCTGGTAGTATCGGATCAATCTTCAAACGTAAGAGGATACATAAACAATCCTAATGTTGATTTACCCTTAAATGACAGAGGCAAACTGGATGTTGGCGGTGCAATCGGTACTGATGGTGCTCTTACCGTAATAAAAGATTTGGGGCTGAAAGAACCTTATATAGGCAAGGTGCCTATTATAAATGGGGAAGTTGCCGAAGATATTACTTCATATTTTGCTGTTTCCGAGCAAACACCCACTGCTGTTGGGTTGGGAGTGAGGGTTGGTATGAATACCTATGTGGAGGCGGCAGGAGGATTTGTGATTCAGCTTATGCCCGGGGCCCACGTTAAAATGGTTGAGCAGACAGAAGATAATGTAAAAGATATCAAATCAGTTACAGAAATAATTTATAATGAAGGAATTAACGGATTGCTAAACAGGCTTCTTAGAGGAATTGATTATGCAGTCCACGATGAAAGAGAAATTCGTTACGAATGCAACTGCAATAAAGATAGAATAGAAAAGGCCCTGATTAGTTTAGGGGAAAAAGAAATGCAGGAAATTATTGAAGAAGACGGACAAGCGGAAATACTTTGTCATTTTTGCAATAGGAAATATGAATTTGATAAAAATGCCCTGATTTTTCTATTAAAAAAGGCAAAACAAAGCTGAAAATATGCACGTTTACAATTAAATTCAGACGTTACTGTTCACATAGTCTTGGTGTTATCATGAACAAAAAGAAGGATCTAAGTTCCAGAAAACAGCGAGCAGAAGTCCAAAGAACAGATTGATGGTATCATGCCTTTAAGGTCAAGATTCTTCACTATCGTTCAGAATGACACGCTACCGATACTGTCATCTTGAGCATTGTTCGGATCTTAAGACTCTTCGGGAAGCCCCGAAAGTGACATTTAGCATGGTAATATAAGGCAATTAGATAATGTGTGAACAGAAATATAGAGACCATAATTTTCAAATTTACAGACTTTTATTCCTTGACTTTAAGTATATGCTGTTGTATACTAAATCTTGTCGTTAGACTTAACGGGCGCATAGCTCAGCTGGGAGAGCACCTGCCTTACAAGCAGGGGGTCATAGGTTCAAGCCCTATTGTGCCCACCATATTAAGGCCCAGTAGTTCAGTTGGTTAGAATGCCAGCCTGTCACGCTGGAGGTCGACGGTTCGAGCCCGTTCTGGGTCGCCATTTCGGCCTTGGTAGCTCAGTCGGTAGAGCAGAGGACTGAAAATCCTCGTGTCGGTGGTTCGATTCCGCCCCAAGGCACCATTTTAATATATGCGGGTGTAACTCAGTGGTAGAGTGTCACCTTGCCAAGGTGAAAGTCGCGAGTTCGAATCTCGTCTCCCGCTCCAAAAGGCGACATAGCCAAGAGGTAAGGCAGAGGACTGCAAATCCTTTACCCCCGGTTCAAATCCGGGTGTCGCCTCCATAAAGATTAGATTTTTAATGAATGAATGTTTCAATTGCGAAATCATTCATTTTTTTATGCGTAAAAAACAATTTTATAATATAATCAGTCCTAAGATATGTATTGCTTTATTTGGTGGATGCGTCTTATTGATG
>CAZQHS010000028.1:0-6846 GCA_964593485.1 uncultured Clostridiaceae bacterium
TACAATATAAATTATTTCCTAATATTTAAAACTTTTGACAAATGGTGTATTATTATAAAAAGACTATTTATAGAGGAGAATCTTATGGCAATATACAAATTAAACAAATACATAGATATAAGTAAACAAGTTTTGGATGCATTGGAATATAACAAACCTATTGTGGCTTTGGAGTCTACAATTATATCCCACGGTATGCCTTATCCCACAAACATGGAAACGGCATTGGGTTTGGAAAACATAATTAAACAAAATGGAGCTACTCCGGCAACAATAGCAATAATTGATGGGCGGATAAAGGTTGGACTGAACAGTGATCAAATTGAATTCCTATCATGTGGTAAAAATATAATAAAGACCAGCAGACGCGACATACCTTATGTTATTGCTATGGGTTTAACCGGGGCAACCACAGTTTCTTCCACAATGATTTTTTCAAATCTCTGCGGTATTAAACTGTTTTCCACAGGGGGAATAGGTGGGGTACATCGAGGAGCTGAAAAAACCTTTGATATATCTGCCGACCTGACAGAACTTTCTACTACTTCCGTTGCTATTGTTTGTGCCGGTGTTAAATCAATTTTAGATATAAACCTGACATTAGAAAAATTAGAAACATTGGGTGTTCCCGTAATAGGTTACAAAACAGATAATTTCCCTGCTTTTTATTTGAGAGATAGCGGTTTTAAAACTGATGTAAGAACAGATACCCCCATGCAGTGTGCGGAAATTTTGAAAGCAAAATGGGATTTGGGACTTAAGGGAGGTGCTGTAATAGCTAATCCTATCCCAAAAGAATACGAAGGAAACAAAAAAATTATTAATTCTGCTATTGAAACTGCTTTACAGGAAGCCCAGGCCCTTAAAATATCAGGCAAAAAAACCACACCTTTTCTACTGGACAAGGTAAAAGAATTAACAGGCGGGGAAAGCTTGGAAGCTAATATTGCTTTAGCAAACAACAATGCAGACTTGGCAGCAAAAATTGCTGTTGAGTATAGTAAGCTATAAATATAAACCCGAAACAAAAGCGGCTTCGCCGCATTTAATGGCTATCGTTATGTTGTTAAACTATATAGTTGCTAATGAATTTTTAATATGACATAGGTTGAAAAAGCCGCTTTTATTGCCATGTGCCATATTAAATGAGGAAATGTTGGCACGGCATTTAATTAAATTATTTTATTTTATAATAGGAAAGTAGAACTTTCCTACTATAAAAAACACTCAAAAGAAAGAGGGTTTCCCTCTTTCTTTATAAGTTTTGGGTTTTTGATTTATTAACCCTGACTTTCTGTAAAAGATATACTCCTATTAAAACAGCCAAACCAAAAGCATCCGTCATCCAACCGGGTTTAAGCAGCAAAAATGCGGAAATTGCCAAAGGAATTCTCTCATATATTTTCGTATGGTCTATTAAGTAACCCTCTACAGCACCTGCCAAGCATACAATTCCGAGTGCTGCAGATAAAGTGATAGGTATTGCACTATAAAGAGGTAAAAAAGTTACCGTTGATCCGGATATTTCTTTTACCATAATTAAGGTTGGATCCATTGCAAATATATATGGAACTATAAAGCCGGCCAATGCCAACTTAACAGCCTGAAATCCGGTTTTCATGGAATTAGCACCAGCAATGCCCGCTCCTGCATAGGCAGCTAATGCTACTGGCGGAGTTATATCCGCTATGACACCAAAATACAAAATAAACAAGTGGGCAGCCATTAGATTGACTTTAAGTTTTAATAAGGCAGGTACCGCCATTGTGGCAAGTACAATATATTTTGCCGTAGTCGGCAATCCCATTCCAAGTATAAGGGATGCTATCATAGTGAAAAATAGAGTTAAAAGCAACTTCCCTTGTGCCAAAGTAACTATGATCTCCGCAATTCGCAGTCCCAGTCCCGTTAGCGTTACTACTCCGACTATCATTCCTGCACAGGCACAGGCACAGGCAACTCCCACCGCACCCTTGGCACCAGACTCAAAAGCTGCTGCTAAATCCGTAAATCTAAATGACTTATCTTTTTTAGCCAAAGAGACGATAACTGCTATTGCTATGGAAATAATTACGGCACGAAACGCCGAGCCTAATGGTGTATAGCCTATAATTAAAAAATATACAATTACGAATAGGGGAATCAATAAATAACCGTTTTTTAAAAGCAATTTACTTACCTTAGGAAGTTTGTCTTTGGGCAATCCTTTTATACCAAGCTTGCAAGCTTCTAAATGCACCATCACCCCAACGGCAAAATAATAAAGCAATGCAGGTATAGCTGCAGCTATAATAATCTTTACATAAGGTATGCCGGTAAACTCAGCCATTATAAATGCTGCCGCACCCATTACCGGGGGCATTATTTGCCCTCCTGTAGATGCAGCTGCTTCAACTGCTCCGGCAAAGTATGGTTTGTAACCCGTCTTTTTCATCAACGGTATAGTAAATGCACCAGTTGTTACAGTGTTTGCCACTGAACTTCCGGAGATAGACCCCATAAAACCGCTTGCAACTACTGCTGTCATTGCGGGGCCACTCCTTGTATGCCCTGTCAGGGCAAATGCAAGATCAATAAAAAACTTACCCACACCGGTCTTATCAAGCACCGCACCAAATAATATAAACATAAAAACAAAGGTTGCTGAAACCCCCAAGGGTATTCCAAGTATTCCCTCAAGTCCCAGATACATATGTGATATTATCCTCTCCATGCTATAGCCCCTATGTGCTAAAAGTCCTGGCAGATGAGGCCCGAAATAGGCATATGATAAAAAAACAATTGCAACAATAGGTAACTCAGGACCTACAACTCTTCTTGTCACTTCAAGGGTTAATAAAATAGCAAGACTGCCGAAAAGCAAATCTATGGTATTGGCTTGCCCGGCTTTTAAAGCTATTTCTTTATTGAACACAAACAAATATCCGAATACAAACACAACAAGTATAATGAAAACAAAATCCAAAATTGTGGTTCTATCCTTAGGCGATTTTTCCTTAGCAGGATAAAATAAAAAACCTATAGTGAATGCAAATATAATATGTAAGGCTCTTTGTTTTGCTGATAGAAGTGTACCGAACCCTGCAGTGTAAAATTGAAATATTGACATGGCTATAGCTATAAGCATTGCTATAGTGCCAATAGTTCCTTTTAGTTTTCTAAGCTTGCCGGTTTCTTTATCATATTGACCCATTAGCTCATCAACGTTTAATGCCACATCGGATTCTGTTATTAATATTTCATCTTTCATCAAAACCACTCCTTTATAATGTATGCCAGCAATGAGATACTATTGAATTGAAATTCTACCCCTGTCCTGGGCTCACTAAAGTCAAGGAACTTATAAGTTTTGTTTCTATATATTAATTCATGATTTGCCCGTTCTGCCCCTGTTCTATACACCATACTATTCATTACTTCATTTATATTATATATTCTGAATCCTTTGTCTTTTATTTCAAATGTATAAGGTGTAGTGGCAGGCAGTCCGGCCCCGAATGATTCAAAATATGTTTCGGTCAAGATAATTCTATTACCTTTTATTAAATAAGTCTCTGTTACCGGACATAGCTCAACTGAATGGGTATAGGCTACAGTAAATATCTCATCCTCTTTCATTATCCAAGATTTTAAATACTTCTGAGTGAAAAAATCCCGTGCTATCAAAGCAGGAGTTCTATATAAATACAAAACCATAATTATAAGTAATGCCAAAAACAGAACATAAAAAATTTTAGGAAGGGTATTGATTTTCCCAATACCCTTCCCGGTACTATTCTTACTTAATACCTTTTTCATCATAATATTTCTTTGCACCCGGATGTATATCTATTGGCATCCCGTCTAAAGCAGTTTCTAATTTTATATCATTACCTCTGGCATGAGTATCGACAATTACCTGTCTTTGTTCGTACATTTGCTTTGTCAAATTATATACCAAATCGTTATCCAGATTCTCAGGTACAACAAGCATAGCCATTACTGCCGCTGCAGGAACATCAGAGTCGTTGCCTTTATAATTTCCGCCTTCGATGGTAACTGCAGTATAAAAAGGATATTTTGCAGCTAAGGATTTGATTTTGTCTTCCTCAACAGGCACAAGTACTATGTCTGCCGTTTGTGTAACTTCTGTTACAGCCGCTGTCGGAAGTGCAGCCGTTACAAATGCGGCATCGACTTGTTTATCCTTTAATTGATCCGCTGCCTCATTAAAAGACAGATAATCGGCTTTCCCCAAATCTGCATATGTTATTCCATGTTCCTCTAAAATTTGTCTTGCATTTACTTCTGTACCGGAACCGGGTGCACCGACTGCTATCTTTTTCCCTTTTAGATCGCTGACACTTTTTATTTTCGATTCTTTAGTTGCAATTATTTGAATAACTTCAGGGTATAACATAGCCATACCTCGGATGTTTGTAATCTTATCTTTGTCCTTAAAAGTTTCTGTACCGGTCCAAGCATAATATGTAACGTCATTTTGAATAAAAGCAATTTCCGTTTCACCCTTGGACACTAAACCAATGTTTTCAACAGAAGCACCTGTTGATTGTGCGTTTGCAGTAACTCCAGGAATGTTTTCGTTATATATCTTTGCCATTGCACCACCAAGTGGATAATAAGTACCTCCTGTCCCCCCTGTTGCTATGGAAACGAAAACCTCCTTTTGCTCTACTTCTTCTTCTTTGCCCTCTTCCCCATTAGATGGTGCCGGCGTCTCCTTCGGACCACAACCCGCTATTAGTGTTGCCACCAACAAAACCACCATCATAATAGCTAATGTTCTCTTTACCATTACAACTCCTCCTTATCATATTTTTAAAAACCGCTTTAAAAACTTTTCCGGTAAGTAATTAAAGCGGTATTTAACTAAATTATATAACAACAAAGTGTAATTATCTACTATTATTAGATGTTTCTTTCTTAAAACACATATATTACCTTTAGGACCTGAAGCTGTATTATCTAAAATATATGCTAAACAGTTGTAAATCACGCTGGCGTAACTGTCTAAAGGATATTTACAGTTGTATTTCAGATAGTTCGTTGAGATTTTGCAATGATAGTTTTGTTATCGCCTTTTCATATGTTTCTTTTTCTCCCGATGTATAAATGTTTAAGGTACCATTTCTATTTGCATTTAATAAGTTGTTTTTTAATAGATAATCTCTTGCATACAAGGCTTGCTGATACCCCGGGTCTATAAAATTTGTTTTTGGAAAATATTCAAGAAAAATATTATAAACTATTAAATAATGCGTACAGACCAACACAATATTTTCAGCACCTTTATTAATCAGGCTGTCTATATGGCTATTAATTGAGTCTCTAATTTTGGCAGAAAGAAAATCACCAGAATCAATTAAGGTGGCAAGCGTCTTACTGCTTTCCGCAATTATTTTTATGTCCTTGTTTCTTTCCTTTAAGAGCCTTTGATAGGCTTGAGATTTAATTGTGAATTCCGTACCTAATAAGGCTAAGTTGCCTATTTGTGATTTTACTATATACTCTATCGTTGGATTTATTATATCAATTATAGGAAAATCGAAAGAATCTTTATATTTCTCCGCCAATGCAGAGATTGTGTTGCAGGCTACTACAATCAGCTTAACATCTCTATTTTTCAAAAATTCAAATATTTTATTAGTTAAAAATAATATTTCTTCTTCATCTTTATTTCCATATGGAATGTTCTTGCTATCGCCAAAATATAAAATATCCTCATTAGGCAATATTCTTTGTAGACTTGAAACAACTGATAAGCCACCGATACCCGAATCCAATACTCCTATTTTTCTATCCATCCCTCTGCCCCCCATAGATTATATTAAGTTTGCTCAAGATGAATGCCTATATAATATGGAATATAACAAAACAAAACCTTTAATGGGTTGTCCAAATATTTCTATGAAGTTCCCCCATTTTTGCCACACGGGCAACATATTTCAAATTTATCTATTATATCCCATACTAACATCTTGTATACTATGCTGTCAATAACAGACAAAATGTGTAATATCTGATGCATGGTTTAAGTTACTGTTCGCACACCATTACATTACACGTATGTTATTGTACCAAAATAATATAAATGTTAACTTTTGCAGCAATTCTTCTTTGTGCATATACGATTTTTGTAAGCTTGATTAAATCATGCCCTTCATGAGACAATAACTTTTCCCTTAAATGTCCTGCACCACTTCTACATAATCCAAAACCTTTTTGAGGAAGTATCCTATGCGTTGGCAAAAAATAAGATACAGGATTTTTACCTAACGCATTTCCCACTGCCTGAGCCCCTCCCGGTTTTCCAAGAATTACGGCGATATCTTTATATGTAGCAATTTTACCCGGCTCTATACTGCTTACTACTTTGAATACATTTTGTTGAAACTCTGTAAAAGCAGTAAAATCCAAGGGCATATTGTGCCTACCTGTTTCTATAAAATTCAATGTTTCATCAATAACAAGTTTTACTTCCGGGCTCTGGTTTTGTAAGTCATTAATAAGCCTTAGGTTTATAAAAATTGACCCTGCCTCTTCTTCCAATGATAGATATTTCAGACCCTTAGAAGTAAAGGTAGCACTTATAATATCACATTCAAGAAAATTAATTATCTGCTCTATTTTTATCATAAGTATACTTCCTTTGGTCGCATTTTCTAATCCGCCCGTTCGAGCCCTTAGTCCAATGGCCTAATATAAAAATCCACCCAAAAGGGTGGTTTTTTACATTTTGGTGGAGATGAAGGGGCTCGAACCCTCGGCCCCCTGAATGCCATTCAGGTACTCTCCCAGCTGAGCTACATCCCCATTTATTAATTAAGACCGCTTACAGCAACTTTT
>CAZQHS010000028.1:6946-16739 GCA_964593485.1 uncultured Clostridiaceae bacterium
AATATGTGTGTAGGTATCTGCTAATCACTTTTGCAATAAAGTAGCAATTTTAAAATTATGTGAATATTGCTGAAAATAATGTTACAATTTATATACAAGTTTGCTTTATTATTATTTATAATAAATGCATTTGAGGCAGGTGTTTATTTATATGAAAATATTGATTGTAGATGATGAACCGGCTATTGTTGATTTGATAAAGTTAAATTTAGAACTTGAAGGTTTTGAGACTATAACTTCAGCCGATGGTCTTGACGCTATTAAAACTGCCAATTCAGAAAAACCCGACTTAATCCTTCTTGATATTATGATGCCGGGAATGACGGGTTTTGAAGCTTGTAAAGCGTTGCAAAACTTAAATATACCGATTATTCTCTTAACTGCCAAAGACTCCATTCAGGACAAGCTTAAAGGACTCGAATTGGGAGCAGATGACTATATAACAAAACCTTTTGACAGCAGGGAGTTAATAGCACGAATAAAAACCGTTTTAAGAAGAATTGATAAATTCAGTGGCAAAGATGATGCTATTACCGCCGGCCCTATTTATGTAAATCCCGTAGAAAGAAAAACTCATATTGATGATATTGAAATCTTTCTTACTCCTAAAGAATTCGATTTGCTTCTATTATTTTTAGAAAATCAAAAAAAGGTGTTTTCGAGGGAAAATATCTTGGAATCTGTGTGGGGTTATGAATATATGGGCGATAGCAGAACCGTAGACATGCATATTCAGCGTTTGAGAAGAAAATTAGGTGATTATAGTTATTTCATCAAAACGGTATTTACTATAGGTTATAAGTTTGAGGTGTCTGCATGAACTTTAGAAGTAAAATAACCGCGTTGAATATTGCAGCTTTATTAATAATGCTTGTAATATTAGGCCCTGTAATAACTAAAATATCTGATAATTATAACATGTCAACCATATTGAATTATCTTCAAAGCCAAGGCGAATATGCAACAATTTATGTAGAACAGTATTCACTAAACAAAGCAAAAAATATATTTGAAGTACCTGCTGTTATGGAAAGTGATTCCCCTTATTTGACTTCATATCTAAAAAAAACAATAAAATGCAGGATACAAATATTTAATGGTAGTAAATTGTTGGGAGATTCGGAGGATGTTTTTTATGAAAGTAAAAATATAAGACCCGAAGTAACTGAATCCTTTAAGGGCAACAGTGCTTATTATATTGATAGTAAAAACAAACCCAGAACACTGTACTTGGCAATGCCTGTGAATATAGCCGGCAGATATAATTATTCTCTTGCATTTGTCTATGACCTTTCGGAAGCCGATAAAATGAAAAGCAATAATATTAATATTTTTTTTATGACTAGTCTGCTTGCGGCTACCTTTACGGTGATATTAAGTATTTTAATTTCCGATAGGATTATAGCACCAATAAAAAACCTCACAGAAATAACAAAGAAATTTTCCAAAGGGAATCTAATTGAAAGGGTTGCTGAGGATAACAGTGATGATGAGGTAGGAGAGTTATCGCGAAATTTTAACACTATGGCTGATAGCATTGAAAACATGATTTATATATTAAAAGATGAACGAGATAAGCAAAAAAGTTTCTTTGATAATTTTACCCATGAGATAAGGACGCCTCTCACAACAATATTAGGTTATGCAGAATTGTTATGGAAAACAGATAATTCCGAAGTAAAGGATAAAAGTCTATTTCATATAACAGCGGAAGGTCAACGATTGCTTAAAATGGTAGAAAATCTTTTAGAACTGTCCAGGTTAAAGCAATATGATTTCCAAGTCAATAAAACCAACGTCAATTTAAAGAGTTTATTGGAAGAGGTATGTGATTCCATGTACTACAAGGCAAGACGTTATAATATTAGGTTAAATCTGAAATTAGATGAAATCCATCATTTTGTTGACGAGGATTTATTCAAGCAAGTTATTATAAATATATTGGATAACAGTATCAAATATAGCAAAACGGACCGAATGGATATTACGTTAAAAAAGGCTGAAAATATAGAATTATCAATTAAAGATTATGGAATAGGTATTGATGCTGAAGTGCTAAAGAATATTTTTGAACCTTATTATAAGGGTGATTACTCAAGAACCAGCAAAGTTGAAGGTTGGGGACTGGGGTTGTCCATAGCAAAAGAAATAATAGAAAAACATGGAGGCAAAATAAATATCATAAGTGCTAATAAAAAAGGTACAGAAGTCCTTATTGTTTTGGATTAAGAGTCTTAAGTGTTTCAAGGAGGGTTTTGATTGAAAAAGTTTATATTGATATTTTTATGTGCTGCTTTTTTACTATCCGGTTGTTCTGTAAAAGAAAACAAACTAACTATAATAGAAAAACCGGATAAAAATATTGGCAAAATAGAAAACCTTGATAAATGGCAATTTGAAATGTCTTCCCAGAAAAATTTAATTGATAAGAATAAAGAATTGTTGCAAAAAGTAGATACCTCCTATTTACCTATAATAGTATCTCCTGATTGCAGCACTGTATTTGCGATAAAAAACCTGGTTGATTTAAGATATAATGAGAAAAACAGCAAAGTTATTATAGGAAATATGATCCAAATGATTGAGTTATATGTGCTCAAGCCATCCGTCGGGTTTAAAAAAAGTTTGGGGAAATTCCCTGCAATTAAGAATTTTCAATTCGATGAAGATGGTAAACAATTAGCATTTATAGACGGTGAAGATAATGTATTTATTTATAATTTAGAAAACGATTTGCTTCAAAATGTTTTAACAAAATATAAATATAGGAATTTCAATAGTGTAAGTTGGTCCAAGGACAACAAGAGATTAATGTTTGATAGCAGAATGGTTTTTGATATAGCTTCTAAAGAATTCGTATCGATAGCTGTAGATAGTTATACTCCTTTTATAAAAAAACAATATAACGATGAAACCTACATTGTAGAAATGAAAAATAATAAATACGACAACATTGTTGCTTTATATAATTTTGAAGAAAAATCCTATACACAGATTGCGGATGGAATATATATGGATTCAGATAATCTAAACATTCTTTACACTTCTGATTATTCACAAGACTTGCAAATAGTAAATTTAAAAACCTTTGAAAGCAAAGAAATTGAGAACGGTCCTGTTTATAATGCAAATATCCTAAAATCTACCGGTGAAATTATTTATACTACAATAAATCCTCATTTTGAAGATGACGATAGATATCTTCTTGTTACAATAGACCATGAAACAATGAAAAAGAAGGTACAAAGGGTCTGCACACCAACATATTACCTAAGTCCTACAGAGGAAAAGATTTATTTTATCAGCAATTATGGGGAAAATGAAATAAGTTATGACTTGTTAAATTCCTCCATACATGAGAGTATTTTCAACAAAGACGGTGCTGATCTTTCAAGCATTAAGTCTACAATACTTAGGATGTTTCAGTTGGACTATAATTTTTCAGGTGCTTTTGAGGAATACGAGAAAGAGGCCAAAAATATTTATGCCAACACCAATTATCCCTTGCCCCAGGAGGCTTTGAACAACAAGCTTACTGATTATAAACGGTTTAACACTCCATTACCCGGTAACCAAAAAGAGGCTTATATACCGCCTACTTTGATTTTGGATAGTATAATAATAAAAAACAACTATGCTTCAATTAATATAGGAAGATTTTTTATTAATTCCATAGAACTTATTAAAGTAGAAGATAATTGGTTTATTGTCGGTTTCTCAACACATCCGGAATCTTCTGAGGTAAAAGAAGTTAGAGAAAAGGTGCAAGGTCATATTAATGCCATAGTAAAAGGCGACAGTAAAAATGCGTTAAGTCACTGGACTGATAAAGAAGATGATGAGTTTGGTAAAAGCAATCGTAAAATAGTACAAAATCTAATAAATAACAAAGATAAAATAAAAATCGAAATAGGCGAAGTAGAGCTATGGTCCATGAGTGATCCTCACAGAGCGGAATCACCAAGCTCCGCTTCTGAAGCAAGAGTAAAAGTAATTATAAAGTTAGACGATAATATAAGCAAATACAAAATCACCCTATCAAGAAGATATCAAGACGGTTTTTCGATTATTTCATGGGATGTTGACCCTCTCAGTGTATCACAGCTCTTTTAATGGACATATTGAAAATATTGGTCTCATCAGGCAATGATGAGACCTGTTTTGTAAATAGGCGACTTCATTTTTTCCACCACATTAATCAACGGTTCCAAATCCTCATAAAAGGCTATAACTACATCATCTATTTCAGCAGATTTTATTGCCATCTCTAAGGCTCTTTCTTCTATCAATTCAATAATTATATTTGACTTACTGATTGAACCTTTTTCACATCCGCTTTTCATGATTTCCCCTACTTCACCGTTTTTTCTTCCCCTTTTATCTTTATCTTCTTTAATGTAGATTTTATCAAAAAAGTTACCGCACATTTCTCCTATGGTTAAGGTGCTTGAATCGGTGCGGTCGCCAGGCACACCAATTACTCCTATCAATTTGTTTTTCTTAAGTTTTTTCAAAGAATCCAAAACGCATCTATAACCATCTATGTTATGCCCGTAATCAATTATAACCTTTACCCCGTTTACGTCAAAAATATTGAATCTGCCGGGATTATCCGAATAATCTGACTTGAAGGTTGAAATACCTTTTTTTATTTCCGATAAGCCGACCCCTGCACCATACGCACCGGAAATTGCTGCAAGTGAGTTTTGTATGTTATATTCCAATATACTGCCCAAGGTAGCCGGTATATTTTTAACATCTATAACTTTAGAGATCTTTTCACCTTTTGCTAATATAATATCTTTGCCATCGTAGTAAAAAGCAATACCGCCACCCTTTATATGTTTTGCAATAATTTTATTGTCCTTTTTTAAAGAAAATAAGATAAGCTTTGATTTTAGATTATCAATAATTTTGACGCAATACTCATCATCTGCATTTAATACAGCATAGCCTGTAGCTTTTACCGCTTCCGCCACCAGGGACTTAACATCTGCCAGCTGTTCCAAATCATAAATGCCGTCTAACCCCAAGTGGTCCTCTTGTATATTCGTTATAATACCCACATCGGCAATGTCATACCCTAAACCTTTGTTCACTATTCCCCCTCTTGCAGTTTCAAACACAGCATATTCTACACGTCGATCTAAAAGAATTGTTTTTGCACTGACAGGTCCCGAATTGTCACCATGTTTTATGCAGTCATCATTTATATATACACCGTCAGTGGTAGTCATACCAACGCATTTGTTCATTCCTCTTATTATATGGTTAATCATCCTAACTGTAGTTGTTTTCCCATTTGTACCGGTGACTGAAATTATTGGTATGCTATACTCTCTTTTTTTAGGACATATATGATTAACTATTTCACAGGCCACGTTTCTTGGTTTTCCTAAGGCAGGGTAATGATGCATTCTAATCCCAGGTGCGGCATTTATTTCTATTATGGCACCACCGGATTCAATTAGAGGTTTACTTATGTCCTGAATGGTTATATCAATACCTGCAATATCCAAACCGATAATTTTTGCAGCATTTATAGCAAAACCTACGCTTTCGGGGTGAACCTTATCAGTATAATCAATTGCTATTCCGCCGGTACTTAGATTATCATTTTCTCTTAAATAAACAACTTCCCCGATAGATGGAACATAGTTAAGATTGATATTTTGTTTCGCTAAATAAGCTACAACAACCTTATCTATTACGATTTTTGTTAGGGGCTTTTCGTGTCCCTCTCCTCTTTTTGGGTTTTCGAAATTCTCCAATTCAATCAATTCTATTATTTTATGCTCACCGTCTCCTACTACGTGAGCAGCTACTCTCATTGAGGCGGCAACCATTTTATTACCTACAACCAGTAATCTATAATGATTACCTTTTATATATTTTTCTATAATAATTGTGTCTTCATATTCTTTCGCAATACTATAAGCATGAAGTGCTTCTTCAGGAGTTTTCAAGTTTATGGACACACCTATACCATGACTTCCAAAATTCGGCTTAACAACAACAGGATAACCCAATATCATACATTGCTTTAATAGCTCATCTTCGCTTTTTACTAATTTTCCTTCAGGAACAGGTATTCCGTAATCAGATAACATCATTTTCGTCAAATCTTTATTACAGGCTGTATCCACTGAAATACAAGAAGAATTATCCGATAGAGTTGCTTGCATAATCCTTCCGTTCTTCCCATATCCCAATTGTATAAGGCTCCCATTACCAATCCTTGTTATGGGAATACCTCGCTTTCCCGCTTCAATTTTTATCATTTCGGTACTTATGCCAAAATCCTGTTTTATACATTCTTTTTTAATTCTTGCCAATTCCTCGGGTAGGTTAAATTCGGCTTTTTCTATAATACTAAATATCAACTCCATTGCAAGTTTCCCTGATTCAACTCCTGCATATTCGTTAATATAAGAATATATCACAATAAAACTTTTCTCATTTTCACCGCTTATAGCCCTTCCAAAAGCTACATTATATCCTAATAGGTTTTGCAACTCAATGGCTACATGTTCAATTACGTGAGGTAAATATGTACCCTCCCTGAGTCTTTCTAAAAAGCCTCCCGCATAACCCCTTGAGCAATTATGCTTATGCAAACCGGGTAGTATTTCGATTAAGTCATCAGTAAAACCTTTTATATCTTTAGTTGTTGTATTGTAATAGTCTTCTAATTCAATTCCCAACTTTATAACAGGCTTATGACTGTAAATATTCCTTCCCTGATAAGCATACAAGCTAATTATTTTCAACTTTCTTCCTCCTCAGAATTTTCATTTTGATTAAAATTTAGATCTCTTTCCATTATTCCCTGTTTTGTATTGATATTAAACCCATAACCTTCCGGCAATACATGAATTCTAACATTAGTAATAGCCAAAGGTTCATCCTGGTTTTTTTCAGATATGTTTGTGTATAAGATTTCCCTTCCGTCTACAACAGTTACGACACCGGATCCGGCTACACGAAATTTCAGCGTTGCATCTACAATAACGGCTGTATTCTCATCTATGCCTAATCCGATTATAGAAGGATTCTGTGCCACAGCTGCCAACAACCTTCCTATTCTGCCCCTTTGGTTAAAATGCTGGTCTATGATTACACCTTGGAGCATTCCCATGCCCGGTGCCATTTTTAGTGTACATTTTCTTGGGGCTTCATCATCTTTTCCTTCCACAACCATTACCTGGCTCATCATCGAAGCACCTGCACTTGTACCTGCTACGGTTTTACCTGAGTTTAAACTTCTTATTATAGCCTCATGTACTTTGGTGCCTCCTAAGATACTGGAAATCCTTAATTGGTCGCCTCCTACAAAAAAAATGCAATCCGCATTTGTGATCCTATTTGCATGGTACTCATCATTGGCTTCCTCTCTATCATCAATCTTGATACCGTATACTGACTTAACTCCAAGGTCCTTAAATATTTTACAATATTCTTTTTCGGCACCATCAGGGTTAATAGCTGCAGTAGTTATTATTGCGATATTGCTTTTTTGACCACCTGAAATATCATGTACTATTTTTAATATTCTTTTATCCGCTCTTTTATCTTCCGCCCCTCCAATAATAATGAGTGTTCCTCTTTTTTCTTCAGACATCTATACACTTCCTATTTTTTTCATATTATATATTTTTACTTATAATCATAAATTATATACAATCAATCTCTTAATTTGTTACTGATCACAAGGTATAAATATACCTGATGCTGCCGTATCCGGAAAAATAATAATTAATGATATATTAAGAGAAGAACTTGGTTTTGAAGGCATTATTATAACGGATGATATAGAAATGCAAGGTTTTTTCGATGATAGCAGCTCACTGGAAAATTCAATCGTAGAATCATTCAACGCAGGGGTAGATCTGTTCATAATAGGTCATACAAAAGATATTCAAATAAGGGTCCTTAATGCTTTAATGGATGGATATGAACATGGCTTAATAGAGGAAAATCTTATTAATGATTCTCTAAAAAGGATAATCAGAATTAAACGTAAATATAAACTGACAAATGAAATGAATTTGGAATTAGAAGATGCATATGAATTATATGATATGGAAGAAGATTTGAATTTTTTGAAAGAAGTGAAAATTAAAAAAACCGGCTAAGCCGGTTTTTTGTTTTATTCTATAGGTTTTACCGTATCCATATAAGTAAACTTGCCATCTTTAACGACTTTGATGACAGCATCTTTGACAGCATCTCCATTTTCGTCTAATGTTACAAATCCCGCTGAACCTTCAAAGTTTACGGTTTTTGCAATCTCATCTCTTATTGCAACGGGTTCTGCACTATTTGCTCTCACAATTGCATCCAAAATTAAAATATAAGCATCGTAACCCAAGGCTGTAACTGCTGCCGGTTCCTTTTTGAATTCTTTCCTATATTCGTCCAAGAAAACTTTTGATTCATTTGTTATAGGTTGCTCTGTAGCAAAGAAAGTCGAAAATACTGCTCCCTCAACAGCATCTTTTCCGATATCAATGAATTCCGGTGTCTCCCAAGTATCTCCACCGATTATCGGTACATTCATGCCAAGCTGTTTTGCTTGGGAAATAAGTAATGCTGACTCTGTAAAATTACCAGGGGCGAATATTACTTCCGGGTTTGCAGCTTTAATGTTAGTAAGCTGCGCAGTAAAGTCCTGGTCACCTGTATTATAATTTGAAGTTGCAACTATACAATTGTTATCACCTGTAAGTTCCTTAAACGCATCCACAAAAAATTTAGCAAGACCAACAGAATAGTCGTTTGAAACTTCCTGAATTATTGCAGCCTTCTTTGCACCTAATTTATTAAAAGCATAATTTGCCATTACTGTTCCTTGGAATGGATCAATAAAGCATACCCTGAAGTAGTAGTCATTGTTTAAAGTCACAAGAGGATTTGTACATGATGCACCGACAGTTGGAATTTTTGCATTTTTTACAATGTCTCCTGCAGCCATAGACAATGAGCTTCCCCAACTACCGATTATTGCAACGACCTTTTCTTTTTCAACAAGTCTTGCGGCGGCACTGGCTGCGTCAACCTTTTCAGACTTATTGTCTACAATTACCAGTTCTACCTTTTTGCCCAAAACTTCGGGATATAGTTTGTTGGCAAGTTTTATGCCTTCTACTTCCAAGGCTCCTCCGCCTGCATTGGCTCCCGTTATCGGCTCAAATACACCTATTTTAATCGTATCAGTAGCCGGTTTGGAACAACCTGTGAAAATTAGTGATAATACTAATACTAAAGCCAAAATAAGACTAACCTTTTTCAATTTTTCCTCCTCCTTAATTCGTAATACTTATTTATTACAATTTAGCTATAAGCTAAAAAGATAACATTGTATAATGCTAAGATTAAGTACCGCTTTTATCAAAACGCTTTGCGTCCCCCTGTTTAAATTATTATAATAATAACATTTAAACATTATATTTACAATATTTATTGTGCAATTCAAACCTGTCAAAATTATAAATAGTTACTATTCACACTATAGCTTATCTGTAATAATAGATTATTGTATTTGACACCATTGCTGAGTTACAAGGCTAATTGTTCACGGGATGGGGTGGAACCCATCCACTACAACGGGCGAAATCAAATACTAATATTTCTGACATTGGAAGCGTTAAGTAAACAACGTGTGAACATTAGCTTTAGTATCATTCAATATTTTCAGTAATTTTTAGACTTTTGAATAGCCTGTTTTTTATGATATAATCACAATAACATTTAAAAAGCTGCTTCGCCGCATTTAATGGCTATCGTTATGTTG
>CAZQHS010000029.1:0-15015 GCA_964593485.1 uncultured Clostridiaceae bacterium
TATGCCCTATTTTCATGCGGTGTAGATACTTCATATAGCCGGGAATCAGATGATACATTTTCGTTTTCATTTACCGGGATAACAACATGCCGGAAGAAAATAATATTAGGAGAGCAGGTATACAATAACAAAGATTTGACTGTACCGTTATCTCCTTCAGATATACCGCCAAAGCTTGTAGAATTTTTAAATAAGTGTAAGGTTGATTGGGGATTTGCACGTAATGTTTTTATTGATAGCGCAGACCAGGCAACAATTCTAGAATGTCAAAAGTACAAAAGAGCTAACGGTAGCATTTATATGTTCCAGTCAGCTTGGAAGAAAACACCGATTATAGACAGGATTAATTTAGAAAGTGGGTGGTTAGCTCATAAGGAATCTTTAATTGTGGATACCTGCAAAGAACATATAAGAGAACGTAACTTGTACAGCTGGAAAGAAGATAAGGATGAACCGGAAGACAGAAACGACCATACGGTAAACTCTGACCAATACAGTTGGTTACCGTTTAAAGATAGAATAGGGATTACCAAGGAGGCAAAACTGTGAATATAAAACTGATAATAGAGCTATTAAACAAAGAGAAGGGATATAACCTTTCATCGGATTACTACTCATATATTAATGAGTGGCAAGACTGGTGGAAAGGGTTTTATAAACCATTCCATGAATACACAGAAGTTGCGGGAGAAAAAACCAAAACGCGCAAACTATATACCTTAAAAATGGGAAAGAAGGTATGCGAGGATTGGGCATCAGTCCTACTGAATGAGAAAACTGAAATAGTAGTTAATGATAATAATTCGAATAAGTTTTTGCATGAAATCCTTCAAGATAATGACTTCTGGCAGCTTGGAAATTCCCTGATTGAAAAAGCCTTTTATTCAGGGACAGGGGCATTTGTTCTAAAGCTTGATAACATTACAATGCAGGGTGAGGGTATTAAGAAAAGTCCTGATGCGAAAATCCGGATAGAGTATCTGACCGCCCTTAGTATTATCCCCCTGAGTATCAATCGTGGAAAAATTACTGAAGTTGCATATGCCTCTGAAGTGTTGTTACGTGGAAAGAAATATATTTACCTCGAAACACACGAGCTTGAAAATGGCAATTATAAAATAACCAACAGATATTTTAGTGTGAATGAAGGGCAGCTGAAAGAAGAAAAGCTTCCGGATGGAATACTTCCGGCAATCAATACAGGAATTGATATTTCATTGTTTTCAATCTTTAGTCCCAATATAGTAAATACATTTTCAAATTCAAACGGACTCGGTTTATCTGTATATGCTCATGCGATTGATAACTTGATGGGTGTGGACCTTGCTTTCAATAACTTCTGCAGGGATTTTAGGCTTGGCGGTAAGAAAGTATTTTACTCTGACAGTCTCATAAGAGTAGATCAAAACGGAAATAAAATTACTCCGGATGATATGATGCAGCAGCTCTTTACAGTAATGGGAGAATTGCCGCTCCATGAAGATGGGAAAAACAGTCTAATGACAGAATATAATCCGGACCTGCGTGTGCAGGATAACAAGGACGGTGTTCAGGCACAGCTTGACTATCTTTCTTTCAAGTGTGGTTTTGGCACAAAACACTATCAGTTTAATGGCGGAACAATAGTCACAGCTACCCAGTATTCAGGGGATAAACAGGAACTTGTTCAGAATGCATCTAAGCACTATATAGTAATTGAAAAGGCTTTACAGCAGCTTGCCAAGGCTATCCTATGGGCTGGTAAAGAGATCCTCGGTCAACAGGTAAATCCTGATGCAGAAGTAACAGTAAACTTTGAGGACAGCTATATAATAGACAAAGAATCTGAAAGATTAAGGGATTTGCAAGAGATAAGAGACGGCATAATGCAAAAATGGGAGTATAGAGTAAAGTGGTATGGAGAAGATGAAGAGACATCAAAACAGATGGTTGCATCGGGAATGACTGATGATGAATACATGGGATTTGGTGGTGGTAGTTAATGCTTACACCCGAACAACTGGATAGGTTTCCTGATAACCTGGTAAGACTTTATTCACAGGCGGAACTAGATATCATAAGAGATATGGCAAGAAGAATATCAACTTATGATTTTTTTATACCTTCAGCTGAGTTTCAATATAAGAGACTTATTGAGATGGGAAATGTCCATGAAGAGATACTGCTGACTTTATCCCATATGACTCCATACACTAAAAAGGAACTAGAGCAGCTCATGAAAGATGCCGGTGCAAAAGCAATCAAAGCAGATGATGCAATCTATGAAAAAGCAGGGCTTAAACCTATCCCTTTGGGGCAATCTCCTGCATTGTTAGATACTTTAGAGTCTGGTATTAATAATACCGGAGGGCTATTTGAAAACTTGACCAGGACTACTGCACAAACAGGAAGCAAACAGTTCGAACATGTCCTTGATCGTGCTTATATGCAGATAACCTCAGGGGCATTTGATTATAATACAGCTATAAGAAATGCTATAAAGGGATTAGCAAGAAACGGAATAGCAGCTGTTGAATATCCGGGGGGATATGTAAATTACATTGAGTCAGCAGTGAGAAGAGCTGTATTAACTGGAGTAAATCAAACGGCTTTAAAAATGCAAGATGTAAGAGCTGAGGAAATGGGTAGTGATTTAGTAGAGACTTCAGCTCATGCAGGGGCAAGGCCTTCTCATGCACTGTGGCAGGGTAAAATTTTCAGCCGGTCCGGGAATCACCCTAAATACCCTAATTTTAAAATAGAGACCGGATATGGCACAGGAGCAGGTCTCGGCGGGTGGAACTGTCGCCATTCATACTATGTTTTTATTGAAGGCATATCAGAGCCAGCCTACACAAAGGCACAGCTTGATGAATATAAAGATAGAATATATGAGTATAATGGTGAAAAGCTTACAGAGTATGAAGCATCACAAAAACAAAGGGCTATTGAGAGAAATATCAGAAAGTGGAAGAGAGAGTATGCAGGAATGGATGCTGCTGGACTACCTACAGAAGAAGCAGCCTCAAGGATATCTAAATGGCAGAACATTCAAAAGGATTTCTTGAATCAAACAGGGCTTAAGCGTCAGATAGACCGGGAACAGGTAGCTGGATTTGAGGAAAGTGGAGCTCAAAAGGTCATTAAAATTAACAAAAAGATTGCTGAATTTAATGAGATTTCCGGAATTAAAACAGCAAATGGTATGACTGTTACGGAAATGTCTAATCATTTTGGACAGAGGGCAATTCAACGTAATATATCAGTAAATGCTGTAAAAGAGGCATTGACTAATCCTCTAAAGATTGGTAAAATTAGAGCAGATAAATCGCAGCAATTTATCGGTGAGTATGCTACAATTGCATTAAACACTGAAACTGGTAAGGTGACAACAGCATGGCCAACAAATACCGATAAGGTAAAAAGATTGAGGAAGGAGTTAGATAGGGATGAGAGTTAAATTTAATAGTGAAGAGATTGATTTTCTTGAAGAAGTTCTAAAAGATACTGAATTCTTTAGTTTAGCTTCTGAATTTAAAGAAAATCAAGACAATTATATTGATGATGAAATTGTCGATGATATAAGAGATTTATGCGGTGATGAAGAAGTAGCGGAAGTAAATAAAGCAGAGAAGCTAAATATTGTAATTACTGATAGAGGTAAAATAGCAGCGGACTTAGTAGACAAATTATATCAATAAAGGCATTTGTTAAATAAAATAACAAGTGCTTTTTTAATACAAATTTTTAAAAGGGGAGGTTCATCATGAAAAAAGTGCTATCTTAGCAGGAGGTGATCCTTTTATCTCGTCATGGAGTGCTGACGTTAAACAGGCTTATTTTTTATATCTATTTCGCTGACCTGCAGGCGTAAAAACCGCAGGACAACACGAGGGGCTACCTCGTAAAAAAGCGTAGTTGGAGGACTATTATGAAGAGAGAATTTTTAGAAGAATTAAAGATTGAAAAAGAAACAATCGACAAAATCATGGCTGAGAATGGCAAAGATATCGAAGCCGAGAAACAAAAGTTTAACACACAGAAAACTGAACTTGACGGAATTAAAACCCAACTTTCAGAAGCTAATAAACAAATCGAGTCATTCAAGGGAATGGATATAGAGGGCATTAAAAAGGCAGCTGACGATTGGAAAACTAAAGCTGAAACTACTCAAACAGAAGCGGACAAAAAGATTACCCAACTACAATTTGATTATGCACTTGAAGCAGAATTAACAAAAGCCGGCGCAAGAAATCCTAAAACAATAAGGGCATTATTGAATGTGGAAACATTGAAGAATGTGGATGGTAACATAATTGGATTGAAGGAGCAGCTCGATAAACTTAAAACTGATGAAGCTTATTTGTTTGTTGAAAAGCAGGAAAAAAAGGACGATACAATAATAAAAGTGAATAGCGGCGGACAACACGGAGTATTCAATAATCCTGAATATGACAAGATGTCAGATGATGAGTATTATGCTTCAGTTTTCAAAAAAGACAAATAAAAAATTATAAGAAAAGAGAGGTATAAAGATTTATGGGAAATGAATTTATAACGATTAAAAACATAGCAAGACAGCTATTGCCAAGATTAATTGAAAATCTGGTATTTCCGAATTTAATCCATAAGGATTATTCGAATGATTTTGTAACTGGACAAGGTGCGACAATCCAGGTTAAAAAGCCTGTAATCTTAGAGGCAAAAGATTTTAAAGAAGCTGACGGCGTTACCGCTCAGGATGTTAAAGAAGAATCTGTAGAAGTAACTCTCGATAAACTTGCAACTGTTGACGTTGCATTTGGTGCCCTGCAAAGAGCAACTAATGTTGATGACTTAAACAGATTATTCTTAGAACCTGCAGCAGTTGCTTTAGCACAAAAGATTAACTCTGACGGATTGACATTGTATAATGATATCCCTTATGTTGGGGGTACTGCGGGGACTGCTCCTGCTGCATTATCTGATTTAACCAATGCAAGAAAGATATTGAACATTCAAAAGGCTCCGGTCGCACCTCGTTATGCTTTATGGGACCCTGAAGCTGAAGCAAAATTCTTACAGCTTGATACCTTTGTTGAGGCTGATAAATCTGGCACAACTGAAGCTTTAAGGAACGGTTCTTTGGGTAGAATTATGGGATTTGAGAATTACATGTCTCAAGCAGTAAAGAGTCATGTAAAAGGTACCCTTGCTGCGGGAGGTACCGGTGCGGCAATTAAAGTGCATACGGCTATCACAGAGGCCGCAACTGCAGTTAAACTTAAAGTGGTGGTATCCAGTGGAACAGGCACGCTGACAGGCACAGTTAAAAAGGGAGACATATTAGATGTCGAGGGCAAGAAAGTTGTCGTAACAGCTGATGGCACAGCTGCAGACGATAGTATAACAGTTAATGTCTACCCTGCGATTACCGCTGCGGAAAATGATGTTGTAACGATAACCGCCAATCACACTGCTAACCTTGCATTCTGCCCTCAGGCTTTTGCCTTTGTTACAAGGCCTTTGGTAGCACCTGCAGGTGTTGAGTCCTATGTTACCTCTTACAATGGTGTTACTTTAAGAGTTGTAAGAGGCTATGATATGAAGTACAAGAAAGAGATGCTTTCTATGGACGTTTTATACGGATACAAGACTATGTATCCTGAATTGGCAGTAAGATATATGGGTTAAAAAAGGAGTGATATTATGCTCCCTAATTATACTTTTTATACTGAAACTTATTATGGAAATCAAATACCGGAAGCCGATTTTCCTCGTTTAATTTCGAGGGCTTCGGCTTATTTAACCGGGTTATGTAGTAATGTTGATATCCCGGAAGAGAATTATAAAAAGGCAATATGTGCTGTAGCTGAAGCATGGCAGACAAACGAACAGGGCGGAGATGTGATAAGTCAGTCCGTGGGAAGCTGGAGTAAGTCTTATGCAGAAAAGAAAGTAAAGACCGATGAACAGCGATTAAATGAAGCTGCTAATCTTTATATAGGCAAATATTGCAACTTGTTTGTGAGGTGGGCTTGATGTTCCCGCATACAGTAACAGTTTATAATAAGTATCTGGATAACAAAGTGGAAAAATGGCAGCGGACTGTCCTTAAGGGTGTCTTTTGGGATAGCTCCAAAGGGGCGGTGGTTCGTAAGACCGGGATGGCTTCCGTTGACGGCCTGCAACTTATTATACCTAAAGGAGCTATAGCTACTACGATGGAAGTTATTGTTATTCCAGGTGAAAAGGAAGGAGACCCCGAAAAAGTCGAAATAAAAAGCTCAACCGGTAAATACAGCCCGCCTAAAACATGGGCCAACCTGAATGACAGAAGAGGATACTGGACTCTGCAAAGCGGGGATACTGTTATTCTGGGTGAAATCGATTATGAGGTTGTGAAATCCTCTAAGGAGCTGCAGCAGTTTGATGACATTCTGGTTATATCGAATGTTGACACCCGAAATTATGGGGGCGGGATGAGTCACTGGGAGGTGAGCGGCAAATGAAAATCGAAACACCAAGGGGCGCAATTATCAAGAATGAAGCAGGAATAGCTGAACTTGTGTGGAATCCGAACTTTCAGCCTAAATGGGAAGGACGGTATTCAAAGGCTCAAATGTTTGTTGACAGTGAAGTGTTGAGATTATCAAGTCCCTACATTCCATTTCAGTCAGGCATGCTTGAAAAAAGCGGTATACTGAGTACTACTGTCGGCAGCGGTGAAGTCATTTGGAATACCCCCTACGCCCGTTATTTATATTATGGCAAGGTGATGGTAGGACGAGCTCCAAAGAAGGTTATAAACAAAGATTTACAATTCCACGGGGCTCCAATGAGAGGTGCATTCTGGTTTGAAAGAATGAAAAAAGATAAGGTTAAGTGCATTTTAGATGGAGCTGCTAAAATTGCCGGGGGTAAACTATGAGTATAATAAAATCGTTACAGGACTATCTTGAAACATTTGACGGTATGGAGATCAAAAACATACCTCAGGTGTTGACGGATACAACTCGCACTTATGCCCCAAGCTATTCTCTGGCACCTTCCGGTAACGGAAAAATAATAACAGATATTATTGGTAATAGAATATACCAGAATAATTATGTTTTCTATGCCAAGGAAGCCGCTGCTGATGAAGTTGACCGGCAGGATAATTATGACTTCCTGGAATGCTTTTCAAATTGGATAGAAGAACAAAATGATAAGGGAAACTTTCCAATATTATCGGCAAATTATGTTGTGGAAGAAATTCAAGTATCAAATATATTGTTATTTGATATTGATGATGACGGCACCGGGCTTTATCAGGTGCAAATACAATTAATTTTTAAGAAAAAGAAAGGATGATATAGATATGGCTATAAGTGGAACTGGTTATGTAGGAAGGCCTGATTTTAAAGTTTTTGCTGAAGTAGGATCTACAGCAGAAACAAAAGAATGGGAGCTTCTTGGGGACAGGGTAGAAGAAATGGGTCTCGAAATGAACCCTAATGTTGAAACAATGACCGATGTTACCGGAAATACAACTACTATATTAGATAAGTATGAAATACAAACATCGGTTTCTCCGATGAGAGCAAAAAAAGAAAGTAAGTTATTTAGTATTTTATATGAAATAGTAAAAGAGGAAAAAATTTTATCGGATGTTGAAAGGGAGTTCTTATGCGTAAATACTTTTGATGCCACAATTACAACTACCGGAGAGGCCCCAGACATTGTTACTACTACAGTATATGCAGCATGGACTCAGAAGGGTGTTATTGCTGTTCAATCATACGGTGGTAATACCTCCGGATTAGATATTCCATTCAATATTCATTGGTCAGGAGAAAAAACACATGGAACTTTTGACCCGGTAACAAAGGCTTTTACAGCAAGTTAATACTCTGCCTCATAATGAGGCAGGGTTTTCTTTTCAGGAGGAGGTTTTTAAATGAATTTAAATATTAATACCGGCGAAATTAGGTTGACTATAAATAATGACGAAAATAAAGTAATCACATTTAATCCAACAGATGTAAATTTTGCCCACCGGTTTTATGAATTGCTTGAAGATTTTAAATCAAAACAAGATGAATTAATAAAAAAGGCACAGGACATTGAAAAAGGATACGAACTTGACGAAGATGAGGTTCCTAAAAACTTACCGCGGTTATTTGAATATATGGCTGAATTAGACTTATATTTCAGGGGAAAGTTAGATTATGTATTTGGGGAGGGAACTTCTGAAAAATGTTTTGGAACGGTTAATGTGATGAGTATGGATAATGAAGGAAACAGAATTATACTTAATTTTTTAGATGCTATCACCCCCTTTGTAGCAAATGAACGAAATAAAGAGTTAGAAAAACACACAGGTAAGTATAAGAAAAATGCACGAGCTGCCAACAAAAATAAAGATTAATGACAAGGAATATGAAATTCGGCATGATTTCAGACCCTGTCTTGACATTATGATAATGTTTGAAAATGTCAATTTAACTGAAAATGAAAAACTTCGAGGGATGCTTGATATTTTATTTATTGATGAAGTTTCACTGTGCAATGAAACTGTACGGAGTGCTGTAGAATTTTTAGATTTAGGCACTATTTATGACAATAATAAAAACGGCAGCCACAGTGATAGATTTTATTCGTGGAAGCAAGACAGACAATATATTTTTAGTGCGATTGACAGGGTTCTTGGATTTTCATGCAGGAGATGTGAGTATTTGCACTGGTGGGAGTTTATGGGGGCATTTATGGAGATTGGAGAATGTACTTTTTCTACCATTGTTCACTTGAGAAAGCAAAAGCAAAAAAACAAACTGACCAAAGAAGAAAGAGAATATTGGGCAGAAAACAGAGATATTCTCGAATTAAAACGGGAACTAACAACTTTAGAGCAGGCGGCAGTAGATAATTTTTTGGAACTCGTAAATGGAGGTGATTAACTTTGCAACAGCGATATGATGGCTCTTTAATTTTTAACACTAAAATAGATAGCAGTGGTTTTAATAAAGGGACTTCTAAGCTTACAGGTATTCTTTCAAATATAGGAAAGGCCTTTAGGAATATTGGGTCATCCTCTAATAAAGCTTTTGAAACGGCAAGGTTAAAGGCACAAGATGTGGAAATAGAAATGGCTGCAATACGTAAGAAAATGGAAGAAATAAAAAACTCCACATCAAGTTTTGGGTATGCGTCCAATAAATCTTTTATTAAAGCAAAAGAAAATGTTGAAAGTTACAAAAAGGTATTAGCCGATCTTTACGCTAAAAGAGATGAACTTGCAAAAAAGAAAATAGAAGAAGCAACGCCGGAAGGAGTAACCCCTGGTTCCGATTTTATTGAAAGAATACTTTCAAAAGATAAAGACGTGCAAGCGATAGAAAAAGAAATATCACAAGTAGAAGCAAAATTAGAAACTTATAAGGTAAAGTTAGAAGAAGCCAAAAAAGCCGGGAGCGGAATGACAGAGGAAGCACAAAAAGAACTAAATGCCTTAGAAAAAAAACTTGAAAAGTTAAATGTAAAACTTGCCCAATATCATGCAAGAATGGGACAGGCAAAAGGCGGGGCCTCAAAATTTACAAAGATTAATGAAAAATTGAAAAACTTATTTAAAGGAGTGTCTAGCGAAACAAAAAAAGCTAATACAGGGCTTAGTCAATTTGCAAAAATGTTTAAGCGCATACTTTTAAGGCTGCTTATTTTGGCTGCAATAAGGGCAGTGTTTAAATCTGTAGCTGAAGGAATAGCAAATTTAGCACAGGTAAGCGACTCCTTAAATGCTACTCTTTCTGATTTGCAAACAAGTTTTTTATACCTGAAAAACAGCCTTGCAACTGCCTTCATGCCCGCATTACAAGCTCTCGCTCCGGTAATTACAGATATTACCAACAAGCTTGCTGAATTATTTAACATGGTCGGAATGGTAACCGCAAGACTTTTTGGCGGGGCTGCAACAATAACCAAAGCTAAAAAAGCACAGGTTGATTATGCAAAGTCCCTGGACAAGACGGGGGCGGCAGCAAAAAAAGCGGAGGGAAATCTTGCCTCTTTTGATGAATTAAATATCCTTAAAGAAGATACAGGCGGAGCTGGTACGGGAATGCCGGCACCTCAGGATATGTTTGAGGAAGTGGAAATTACAGACTCGGCGATGACTATTGCAGACAATATAAAAGGAATGTTTGATGAAATAAAAATAGCAGCACAACCCGCAATCGAAGCATTTAAAAGACTATCGGAAGCATTTTCATTGGTAAAATACTTTACAGCGACCACATTTATAGATTTTTATGAAAGATTTTTAAAACCTGTGGGCTCTTGGGTTTTAGGTGAAGGAATTCCAAGATTTTTAGATGCCATAACAAAGATGATATATGAGATTGACTTTAGTATCTTGCTTGATGCTTTAAATAGATTGTGGGATGCACTCACGCCGTTTGCAGTAAATGTGGGGAAGGGGTTGTTATGGTTTTGGGAAAATGCTTTAATGCCTCTTACGAAATGGACTATAAATAAAGTTGTTCCCACATTCCTTGATTTGTTGTCTGTGGCAATAAAAATGTTGGACACAGCTATAAACATTTTAAAACCTGCGGCGCGTTTTCTCTGGGACAACTTCCTTAAACCTATTGCAGAGTGGACAGGCGGCATGATACTTGAGATACTGGAA
This sequence comes from uncultured Clostridiaceae bacterium, assembly GCA_964593485.1. Classification (GTDB taxonomy): domain Bacteria; phylum Bacillota; class Clostridia; order Lutisporales; family Lutisporaceae; genus JAAYKT01. The sequence goes on from CAZQHS010000029.1 coordinate 10,628, forward strand.
TTATTGAAAGAAGCCTTTGGAATTGTAACGGAATGGATAGTAGAGCATGGAGATGAAATTAACGATACTTTTATTGCAATAGGAGAAGCGTTAACCGTATTGTGGACATATATTGTAAAACCTACTTTGAACTTGTTAAAAGATTTGTTCCGAACAGTTTTCAGAACCGTATTGATAACTGTTCTTGACGTAATAGGAGATGTGATAAAAGTTTTCAAGGGCCTTGCTGATTTTATAACAGGCGTATTTACAGGAGATTGGGAAAGGGCAATAGAAGGGATTGTCGCAATATTTGACGGAGTATTCAGCGGCATAGGAGATATTGTAAAAGGCGTAGTAAACACGGTAATCGAGTTGATTAACAGCATGATGTCTGCTATGACAAGCGGAATAAATTTTGTAATACGGTCTTTAAACAGTTTAAGTTGGGAGGTACCCGATTGGGTGCCTTTTATTGGCGGCGAAACCTGGGGATTTAGTATTAAAGAGCTTAAATCGCCGACAATCCCTAGGCTTGCAACCGGTGCAGTAATACCTCCGAATTCTGAATTTTTGGCAATACTTGGCGACCAAAGGTCCGGGCGAAACATTGAAGCGCCTGAAAGCCTGATTAGAAAAATAATAAGGGAAGAATTAAGTGACTATGGCGGTTCGGAAGAAATTAATATTACCATGCCTGTATACTTGGACAATGAAAAGATATATCAGGGCCAGAAGAAAATGCAGTTTAAGCATGGTAAAGCTTTGGTAGAGGGGGCAATATAAAATGAAATCAACAGAAGTATTTAGCATAGATGGAGAAGTCTTTGACATAGGTACTGTAAGCATTAAGAGAGAAGCCCCCTTCTTAGACAAGTTTGCGAATAGGACTACAGACGGCAATCTGTATCGTGAATTGATTGGTGTGTATTTTAATTATACAATGTCGTTTCCTAAATTAAATTTGAACCTTGCGGAATACGCGAGATTGTATGATAAAGTGACAGAGCCAGTAGATTTTCATACGGTTGTTGTGCCTGGTACAGTAGGACAATTTACCTATCAAGCGTATGTAACAGGTGTGACCGATGAGCTGTTACGTATAGACAGTTCCGGTAACAATTATTGGGGGAATTTGCAAGTAAAATTTATAGCAAGAGTACCGTCAAGGAGTTGAAATTAAATGAAAACTAAAACAGCAATAAGTTTTGGATTGATAGACGTGACAGCAAAGCCGGATGCGGAATTTACAATTGAAGATAAACTGTTTTTCATTGATTTAGAACAGCTAAAAAGAGATGAGCTTGAAATACGGAAGTATGCAACACTTGAAAAAGATTACTTCCGTCTCGATGGAACTTTTGAATTGTTTCCGGATGAACCGACAGAGAATGACTTCGGCCTGTGGTCTACGTCCATGAGCGATGAAGAGGGAGATTTTGCAAATCCTGTTCTACTGGTGATAGATTTTACCGTACCGCATAGCAGCTTAGGACTAACCTTTACATTTCACGAGTCAACGGGCAATTATTGTAACGACATGAATATAAAATGGTATGACAGTTCTAACAACTTATTATCTGACAAAAATTTCAACCCTGATAATACAATATATTTTGCGGACAATGAAATTGAAGACTATAAAAAGATTGTTATTACATTTAATTCAACGAATAAACCATATCGGTATTTAAAACTGTCACAACTTGATTTCGGACAAATAAAGCTGTTTGATAGCAGGGATTTAGTATCGACAAAGGTACTTGAAGAAATAGACCCAATAAGTTCCGAATTAAGAATTAATACATTGAACTTTACTTTATATTCCAAAGATGCAGAGTTTTCCGTTTTAAACCCACAGGGTATATTTAAAAGGTTACAACAAAAACAGCCCTTAAAGGTATACGAATACCTTGATGGATTACGGAAGTATATGGGAACTTATTATTTGGATGAATGGGAGAACGAGGACGAGTACAACATTAATATGACAGGGATAGATCTTGTTGGTGTTATAGACGGGACGGATTTTGATGGGGGAGTGTATGAAAATGAAACCGCGGATACTATCGTAAGCGAAATAATGACAAGCGCCGATGCAGAATATGAACTTGACAGCAGCTTAGCCGGCAAAGTATTGTCCGGAATAATTTCTGTTTGCACTCACCGGGAAGCACTGCAACAAGTTGCTTTTGCTATAGGGGGGATTGCGGATTGCAGTCGATCAGATAAAATTAGGATTTATCCATTTCCGGATATCCTTTCGGGCAACATATATAAGGATAGAAAATTTCAAGGCCACAAATTGAAATTAAAGCCTCTTGTAACTGGTGTCGAGGTAACGGCTCACAATTATGTAAATGGCGAGGACAATCCTCAAATATTCGGTGTGCACAATACAAATTTGGCACCGGGAGACAAGAAGAACATACTAAAAGTTAAAAATGCTACCCTGGTAAGCAATTTTAATGCCCTTGAAGTAGCACAAAGAGTTTATGCTTATTATCAGCTTAGGTATCAGGATGACGGAGAGATATTGTTGCAAGACGAAGAATGTGGGCAACTTATTGCGATAGACAGCCTACACGATGAAGAAATACAGGGAATTGTTGAAAGACTTGATATTAATCTTACAGGCGGGTTTATTGCAGAAGCCACAATTACAGGAGGAGTGCTTTAACACTCTTTTAGCACATAGAAAGGAGAAGCCAAATGGCAATACAACAAGTAAGGGCTCAAATTAACGGTACTTGGCATGTACTTACACTTAATGGCAGTACAGGAAAATACGAAAAAACAATCACGGCACCAAATGTAACGTCCTATAACGTAAATGCGGGACATTACTATCCTGTTACCGTGGAAGCTACAAATACAGCAGGTACTAAAACAACAGTAAATGATACATCGCCCACGGTAGGTTCGAGCTTACAGCTTAAAGTAAAGGAAAAAGTTAAGCCTACAATTTCAATTACCAGCCCGGGAGCCGGCGCTTATGTAGTAAACAATAAGCAACCGATAGTATTCCAGCTAAGAGATGAGGTAAACGGTTCAGGTATTAACTTAAGTACGTTAGCTTTAAAAATAGACAGTGGAACTACGATAGGAAGCGGAAGCTCAGGCATGGTATGTACATCGGTAACCAACGGCTACGATTGTACTTATACCCCGCCGACAGCACTTTCAGACGGTAGTCACACTGTAACTATAAACGTTAGTGACAATGACGGAAACGCAGCGACACAGGCAAGCAGGACTTACACAGTTGACACGGTACCACCAGTATTAAATGTAACCAATCCAAGTAATGGATTTATTACGAATACTGCGGCTATGGTTGTGCAAGGAAGCACTAACGATGCTACATCCTCACCGGTAACGGTCACTGTTAAACTTAACGGTGTAGATCAGGGAACGGTAACGGTAGATGGAAGCGGAAATTTCAGCAAGTCAATAACCCTTGCCAATGGTAGCAATACAATCGTTGTTACGTCTAAGGATGCGGCAGGCAGAGAGACAGTAGTAAACATAACTGGAACACTTGACACAAGCGCACCTGTAATAAGCGCTGTAAGCATAGTGCCTAACCCAGTAGATGCGGGCAACACAATGGTAATATCAGTAACAGTTAGCGGGTGATAAATTATGACAGAGCAAATATCTGTTAATTTAGCAAATGATATTATTTATGTTTACGGCATAGTAAACGATGTAGAAGTAAGTTTTGAATTAGTTGAAATAGGGGTATGGTCGGCAGTTGTTGACAAAGCAGAAGATGGAAGGTATGTAGTAAGCATAACAGCCTATAACAGCCTTGGAACACAGACAGAATATAATACCACTATATACAAATTAGGTGGATTAATTCCTCCTAAAATGAATTGGGCAAGATATGATTATTATAACGCTGCTGACTTAGTTAGGGTGGAAGCAAACACGCAATATATAGCTGATATGCTGATAGATATGGGATATATACCGGATGTAGGCGCTATTAAAGCGGATTGGGAAATGACAGACTTTCCATATCTATCAGAAATAAAAAGAGTTGACATAAACATTGATGAATTGAAAAATTGTTTTTATGCACCTGACGGATGGGAAAATAAAAAAGATTGGGATACGAATAAAACATTTAGTTATGTTGACGCTAATCGTTTCGAAAAGAATTTGTATCTACTTGATTACATTATTGAATTGCTGAAAGACGGGACAATTTATTCAGGAACATTTTACAGCGGGCAGGACGTGATACTATGAGTTATATACTTTTAGTACCGCAAATAAATTCAGCATCTATATCGCCTAACCCCGTTGATGCCAATACAAGTTTTTTAATAGCGATTTCAGTATCAGAAATTGAGGAAGTTTTGGAACCTATGATATTTTTTTCAGGCACATTTTATGCA
>CAZQHS010000029.1:15025-16236 GCA_964593485.1 uncultured Clostridiaceae bacterium
TTATGCAGGACAGGAGGTAGTTTTATGAGTTTTGTAAAAAGAGATGTAAAAGACAGGGTAGTACAGTACCCTCACAGATACCAATTAGTAGAAGTATCTACAGGTATTTTTGACTTAGTACCAGTGACGGGTACGATAACACAGGAAGGAACAGCGATAAATAAGGCGTATTTACAACCGATTGAAGATGCTTTAGCTGGAGGTATTTATAATTCCTCATATATAGCATTTTGCTCTAATGTAAATAGCGATAGTTTAGACTCTGCTTTTGGCAAGAACAACGAAGACAGCATAACTGGTATAGGGAGACAGCTTGCGATGTATGCATGGTTTAAAGGCGACAGTAGAACAACATATCCCTTTAGCTTACTACTACAATGTAATACTTTAGACGAATGTCTTACAACAGGAATGAGTGAAGTTGCTAATAATAGTAATGTCTTATCTATTATACTGGCAAGCGATTATGGGTTGTCAAAACTGCTAAATAAAATTCCGACAAACGATGTATTGTTAAAAACAATATGTTCAAGTCAAACAATGGCAGAAAGAATAAAAGACGAAGTCCAGCTTTTAAGAGGAAATATTATTACTACGCTGAACGCCTCTTCCTTGTTTGCAAAAACAACAGAGACATTTTCAATAACTGCGTCAACTACTTTGACTTCGGAGATGTTGGACACGAATACAATAATTATACCAACGTCCTCACCGGGCGTTTCTTCAAGCAACTCAAACCGAGCAGTAAGGGTGGGGCAATATGGAGCAGATAAGAATAAGAGAATATTTGAAACTGCCAGTATAAGACTTGATGAAACTGTCTCTATTACGGAGGGAGTCTCTATGCGGGGGCTGTATGCAGGAACTGCAACAGGTGCTTATGTGGTGAAATTTGGAGTAATTTGTGATGTTTATACAGTGATTTAAGGAGCGATTTAAAATGCTAAAAAGGCAGTTAGATTTTACCAACGTTTCGAATTACCATGAACAGGGACATACAGGCAAGGGAATAACGGTTATAAATGCGGAGAGCCTTACAGAGCATGGCACTATGACTACCGGTGTTCTAAAAGAATTTGCCCCCGATGTATTTGTTATAAACAGCATGTTGCATGGCTCTAAAAGGGACAGGCGCATTTATTACAATAAGGAATACATCGAGTTGGAAGAAGCGATTAAGCAATTTAATATTAAGTTGCTGACAAATTCCT
>CAZQHS010000030.1:0-15349 GCA_964593485.1 uncultured Clostridiaceae bacterium
GTCGGGCTCATAACCCGGAGGTCGTGGGTTCAAATCCCTCCCCCGCAACCAATTTTTTCAATAATCATTAATTATGGTAATAGATTTAGATTAGGCGGCGTAGCTCAGTTGGCGAGAGCATTCGGTTCATACCCGAACGGTCATTGGTTCAAGCCCAATCGCCGCTACCATTATTTTTTTGTCTGATTACGGCCCATTGGTCAAGCGGTCAAGACGCCGCCCTCTCACGGCGGCAACGGGGGTTCGATTCCCCCATGGGTCACCAATTAACATTATTCATATAAGGTATTAAAGATACTTTATATGTTTTTTTATATAGCAGAAAAGTTCTACTTTCCTATTATAATAATAAAACAATTTCATATTTACACATCTATTGTCACACTACTTACTATTTTGTCTAAAACTTTAATCATTACCGCAACCTATATTGACAAATAATTCGCTTCCTCTTTGATAAAATTATTTTTAAAGCTTTATCAATATAGCGAGGTATGCCCCGATTATATAAGCGGCAGGTTATTTGTGCCGGGTGTTGGGCATATATCCCTCGTCTCGTTGAAATCCTCGTGAAATTTTTTGCATTGATGCAAGAGACCCTCTTTAAAATCTTGTTATAAGAATTTAGGTGAGCTTATGGTTGATTTGGCAACTCCTTTCAGCAAGAAAATAATAAAAGATAAGACAACCTTTGAATGGCAAGATCTTTTAGCATATATATTCATGGGAACATTCGGCTTTTTTATGGGACGGGCCGTTATATTCGATTTCTTAAATCCTTTTTCCATAGCATTTTTGTGTGCAGCATTAATTAACAATTCATACATAGTAATTGTTTCATCAAGTCTTTTGCTTGGGGCACTTAGCTATAGAAACCCTGAATTACTTTTATGGCAAATAATTACTACAATGATTCTTCTGATTTTATTTGTGGTCTTTAGGAATACCAAGATTAACAAAAGGGTATTATTTAGTGTTTTGGGTATGGTTGTCAGTTTCATTGCTGGTTTTTTTATTTTCTATGTGAAAAACTATTATTTATATGATTTGCTCATGCTTATAATGGAATCAGTCATGATATGTGCACTGACAAATATCAATGGTATGGGGTTTCCTCTTTTAACCGGGTTTAAGCACAGAACGGTTTTTTCTACAGAAGAAATTATTTCATTAACCATATTGATTGCATCATTGTTTTTAGGCCATTCTATAAGCCTTTGGAGATTCTCATTAAATAAAATTCTTTCCATCTTTCTTATTTTGTTGGTTTCATATGGTGGGGACATAGGGATAGGTGCTATAGCAGGTACTTTGATAGGTGTTTTACTATCCTTATCAGGTGAAATCTATTCTTCAACTATAGGAATTTATAGTTTGTGTGGTTTGATATCCGGAGTTTTAAAAAGGTTTGGAAGATTGCCCATGGTTATGGGTTTTATTTTCACCAATGCTTTTATGACCTTTTACATAAATGGTTCTACTGAAGTATTGATAAGTAAAAATGAGATTATACTTGCTTCCCTGATATTCTTGATTATCCCGAAAAAATTTTTAAAAGCGGTTTTTGATTTTATCTCCGTTGCCGGCATTGAAAATAACAATGGAACAAGTACTAAAGCAAAAGATTACGTCATGGGGCAATTGGCGGGTATTTCAGATGTATTCAAAGAATTGGCAACCTCTTTAAATGTAAGCCAAAACAAAGGCGGCTATTTTTCCAAGATGGATGCCGCAAATATAATAGAAAAAACTGCTAAGGATGTCTGTTGTACATGCGGCATGTATGATAACTGTTGGAAGACTGGATTCTACAGAACTTATGAAAGAATGTTCGGAATGTTATCCACAGTAGAATCGGGTAAAGTGCAGAAGTTTGAAGATAAAGAAACGATGATTGAGAAATGTATTTTTCCATCCAAGGTTTGGGATAGTCTAAAGCTTAATTATAGTGTATATAAATCTAATCAGCTCTGGCGGAAAAAACTTGATGAAGGCAGGGCAGCTTATAGTCATCAAATGCTGGAAACTGCGAAATTAATCGAAGGTCTTGCAAAAACCCTTAATTCAAAGATGGAGTTTAATAAAAATATTGAGGGACAAATAGCGGCAGCCTTAGACAATTTGGGGATTCGTGTACGAAGCATATCTGTCATAAAGAATAAAAACGGTATGGAAATAGATATAAAACAAAAATCTTGCAGTGATAAAAGAGATTGTGGAGAAAAGATACTTCCGGTTATTAAAGAGATCACCGGTAAAAATTTTATAAAATCTGATTTATCATGCCGAATGACAGATAAAAACATGTGTTATGCAAAATTTAGGGAGGCTTTGAAATTTTCCGCTTTTACAGGTTTTGCAAGAAAACAAAAAGAGAACAATTCCATATCCGGTGATAATTTTTCTTTTATTGAGACCGGAGACGGCAAATTTTTTATGATTTTAAGTGATGGAATGGGAAGCGGTTATAAAGCCGCCATGGAAAGTAATATAGCCGTGAGCTTACTGGAAAAATTCCTTTCTGCCGGATATGATCAAAACGCGTCTTTGGAGGCAATAAATTCATTATTATTGATGAAATCCGATGAAGATAGTTATGCAACATTAGATATAAGTTCAGTTAATCAATATACGGGGGAAATAGAATTCTTAAAAGTCGGTGCTGTTTCCACCTTTATAAAACGTGACAATGGAGTAGAAATAATAAAAAACAGTTCTCTTCCTGCAGGGATATTGAATAAGGTTGATATTGGGTTCAACAAGAAAAAGCTAAAGGAAGGTGATTTTATTATTATGGTAACGGACGGAGCCTTGGAAGCCAATAAGAAAGAGGTGGATAAGGAAAACTGGCTGGCGGATATAATTGATGAGATAAATATTAGAAATCCACAAAAGCTTGCTGATTGTGTGTTAGAAAGGTGTCTTGCAGAATCTCAGGGAATAGCAACGGATGATATAACCGTGTTGGTGGCAAAATTATGGAGGTCGGGCAATTAAAGCTTGCTTTATAATATATGGACTATCTATGTCTTGTAGCGGCAGGGTTTCACCCCTGCCTTATTATATTGTTGACACCGAGACACTGCACACAGATTAATTCATAAAAGACTAAGCTTTTTTTGAAAATTTGAAGGATAAGCAATAGTTTTGTTGAATAAACTAAAAGCGGCTTAAACGAATAATTGGAGATGAGCATTGTGTCCGATACATTGGAACAAGTAAAAAACACGATAAATAAATATAGCATGATAGAAATGAATGATAAAATTGTAGTGGGAGTTTCCGGTGGTCCTGATTCTATGTGCATGCTGCATATTCTTTTGATGTTGAAAGAAAAGTATAATTTATCCATCTATGGGGCCCACTTAAATCATCAATTTCGTGGGGAGGAAGCAGACAGGGATGCACTATATGTAAAAGACATTTGCCTACAATGGGGAGTGCCGGTTTTTCTTAAAGTTTTTGATGTCCCGGCTTATGCCAAAGAATCCGGTTTATCCGCGGAGGATGCGGGAAGAATCATAAGGTACCAACTTTATGATGAAGTTGCTAATAAAATCGGTGGAAATAAGATTGCAGTAGCCCATAATCTAAATGATCATATTGAAACAATAATCATGAATCTTATACGGGGAAGCGGCATGGAAGGTTTGGCCGGCATCGAAGCAATAAGGGGTAGAATCATTCGCCCCTTGATAAACACGGATAGAAAAGATATAGAAAAATATTGTGAAGCAAATGGCATTGATGCAAGAATAGATAAAACAAACTTAGAGCCTATTTATGGTAGAAATAAAGTCCGATTGGAACTTATACCTTATATTGAAAACAATTTAAATCCTAATATAATGAATACAATTAATAGGTTTTCCCACATTGTTTGCAAAGAAAATGATTTTTTGAATGATGAATCACAAAATGCCTTTACAGATGTGGCTAAGTGCTTTAAAAATAGCATAAAATATAGTATTATTAAATTGCAAGGGTTACATACAGCTTTGAAAAGAAGGGTAATCAGAATAGGATTAGAGAAGCTGACGGGAAACTTGAAAAACATTGAATATATACATATAGAAGAAATTATTGCTATACTGAATAAAAAAACAGGTGCGGCTGTAATACTGCCAAAAAATCTAATTGCCTATATTTCCTATGATGAACTCATATTGAAAAAAAATATAAAAACGGAAACTGAAAAATTCTTCTACAGGCTTGAGCCGGATACCAAAAGTCATTTTAGAAATATGGTAATCAGCGTAGAATCATTAAGCGTTCATGAGGTTGATGATTTAAGGCATAAAGTTGATGAAGTGTATATGGATAGATCGAAAATCAAAGAGAACCTAATATTAAGGAATAGGAATCCAGGAGATATTTTTTCTCCTATGGGTCTTAAAGGAAGCAAGAAACTTAAGGATTATTTTATAGATGAGAAAATACCCAAAGAAGAAAGAGATAGTGTAGAATTGATTGCAGACGGGAAAGAGATTGTATGGGTGGTAGGAAAACGATTAAGTGAGAACTATAAGATAACAAATAGCACAAAGGATGTTCTTAAGATAAAAATTTTCAGGGGGCTAACAAATGAAAAATGACATTCTTAATATTTTGATTACGGAAGATGAACTAAAGAAAAAGATTAAAGAGTTAGGGGAAATAATAACTAAAGACTATAAAGATAAGGACATAATGCTCATCGGAGTTCTCAAGGGATGTGTTTTATTCCTTTCCGATTTGGCAAGAGAGATAGATCTGCCTTTATCCATGGATTTTATGGTTGTGTCCAGTTACGGCACTTCTACAAAATCATCCGGGGTAGTAAGGATAATAAAGGATTTGGAAAAAGATATAACAGGCAAAGATATTCTTATAGTTGAGGATATAGTGGATACGGGCCTTACCCTGAACTATCTTGTTGATTATTTGAAATCCAGAAATGCAAATAGTGTAAAAGTATGTGCCTTATTAGAAAAGCCTGATAGAAGGATAGCAAATGTAAAGATGGATTATGTGGGTTTTCATATACCTGATGAGTTTGTTGTAGGCTATGGGTTGGATTATAACGAAATCTACAGAAATTTGCCTTTTGTTTGTGTTCTGAAACCAGAGATATATTCTAAATAGTTAGTGCTCTTATTTATTGTGTTTTTAAACTCTCTATGTTACAATTATTTTGTTATTTATTTACACTGAGTTTAAGGAGGTAAATTTTTGAAGAAATTTCTAAGAGGTATAAGCTTATATATACTTATTTTTATAATAATAATATTTTTTGCTCAGGTTTTTAATAATACAAGTGAAAATAAAACCAAGCTAACTTATACCCAATTTATAGCCGAGGTAGAGAATAAAAAAATAAAAGAAGTTAATGTTTCGGATTTTGGAGGTACTTCGGTGATCAGCGGTAAACTCAGCGACGGCAGAAAGTTTGAAGCAACAGTGCCCAGCAGTCAATTTAATACATTGGCTCAAGATTATGCTGAAAGAGGCATTATTAATATTGTATATGATAAGCCCCAGCAGACTTCCGTATGGTTATCCATACTTCCGTCGGCAGCATTGATTGTGTTGGTTATAGTGTTTTTCTTTATCTTCAGTCAGCAGACCCAAGGCGGCGGAAGCCGTGTGATGTCCTTCGGTAAAAGCAGAGCAAAGCTTGTGACACCTGATAAGAAAAAAGTAACTTTTGCAGATGTAGCCGGTGCTGATGAGGAAAAAGAAGAGTTAGGGGAAATTGTAGATTTTCTTAAACAACCAAGGCGTTTCGTTGAACTTGGTGCAAGGATACCAAAAGGTGTTTTGTTGGTAGGACCTCCTGGTACCGGTAAAACTTATTTGGCCAAAGCAGTTGCCGGGGAAGCCGATGTTCCTTTCTTTAGCATAAGCGGTTCAGATTTTGTTGAGATGTTTGTCGGTGTCGGTGCTTCAAGGGTGAGGGATTTATTTGAACAAGCAAAAAAGAATTCACCTTGCATAATTTTTATTGATGAAATAGACGCCGTAGGGCGACATAGAGGAGCGGGTCTTGGTGGCGGTCATGATGAAAGGGAACAAACACTGAATCAACTTCTTGTTGAAATGGATGGTTTTAATATAAACGAAGGAATTATAATCATAGCTGTAACAAACAGATCGGATATATTGGACCTTGCACTTTTGAGACCAGGAAGATTTGACAGGCAGATTACTGTAGGTATTCCAGATATTAAGGCAAGAGAAGAAATATTAAAGATTCACGCCAGAAATAAACCCTTAGGCGAGGATATCAGTCTTGAGGTTTTAGCAAAAAGCACGCCGGGTTTCACTCCTGCTGATTTGGAAAACTTGATGAATGAGGCGGCAATTTTGACTGCAAGAAGACAGAAAAAGAGGATTGGAATGAAGGAATTGGAGGAGGCCACTCTTAGGGTTATTGCAGGACCGGAAAAGAAAAGTAAAGTTATAAGCGATCAGGACAGGAGACTTACGGCATATCATGAAGCGGGTCACGCGGTGGTACAAAAATTTACACCCAATTCGGATCCGGTTCATCAGGTTTCCATTATTCCCAGGGGGAGGGCCGGGGGGTATACTTTATCCCTACCGAAGCAAGATAGATATTATATATCCAAATTGGAATTAGAAGATAAAATTGTAATGCTTTTAGGTGGTCGTGTTGCTGAAAAGCTGGTTTTGGATGATGTCAGCACCGGAGCCAAGAATGACCTTGAAAGGGCAACGGCTATTGCAAGGCAAATGGTCACCGAATATGGTATGAGTGATACTTTAGGTCCTAGGACTTTTGGGACGGAACATGACGAGGTGTTTATCGGTAAAGATTTCGCCAGAGGAAGAAATTACAGTGAAGAAATAGCAGCTTTGATAGATAAAGAGATATTTAAGATAATAGAAATAGCATATAAAAATGCCGAGAAAATACTCCGGGAGAATATAAACAAACTGCATGACGTTGCCGAAGCCCTGCTTGAAAAAGAAAAATTGGATAAGCAGGAATTTGAAGAAATATTTGCAAATGCATGAAAAGGAATGGCAATGACCATTCCTTTTACATATAATATGGAGGTGCGTAAGGATGAAGACTGACATACAAATAGCTCAAGAGGCTGACATGAAACCTATAAAGGATATAGCCTCATCCATAGGGATACCTGAAAAGGATCTGGAGCTTTATGGTAATTACAAGGCCAAAATAAACTTTGATATATGGAATGAGCTTACAGATAAAGATGATGGAAAGTTAGTGCTTGTATCAGCAATAACACCCACTCCTGCAGGAGAGGGGAAGTCAACGACAACCGTGGGCTTGGGTCAAGCCTTAGCAAAACTGGGGAAAAATGCAGCCATAGCTTTGAGAGAACCTTCTTTAGGTCCTGTGTTCGGAATAAAAGGAGGTGCCGCAGGTGGAGGATATGCCCAGGTTATACCTATGGAAGATATAAACCTGCACTTTACTGGAGATATGCATGCAATAACCACAGCAAACAATCTATTGTCCGCAGCTATTGATAATCACATAACTCAAGGAAATACCTTGGGTATTGATTCTCGACAGGTAGTATGGAAAAGAGTTATGGATATGAATGACAGAGCCCTAAGGGATGTGGTAGTAGGACTTGGGGGCAAGGCAAACGGTTTTGTAAGGCAGGATGGATTTATGATAACCGTTGCTTCGGAAATAATGGCTATTCTTTGTTTAGCTAAAGATATGACGGATTTGAAAGAAAGGCTTTCAAGGATTATCATAGGTTACAATTACGATAACAAACCTATTAAAGCTGGGGATTTAAAAGTTCACGGTGCAATGGCTCTGCTGCTTAAAGATGCAATAAAACCCAATTTGGTTCAGACATTGGAAAACACTCCTGCTTTTATACATGGGGGACCTTTTGCAAATATTGCTCATGGATGCAACAGTATAGTTGCAACTAAATTAGGGCTTAAACTTACTGATTACTTGATTACGGAAGCCGGATTCGGTGCGGATTTAGGTGCTGAGAAATTCATGAATATTAAGTGCAGGTATGCAGGTATAAAGCCTTCCGCTGTGGTGCTTGTAGCAACTGTCAGGGCATTAAAGATGCATGGAGGCGTAAAGAAGACCGATTTGGGCGAGGAAAACGTACCCGCTTTGGAGGCAGGTTTTGAGAATCTGAAGAAGCATATTGAAAACATCAAAAAGTTCGGAGTGCCATCAGTAGTTGCAATGAACAAATTCATCACCGATACTGAAAGCGAGATTTCCAAGCTGATGGAACTTTGCAGGTCGGAAGGAGTAAATGCCGCTCTTTGTGAAGTCTGGGAAAAAGGCGGTGCAGGCGGCTTGGATTTAGCGAATAAAGTTATAGAAGCCTGTGAAAAAGATAGCGAATTCAAATTTTTATATAACATTGAAGAATCAATAAAGGAAAAAGTAGAAAAGATAGCAAAAGAGATATATGGAGCAAAGGGTGTTCTTTATACAGGCAAGGCGGATAAGGAGATAAAGAGATTGGAAGAGCTCGGCCTTGATAAGTATCCTATATGTATGGCCAAGACTCAATATTCACTTTCAGACAATCCGGATCTTATAGGCAGACCTGAAGGATTTGAAATAACAGTTAAAGAAGTCAGGGTTTCCGCCGGTGCAGGTTTTATTGTGGTACTTACCGGAGATATTATGATTATGCCGGGGTTGCCAAAAGTTCCATCGGCAGAAAGAATTGATATTGATGAAAAAGGTGTAATAACGGGTCTGTTTTAATTAACGGTGATGAGGGATGCATATGCATCCCTTTTTACGTTGTGGAAAGGCTTAAGATCCTTCGCGATGCTCAGGATGACAATATCCGGCTCCTGCTTCTGGCCATTTGCCTCTGGCATTACCGGGAGACCAAAGGTCTCCCCTACACTTTCTCTGTTCTTTTAATACTGTTCTCTGGAACGATCTTGAACCTAAAGGCATGATATCAAGACCCCGTGAACAATAAAAAAGGTAAAACTTTGTTAAAAAATAAATAAAAATAGTGGTACTCTTTACATTGTAAGTATGATATTATATATAAAGAAGGAAATCTTGCAAAATAAATAAAAAATGAAAGATATCATTCAAATTTTTCAATAAGGCATACAAAAATAGTTGAAGCAAATGTCATAAAATACAACTTACATAATTAAATATTTAAAATATAACTAAATATTTTTGGTTAAGGGAGGCATAGCATGTATAGTAAAGAAAAACTAAATGCTGTCAAAGAAAAAAAAGAGAAATGGGAGAAATCTCAAATTGAAAAAACTTTAGCTAAAAGACCGGAACGAAAAGCAGAGTTTATCAATGGGTCCGGAATTAAACTAAAAAGGGTGTATGACCCGGAAGACATTGCAGAAATCGATTACAATGAAAGTCTTTCTTACCCGGGTGAATATCCTTATACAAGAGGCGTGCAGCCTACTATGTACAGGGGTAAGTTTTGGACTATGAGGCAATATGCCGGGTTTGCCACGGCAGAAGAGTCAAACAAAAGATATAAGTATTTACTGAACCAGGGTCAAACAGGCCTTAGTGTTGCATTTGATTTACCCACCCAGATAGGCTACGACTCGGATCATTCGTTGTCCGAGGGTGAAGTGGGTAAGGTTGGTGTAGCAATCGATTCCCTGAAGGATATGGAATTGTTATTTGACGGGATTCCTCTTGACAAGGTTAGCACGTCAATGACCATTAACGCCCCTGCTTCCGTTTTGTTGGCAATGTATATAGCAGTGGCGGAGAAACAAGGTGTATCACCGGATAAACTATCCGGCACCATTCAAAATGATATTCTAAAAGAATACATAGCAAGAGGAACATATATTTTCCCTACAGAGGCTTCAATGAGATTAATCACTAATATATTTGAATACTGTGCTTCCAATGTACCGAAATGGAATACGATATCCATAAGCGGTTACCATATCAGAGAAGCCGGTTCCACAGCAGTTCAAGAAGTTGCTTTTACTTTAGCCGACGGTATAGCCTATGTGGATGCTGCAATAAAAGCAGGTTTGGACATAGATGAATTCGGGCCCAGACTTTCATTCTTTTTCAATTCCCATAATGATTTACTGGAGGAAGTAGCAAAATTCAGGGCAGCAAGAAGGTTATGGTCAAAAATAATGAAAGAAAGATTCGGAGCTAAAGATCCAAAATCCATGATGCTTAGATTCCATACACAAACCGGAGGCTCGACATTAACAGCACAGCAACCTGATAACAATGTTGTCAGAGTGGCGGTACAGACTTTGGCTGCCGTTTTAGGCGGAACTCAATCATTACACACTAATTCCAGAGATGAAGCATTGGCACTTCCTTCTGAAGATTCTGTGAGAATCGCCCTCAGAACACAACAAATAGTTGCCTATGAAAGCGGTGTTACAGAGACGGTAGACCCCCTTGCAGGTTCCTATTATGTAGAGAGCTTAACCGATGAAATTGAAAAAAGAGCTGCGGAGTATATTAGAAAAATCGATGATTTGGGCGGAGCCGCAAAAGCTATTGAAAGAGGATTTATTCAAAAAGAAATACAGGAATCGGCATACATTTATCAAAAAGAAATCGAAAAAGGCGAAAGAATTGTGGTAGGCATGAATAAATTTGAAATCAAAGAATCCACACCAAAAGGTTTGTTAAGGGTGGATCCGGCTGTGGGTGAAATGCAAAAAGAGAAAATTAAAAATTTAAAGGCCGAAAGAGATAACAAAAAGGTAGAAGATGATCTAAAGGCACTTAAGGATGCAGCGTCCAAAGACGAGAATTTAATGCCATATATAATAGAAGCTGTTAGAACTTATTCCACATTAGGCGAAATATGTGATGTTCTACGAGATGTTTTCGGTGAATACCAGCAATCTGTTATTTTGTAAGGAGGGGAAATAATGAATAGACCAATTAGAGTTTTAGTT
Source organism: uncultured Clostridiaceae bacterium (assembly GCA_964593485.1). GTDB lineage: Bacteria > Bacillota > Clostridia > Lutisporales > Lutisporaceae > JAAYKT01. Next base: position 10,918 of record CAZQHS010000030.1, read on the forward strand.
GCAAAGCCGGGTCTTGACGGGCACGATAGAGGAGCCAAAGTAGTGGCTCGCGCTTTAAGAGATGCAGGGATGGAAGTTATCTATACGGGACTTAGACAGACTCCTGAACAAATTGCAGAGGCTGCAATACAAGAAGACGTTGATTGCGTTGCTCTCAGCATATTGTCCGGAGCACACAATCATCTTTTCCCTAAGACTGTTAACCTTTTAAAAGAAAAAGGCGGAGATGATATTTTAGTAGTTGGGGGTGGAGTAATTCCTGAAGAAGACATACCCGCGCTTAAAGAAGCAGGAATTGCGGCAATTTTTACTCCGGGGACTCCTACTGGCGTTTCTATAGATTTCATCAGAGAAAATATTAAAAGAGCTTAAGGACGGTGCAGGGAAATGGATGTTAGGACAGGCTTGTTAAAAGGCGAAAAAAGAGCTGCGGCTCGCTTGATAACAATGTTGGAAAATGAAAGTGAAGAAGGTATTAAGCTATTAAAAGAATTTTTTCACTTAACAGGCAGGTCAAGAATTATAGGCATTACCGGGCCGCCGGGTGCAGGTAAAAGTACCGTGACAGACAGACTGGCCAAGCATTTAAGAAAAATCGGTAAAAAAGTTGCCATAATAGCAGTTGACCCTACAAGCCCTTTTAGCGGGGGAGCAATATTAGGTGACAGGATACGAATGTCCGATTTGAATACGGATGAGGGAATTTTTATCCGTAGCATGGGGACAAGAGGTGCCTTGGGAGGCCTTTCAAAAGCCGTTAACGGTGCGGTTAAGGTAATGGATATAATGGGATATGATTATATTTTTATTGAAACCGTAGGTGTAGGCCAGTCAGAAATAGATATTATCAAAGTAGCGGATACGGTAGTAATGGTAATGGTACCGGGGCTTGGTGATGATATTCAGGCAATCAAGGCGGGAATCATGGAAATAGGAGACATTTTTGCAGTTAACAAGTCTGACAGGGAAGGTGCCGAAAGAACTGTAACTGAGATACAAATGATGTTGGATTTGAATGGTAAGGATGAATACAGGCCGCCAGTGAAAAATATTATAGCTATAGATAATATGGGTATAGAAGAATTGTACGAAGATATTGAAAAACACAATGTATATATGAGAGAATCCGGGAATTTTGAAAAACGCAGGATGAAAGCAATAGAAGAGGAAATATTGGGCATATTTAAAGAGGATGTAATGAGTAAAGTAAGCAAATTACAACAAAGGACAGATTATATGACAACCTTGATAACCCAGGTATATGGCAAGTCTAAGGATACATATACGGCGGCTTGGGAATTATCAGATATAATAAATAGTGAAGGGGGGAAAATAAGTGGTAAATAAATTGGATCACATAGGAATTGCTGTTAACAATTTAGAGGAATCCGTTAAGTTTTACGAAGAAATTTTAGGGTTAAAACTTCAAGGGATAGAAACAGTTGAAGAGCAAAAGGTCAAGGTAGCTTTTTTGCCCCTTGGGGACACAGAAATAGAACTCCTGGAAGGGACTTCCCCCGATAGTCCTGTTGCAAAATTTATAGAAAACAAAGGACAGGGAGTACAGCATTTAGCTTTTAAAGTGGATAATATAGAGAAAGTATTGGAGGAGATGAAGGAAAAGGGAATAAGACTTATTGATGAAAAACCTCGATACGGCGCCGGCGGTGCAAGAATTGCTTTCTTACATCCTAAGAGCACAAACGGTGTTTTAGTAGAGTTATGTGAAAGGAAAGAATAGGAGTGGTAAAATGTCAATGGAAAAAATTAAAGAACTTCAAGATTTAAAGCAAAACATCGCTTTAGGTGGCGGCGAGAAACGAATTAAAAAACAGCATGATGCAGGCAAAATGACAGCAAGGGAAAGATTAGCTCTACTTTATGACGAAGATAGTTTTGTTGAAATCGATGCATTTGTTAAACATCGTTGCACAGAATTAGGTATGCAGGATGTTGAAGCCCCCGGAGAAGGAGTTGTCACGGGATACGGTACTGTTGAGGGTAAATTGGTTTATGCTTTTGCTCAGGATTTTACCGTGGTAGGCGGTTCCTTGGGAGAAATGCACGCTAAGAAGATATGCAAAGTAATGGACATGGCTCTTAAGATGGGTGCACCTTTAGTAGGCATAAATGATTCCGGCGGAGCAAGAATTCAAGAAGGAGTAGATGCACTTTCCGGGTACGGCAGTATATTCTACAGAAATACAATCGCTTCCGGTGTTATTCCTCAAATATCAGTAGTCATGGGACCCTGTGCCGGCGGTGCAGTTTATTCACCTGCTTTGACGGACTTTGTATTTATGGTGGATAAGACCAGTCAGATGTTTATAACGGGACCGCAAGTAATTAAAGCAGTAACAGGAGAAGATGTTACATTTGAGGCATTAGGCGGAGCAATGACTCATAATCAAATAAGCGGGGTCGCTCATTTTCTAAGTAATAATGAAGAAGAATGTATTGGTGAGATAAAAAGGCTTCTAAGCTTTTTACCTTCCAACAATATGGAGGGCGTACCGGTATTTGAATGTGAAGATGATATTAACAGAGTGGAAGAAGTACTTAACGAAATTGTACCGGATAATCCAAACAAAGCTTATGATATGAAAGAAGTTATAAAATTACTTGTTGACAACGGTGACTTTATGGAAGTCCAGCCTTATTATGCAATGAATATTATTACCGGGTATGCAAGACTTAATGGGAAAAGCATCGGGATAATAGCCAACCAACCCAAAGTATTGGCAGGATGCCTTGATATAAACGCCTCGGATAAAGGCGGAAGGTTTATCAGAACCTGCGATGCTTTTAATATCCCCGTACTTACTTTAGTTGACGTACCGGGTTTCTTGCCGGGTACAAATCAGGAATACGGCGGGATCATAAGACACGGTGCAAAAATGCTATATGCTTATAGTGAAGCAACGGTGCCAAAGGTTACACTTATAGTTAGAAAATCATACGGAGGAGCTTATCTTGCAATGTGCAGCAAGGATATGGGAGCTGATCAGGTATTTGCATGGCCTTCAGCAGAAATTGCTGTTATGGGGCCCGACGGTGCTGCAAATATTATATTTAAAAGAGAAATTGAAGCCGCCGATGATCCTGTGGGGGTAAGAAACGAAAAGATTCAGGAATACAAGGATAAGTTTGCAAACCCGTATGTGGCTGCGCAAAGAGGCTATGTGGATGATGTATTGGAACCGGTTTTGACGAGACAAAGATTGATTTCGGCATTTGATATGCTGGAAAGCAAACGAGAAACAAGACCTATGAAAAAACACGGCAACCTACCCGTTTAAAAAAGGGGTGTATAAAATGAATGGAAAAGAACAATTTGTTTATGGTCTGATAGTTACCTTAATAGGTATGGTAGTTGTATTCCTAGTATTGATTGCATTGGTTTATTTAATAGAGGGAATCAGGATATTTGCTAATAAAGATAAACCTAAAAAAGAGGCAAAAGTTGCAGAAACTATAGAAGAAGTAACTGAAATAAAATATGAGGTAGCAAAAGAAGACAATAATGAATTAATAGCAGCAATAACAGCTGCATTAGCTTATGTAATGGGAAGCGACAGTAATTTGGTTATAAAATCAATAGTAAGAGCCGGGGATGGAACACCGGTATGGGCTAGAGCGGGAAGACAAGATCAAATGCAAAGCAGATTATAGGAGGTAAATAAAAATGAGAAAATTTATCATAAATGTAAACGGAAATAGTTATGAAGTCGAAGTGGAAGAAGTTAGAGACGGTTCACCCGTTTCAGCACCTGCACCTGCACCAAAAGCAGCACCTGCAGCAGCACCAGCACCGAAAGCAGCAGCTCCTGCAGCCGCACCTGCACCAAAAGCAGCAGCTCCTGCAGCAGCCGGTGGTAATACTGTAACGGCACCTATGCCCGGTACAATATTAGCAGTAAATGTTAATGCAGGGGATACAGTAAAGAAAGGACATGTCCTTTGTATACTTGAAGCGATGAAAATGGAAAATGAAATTATGGCATCAGCTGACGGCACAGTAGCTTCGGTATCGGTCAATGTGGGCGATTCTGTTAACACAGGACAGGTTTTGGTTTCATTTGAATAAAAGTACGCAAAGCGTGATTGGAGGAATATAAATGTCGATAGTTGAAGCTTTGTGGGAATTTTTCCTGAGTATGGGATTCGCCTCAATGACTTGGCAGCAAGGTGTGATGTTAGTTGTATCGTGTGTTCTTATATACCTTGCCTTAGTTAAAGGGTTTGAACCGTTACTATTGCTACCTATAGCATTCGGTATGCTTTTAGCTAACTTGCCTTTGGCAGGTCTGATGGATGGACCCACATATAAAGCGGTAATGGACCCGGAAACGGGTATTGCCATACGGGAAATGGTTGATCCCGGCGGACTCTTATATTGGTTATACAGGGGAGTAAAGTTAGGTATTTATCC
>CAZQHS010000031.1:0-15263 GCA_964593485.1 uncultured Clostridiaceae bacterium
TGCTCACCACCTATTTTGCAAAAATGAACTCGCCGCTTATAGAAGCGGGAGATATTTTTACACCTCGTTATAAAGGGCATTCCGCTATCATCAATGATATGATAAGAATGTCTATGAGGGAAGGAGGGACAGCAGTGGATTTAATTTCAATGATTGAAAATGAACAAATAAAGAAAGATTTGCCTGATCTAAAAGTTGGGGATACCGTAAAAGTATTTGTCAAAGTTGTAGAAGGAGCAAGAGAAAGATTACAGGCATTCGAAGGGTATATTTTAAAAATGCAAGGCGGCGGCCTTTCAAAAACTTTTACTGTCAGGCGAGTTGCTTATGGAGTTGGGGTAGAAAGAACCTTTCCTGTTCACTCACCCAGAATTGACAGAATTGAAATACTAAGAAGAGGCAAAGTAAGAAGAGCAAAGCTGAACTACATGAGAAAGAGAATTGGTAAGGCAGCGAAAATTAAGAGCAAAATGTCATAGATGTAATTGAAGGGCTATAATAAGCCCTTTTGTTATATAGTTTAACAACATAACGGTAGCCATTTAATGCGGCGAAGCCGCTTTTGCTCTTTTTAAGGAAGGTGTAATAGTGAATATTCAATGGTATCCGGGGCACATGGTAAAAACTCAAAAGGAAATTATAAAAGAGCTAAAGCTCATTGATATTGTAATCGAAATGCTGGATGCAAGAATACCAATGAGCAGTAGAAATCCTGATGTGGATTCTATTATCGGAAACAAAAAAAGAATTATAGTATTGAATAAAAAAGATTTAGCCAATAAAGAAATAAATGAACAATGGAAAAGGTATTTTTCCCATAAGGGCATTACCGCGATTTTCGTTAATTCCGTAAAAGGTGAAGGAATAAAAGATGTACTGCGGGAATGCAGAAAGCTTATGAAAGAAGACATGGAGAAAATGAAAAGAAAAGGCATTATTCACAAAACAATAAGAGCCTTGATAATCGGCATTCCAAATGTAGGTAAGTCCTCTTTTATAAATAAGTTAGCCAACAAAAGCACAGCTAAAACAGGCGGAATACCCGGCGTCACTAAGATGAAACAATGGATTAAAATAGATAATGACTTTGAACTTCTTGATACACCAGGAATACTCTGGCCAAAATTTGAAGATAAAATCGTAGCACAAAACTTAGCTTTCACGGGTGCAATCAAAGACGAAATAATTGATATAAATGAATTGGCCTTTCAGTTTATTAAAAAAGCTACAGAAGACTTTCCATCAATGCTGTACAATAGATATAAGCTTGAAAAAGGGGAGGAATCTGCCGAAGAATTAATGCGAATTATAGGAGAAAAAAGAGGATGTATATTGACCGGCGGCGAAATAGATTTTAATAAGGTTTCGAATTTGATACTTGATGATTTCAGAAACGGCAGATTAGGTAAAATTTCTTTGGAAAAGCCGTATTAATAAGAGAAAGGCATTGATATGGATTCAACAATAAAAAAGACAAAAACAGATTATGAAGCAACTTGGGAATATGAAAACTTCTTTGAGGAAAAAGGTTTTTTAAAAATTGCAGGCATTGATGAAGCGGGGAGAGGACCGTTAGCAGGGCCTGTCGTGGCCGCCGCGGTTATCCTTGATAAAAGTATTTTTATAGCAGACATTAAAGATTCAAAAAAATTATCGGAAAAAAAACGGAGCCGCATTTACACAGAAATAATGGAGAAGGCTTTATTCATAGGTGTAGGCGTAGTGGATGAAGAAACAATTGATTTAATAAATATAAGAAATGCAACACATTTAGCTATGAAAAAAGCTGTTGAGGATTTAGCAGTAAAACCGGATTTTCTGCTAATTGATGCGGAAAAACTTTATAATATGAACATTCCTCAATGTTCAATAATAAAAGGCGATAGCAAAAGCTTTTCCATAGCCGCGGCCTCAATAGTTGCAAAAGTTGAGAGAGATAAGATTATCATATCGTATGAAAGTGTTTACCCCGGTTACGGCTTTGCCCGACATAAAGGTTATGGAACAAAAGAGCATTTTGAAAGCATAAGAAAATACGGACTATTGCCTATACATAGAAAATCTTTTACAAAAAATATCTGACTTCTTAAGTCTTTCAAAGATTTTCAAATATCGGAGCCACTGGAATATAAATGGTTGTAATTCTTAATCAAGTTATCCTAAGCTTATCTATACAAAGGAAAGAAGGTTAACCCATGTATAAAAACAAATTCCTTGGAATGTATGGTGAAGAGACTGCCGTAAAGTTTTTAGAAAACAATGGTTACACAATATTAACAACCAATTATAGCTGTAGATTCGGAGAAATAGACATAGTGGCGGCAGATGGAGATACTGTTGCATTTATCGAGGTAAAAACAAGGAGTTCAAATAAATTCGGTCAACCAAGTGAAGCTGTCAATTATCCTAAACAAATGAAAATAATCAAGACCGCTTTACATTATATAACAAACAAAAAACTTACTGATTACATGAGCAGATTTGATATAGTGGAAATATCGGTGGATGCGTACAATAAAGCAAGTGAAATAGTATTAATAAGAGATGCCTTTGAATACAGCGGTAAATTAGGGTATTGATTTTTGAGGGGATTTTGTATGTCATATAAAAATCCGTTAAGCATATCTCACGAAATAGTTTCAAAATATCTTTCCCAAGGTGATACGGCAGTGGATGCCACTGCGGGAAACGGTAATGATACTGTTTTTATAGCTAGGCTAATAGGTGACAAAGGCAAGGTATATGCTTTTGATATCCAAAATTCAGCCGTAGAAAATACCCGTAAAAAATTAATAATAAATAATTTGACAAGCCGGGTTAAGCTTATAAACGATAGTCATCAGTTTATGGATAAATATGTACCCCCCGGCATTAAAGTCGTAATGTTTAACTTGGGATATTTACCCGGAGGGGATCACCGTATAGCCACGAAGCCTGAAAGCACAATTATTGCAATAAAGAAGTCTTTAAATCTATTGCAAATAGGCGGCATAATAATGATGGTAATCTATTACGGGGGAGATAGCGGTTTTATGGAAAAAGATGCCGTTATGAGTTTTATCAGGCAACTTGATTATAAAAAATATTCAGTATTGGTAATGGAATTTGTAAACTGGTTAAACTGTCCTCCTATAAGTGTATGTATAGAAAAAATTAATAAATAAACAACTATATAAAGTATTTTTTATCTAAAGTCCTATGTTGTATTGCTTCCGCAATGTGATTTATATCTATATCCGCGTGGGAGTCCAAATCGGCTATGGTTCTGGCAACCTTCAAAATTCTATTATATGCCCGGGCACTTAGATTAAATTTATCAAAAGCTTCTCTGAGTAAATCTTTTTCCTTGCTTCCTATTTTACAGTATATGCTCATGTGTTTTGGCTTTAATTGGGAGTTGGAAAAAATGCCTTGGTTTTTATATCTTTCTAATTGTATTGACCTTGCGTTGTTTACACGTTTTCTGATTGTTTCCGAACCTTCGGTTTTTACCTTATCACTTAAATCTTGAAATTTAAGAGGTTTAACCTCAACCTGCAAGTCAATTCTATCCATTAATGGTCCTGATATTTTGCCCATATAGTTTTTAATCTGTGATGCACTGCAGTTGCAACGACCTGATTCATCTCCGAAAAAGCCGCATGGACACGGATTAATCGAAGCTATGAGCATGAATTTTGCCGGGTAAGTAACTGTACCGCTTACCCGTGATATTGTCACACATTCGTCTTCTAATGGCTGCCTTAAGACTTCTAATACGTTTTTTGGAAACTCAGGCATCTCATCAAGAAATAAAACACCATGATGGGATAAAGAAACTTCTCCGGGTCTTGGAATTCTACCACCTCCGGTTAAAGATGCGGAAGAAATCGTATGATGGGGTGAACGAAAGGGTCTTTGTAAAATCAGGTTTTCATTTTCTTTTAAAAGACCAGCCACACTATAAATTTTCGTAACCTCAAGACTTTCTTCGAAGGTCATATCCGGCAAAATGGAAGGCATCCTCCTGGCTAACATGGTTTTGCCTGCCCCGGGAGTGCCAATCATAATCATATTGTGTGCTCCGGCGGCTGCTATTTCCAAAGCTCTTTTTACGCTGTGCTGCCCTTTGACATCTTTAAAGTCCATATCAATAAATTTATTTAACAAAAAGCTCTCAGTATCGCAAACAGCAGGGCTTATATCTAATTCCTTATTCAAAAAGCCGACCATTTCAACTAAATTGCTTACGGGATATACGGATAATCCGTTTACCAATGCTGCTTCGTTTGCATTTTCAATAGAAGTAATGATACGTGTAAAATTATTCTTTTTTACTTCCATGCACATAGGCAAAATGCCTTTAACAGGTTTAACTGTGCCATCTAAAGAAAGTTCGCCTAAAAAAATCGTGTTTTCTATATTTTCATCGGGGAAAAACTGATTTGCACCTAAGATGCCCGCTGCAATCGCCAAATCAAAAACAGAACCTTCTTTTTTAATATCCGCGGGTGCAAGATTGATAGTTATACGTTTGCTTGGAAAACTGAAATTAGAATTTTTTATTGCTGCCTTTACCCTTTCTTTTGATTCTTTGATTGTTGTGTCCGGAAGTCCCACAATATCAAAACCCGGTAAACCGTTTGACAAATCAATTTCAACATTGACAATATAACCGTTAATTCCATATACGGTAGATGAATGTACTTTATATATCATTAAATCGCCCCTAATTATGTAGTTAAATATATATTCAATAAAAAACTGTATTTACCTTCCGAAACTAATCATTTAATATTGAAGTTGCTTTGACATTTGTTTTTTTTACTTTATTATAATATATATGGTATTATTTCAAGTATAAAGAATTCGTAACAAATTAGTATTGGAGGTTGAATATGAAAGACAAGAAGTATTGTGTTTGGCTTTCCGGGCTTCCTCAAATAGGTTCTAAAAGTTATATAAGGTTGGTCAATTATTTTGGCAATGCCAAAGAATTGTTTTACTGCAGTGAAAATGAGCTCATAAATTCTAACCTTATTAATGAAAAAACCATTAACATAATTATGGATAAAAGAGATATAACTAAACTTGACAGATATATGAATAATCTGAAAAAGAATGACATAACTGTTTATACTATAGATGATGAAAAGTATCCTTATAATTTAAAAAACATATTTGACCCGCCGCCGGTCTTATATGTTAAAGGAAATATCTTAGATGATGACATAAATTCTCTTGCAATAGTGGGCTCAAGAAAAGCTTCGGAGTACGGACTAAAAACCGCTTTCCAATTTGGAAAAGAAATTGCCCGTTCCGGTTTCACTGTTGTAAGCGGCATGGCTTTGGGTATTGATTCGGCAGCCCATAAAGGAGCATTAAAAGCAGGAGGTAGGACAATTGCAGTTTTTGGCTGCGGATTAAACAATATTTATCCCAAAAGCGGTATGAACTTAGCGAGGGAAATAGCTGAAAACGGTGCAATAGTATCTGAATATCCTTTGGGATATGAGGCATTGCCCCAAAACTTTCCCGCAAGAAACAGGATAATCAGCGGTATGTCTAAAGGAGTACTTATCGTGGAAGCGAATAAAAAAAGCGGTTCCCTTATAACAGCCGACTTCGCATTGGAACAAGGCAGAGATGTATTTGCCATACCCGGTAATATAAACTCTCCCAATAGTATGGGTACCAACGAATTAATAAAAAACGGAGCTAAACCGGTTGTATCAATTTCTGATATAATAGAAGAATATTATGAAGTTACAGAACCCTTACCTAGGAAGGAAGTCCAAAACCTCAGCTCAATGGAAAAATCAATAATGGACTTGCTAAAACAATCAGGCATGACTGCTGATAATATAATAGAAAAAAATCCGGATATCCAACCCTCTAAAATCTTATCCACAATTGTATTGATGGAAATACAAGGTTATCTGAAACAAATAGAGGGGGTTTATTATAATTCATAAAGAATGTATAACATATGAAAAATTTGAAACGCTTTAAAAGAGGTGAAATATTTGAAAAATTCCTTGATAATAGTAGAATCTCCCACAAAGGTAAAGACAATTAAAAAATTCTTAGGCTCAAAATATAAGGTGGAAGCAACTATGGGGCACATAAGAGACCTTCCTAAAAGCCGCCTTGGGATTGATACCGATAACAATTTTGAGCCGAAATATATAACTATTCGCGGTAAGGGACAGATATTGGACAAATTAAAAAAAGAAGCAAAAAATAGCGATAAAATATTATTGGCAACTGACCCTGACAGAGAAGGAGAGGCTATTTCCTGGCATTTGCTGGAGCCACTTAACATAAAGGAAGACGAAGTCTGTAGAATTGAGTTTAATGAAATAACAAAAACTGCTGTACAAAATGCCATAAAAAATCCAAGAAAAATAGATATGGATTTGGTAAATGCACAGCAAGCCAGAAGAATCTTAGACAGGCTGGTAGGATATAAAATAAGCCCTCTTTTGTGGAAAAAAGTTAAAAAGGGCTTAAGTGCGGGAAGAGTTCAATCTGTAGCCGTCAAACTCATATGTGACAGGGAAAAGGAAATAAAAGATTTCGTGCCGAAAGAATACTGGAATTTAGTCGCAAAGCTTTTTGCAAATAAAAGCAAGACTTTAATTGAAGCAAAGTTTTACGGTGAAAAGGACAAAAAAAAGGAAATCAACAGCAATGAAGAAATGCAAAAAGTACTTAAAGGCTTGGATGGCAAGGAATATAAAGTAGCAAAAGTTAAAAAAGGAGAAAAGAAAAAGAATTCTCCCATGCCTTTCACCACAAGCAGCATGCAAATAGATGCTTATAAAAAACTCGGGTTTTCAACAAAGAAAACAATGGTTATTGCCCAGCAGCTTTACGAAGGAATTAATATAAAAGGCGAGGGCAATGTGGGTTTGATAAGCTATATAAGAACGGATTCCATAAGAATATCTGAAGAAGCGAAAAATGATGCTAAAAAAGTAATCCTTGAAAAATTCGGGGATAAATTTTACAAAAGAGGTTTTCAAGCTAAATCCGGTAAAAAGATACAAGATGCCCATGAAGGAATCAGACCTACGTCGGCAGGAAGATACCCAGACTCAATCATTGATTCTTTAACAAAAGACCAATTAAAACTATACCGGTTGATATGGAATAGATTTATTGCCAGTCAGATGCAGCCGGCTTTATATGATACCATTAATGTGGATATTACAGCAGGTATTTATAACTTTAAAGCCTCGGGAAGTATACTGAAATTCCCCGGGTTTTTATCGGTTTATAAGGAAGAAAAGGAAGAAAAAGAAGAAAATATTATTTTGCCCGAAGTAGAAGAAGGCGAAGTTTTAAAATTAAAAGAATTGACTCCATCACAACATTTTACTGAGCCGCCTATAAGATATACGGAAGCAACTTTAGTTAAAACCCTTGAGGAACAAGGTATCGGAAGGCCAAGCACCTATGCACCGACTATTTCCACCATACTGGCAAGAGGATATATAGTGAGAGAAAAAAGATTTTTGGTACCCACAGAACTTGGTGAAACCGTAACAATGATTTTAACGGAACATTTCGGTGATATAATTAATATCAAATTCACGGCTGATATGGAAAATGAGTTGGATAATATAGCAGAGGGAGAAAAAGAATGGGTTGATTTAATCCAAAAATTTTACTTGCCCTTTGAAGAAGTTTTAAAAAAAGCTGAACAAAATATAAGCAAGATACAAATAGAAGATGAAGTAAGTGATGAGATTTGCGAACTTTGCGGCAGAAATATGGTTATTAAGATGGGGCGATTCGGTAAGTTCCTTGCGTGTCCGGGATTTCCAGAATGCAAAAATACAAAGCCCATATTGAAAAGCACCGGAATCAAATGTCCAAAATGCGATGGAGAGCTGATAATTAGAAAAACAAAAAAGGGCAGAAAGTTTTATGGCTGCAGTAACTTTCCAAAATGCGATTTTGTAACATGGGATGAACCCACTAAAGAAAAGTGTCCCAAATGCGGCAATATTATTTTGAAAAAATATAAAGGGAAAAAACTTAATTATAAATGCATAAACAAAGAATGTGATTTCGAAAGAATAATAGAAAATAAGTAGGTGTGTATATTGACTGTGGTAAAAGTAATAGGTGCGGGTTTGGCAGGCTGTGAAGCTGCATGGCAAGTGGCCAAAGCAGGTATTTCGGTTCAGCTTTATGAAATGAGACCGCATAAAATGACCCCTGCACATCATACACCTGATTTTGCAGAGCTGGTATGCAGTAATTCGCTAAGATCAAACAGTCAGGAAAACGCAGTGGGTCTATTAAAAGAAGAAATGCGTCTTCTTGACTCTATAATTATGAGGTATGCGGATAAAAATGCTATACCTGCCGGTGGTGCTTTAGCTGTAGACAGACACAACTTTGCAAAAGATATAACAAATAGCATTAAATCCAATCCGAATATTCAAATCATAAGGGAAGAAGTAACGAAAATTCCCAAAGATGAGTATGTTATTATAGCAACAGGGCCTTTAACTTCAGATAGTTTATCACAAAGCATTAAAGATTATCTTGGAAATGACTATTTGTATTTTTATGATGCGGCATCTCCAATATTAACTTATGACTCCATTGATATGAATATTGCTTTTAAAGCTTCCAGATATGGGAAAGGTGAGAGTGACTATATTAATTGCCCATTCACAGAAGATGAATATAACTGTTTTTATAATGAATTAATAAATGCAGAAAGAGTGCCTTTAAAAACCTTTGAAAAAGAAATTGTATTTGAAGGTTGCATACCTGTTGAAGTTATGGCGGGTCGGGGACCTAAAACCTTGTTATTCGGTCCTTTAAAGCCCAAAGGCATAATTGATCCTTATACGAATAAAGAACCATTTGCAGTAGTACAATTAAGGCAAGACAATAAAGAAGGCACCCTTTACAACATGGTGGGTTTTCAAACAAATTTAAAATGGGATGAACAGAAAAGAGTTTTTTCCTTAATACCGGGTATGAAAGATGCTGAATTTGTAAGATACGGCGTTATGCATAAGAACACATTTATCAACTCCCCCAAAGTTTTAGAGGCAACTTTACAAACCATAACCGATAAAAAGATTTTTTTTGCTGGACAAATCACGGGAGTAGAGGGCTACGTTGAATCTGCATCCTCGGGAATAATTGCCGGTTTGAACATGGCTCGGATGATTAAGGGTTCACAACCCGTTGTCTTTCCAAAAACTACAGCTCATGGCAGTTTATGTACTTATATTACTGAAAGAAACAAAAAGAATTTCCAGCCAATGAATATAAACTTTGGCTTGCTTGAAGAAATCCCGATAAAATTCAAATCAAAAAGAGAAAAGAATTTAAATTATTCAAAGAGGGCTTTAGAGGATTTAAAAGGTTTTTTAAAAGAATATGATATTTAAATAGTGTACAGTTTACACGGTTTTGGTGTCATTCTGAACAAAGTTAAGAATCTTAAGACTCTTAAGACTCTTCGACAAGCCTCGAAAGTGACATTTGCTAAAGAAATATGAGGCAATTAGATAACGTGTGAACAGTAACTATTAGAATGCTACAGTTCACACTATGTATGTTTTTTCCCTCATTATTATGGTATTTGATATAATTGCTGACACGCTCACACAGTTAAAATTACTGGCGTTAACTTCATTAATCTATTCTAATGCCCTTCACAAAATTTCTGCTTAGATATATTTTTTATCAAACTATTTTAATACACCATGTGAACTGCAACAATTAGAATTTGCCAAAACGCAAAAAAGATACATTTAGTTGAATATAAAAATTTGTTATGTTACGATTTTATAGAAATGATATTGATTATTATGAAACTTTCAAATATTATAACTACTTTAACCGGAGGTATATTATGTTTAACGGGACAACCATCGTTGCTGTTTTAAAAGACGGAAAAGGAGCAATAGCCGGGGATGGGCAGGTAACTTTAGGACAAAACACTATAATAAAATCAACTGCACGTAAAATCAGGAAGCTGCACAACGGAAATGTTCTTGTAGGCTTTGCAGGTTCTGTATCCGACGCATTTACATTATCTGAAAAGTTTGAAGAGAAGCTTGAACAATACAGTGGAAATTTGAAAAGAGCAGCAATAGAATTAGCTAAAGATTGGCGTAGGGATAGAATACTAAGAAATTTAGAAGCCATGCTCATTGCAATCAATAAGGAAACCATGCTTATAGTTTCCGGTAGTGGTGAGGTAATAGAACCGGATGAAGGAGTTATTGCTGTGGGGTCTGGAGGGAATTATGCCATGGCTGCGGCTAAAGCCCTTTTTTATAATACCCATATGACTCCTAAAGAAATAGTTTGTGAATCACTGAAAATTGCTTCATCAATTTGTGTGTATACTAACAGTAATATTGTCGTTGAAGAGATTTAGGAGGTTACCATGGTTGAATTTACACCCAATGAAATCATAAACGAATTGGACAAATATATTATCGGCCAAAACGGTGCAAAAAAATCCGTTGCCGTGGCATTAAGAAACAGATATAGAAGAAACTTGCTTCCGGAGGAAATCAAAAATGAAATTACTCCAAAAAATATATTGATGATTGGACCCACGGGTGTGGGTAAAACCGAAATTGCAAGAAGATTAGCAAAGTTGGTGAATGCACCTTTTGTTAAAGTAGAAGCAACTAAATTTACAGAAGTTGGATATGTGGGCAGGGACGTGGATTCCATAATAAGAGATATAATAGAAATTTCCGTTAGAATGGTAAAAACGGAAAAAATAGAAGATGTGAAAGATATAGCTTATGATATGGCTTTGGAGAGAGTTACTGAAGCCCTTGTGCCTTCTAATAAGAAAAAAACAAAATCTCAAAATCCTTTTGAGGCGTTGTTTAACTATAACGCAAAAGACGAAGATGAGGTTAAAAGCAATGAAGAAGAAGAAAAACTGAAAACAAATAGATACTATATTAAAGAAAAAATTAAAAAAGGCGAATTAAAGGATCATTATATAGAGGTAGAAATTGAAGACAGTTCATCCTCAACAATAGATATGCTTTCAGGAATAGGGTTTGAACAAATGAGCATAAACCTTCAGGATATGTTCGGAAATGTATTTCCAAAGAAGTTGAAGAAAAGAAAGGTATCAATTGAGGATGGAATAAAAATGTTTACTCAGATTGAAGCACAAAAATTGATAGATATGGACACTGTCGTCGAGGAAGCCGTAAAAAGGGCTGAGGACAGAGGAATTGTTTTTATAGATGAAATAGATAAAATAGTAGGAAAAGGATCTTCCAGCGGACCTGATGTATCCAGAGAAGGTGTGCAAAGGGATATACTTCCAATCGTTGAAGGCAGTACAGTAATGACAAAATACGGACCTGTGAAAACGGATCATATGTTATTTATCGCTGCAGGTGCTTTCCACATTTCAAAAGCATCAGACCTTATACCGGAATTACAGGGTAGATTTCCTGTCAGAGTTGAATTAGGAAGTTTGACCAAAGATAATTTTATTGAAATATTAACAAAACCGAAAAACGCTTTAACAAAACAATACAAAGCACTATTATCAACGGAAGGCATAGAAATAATTTTCAAAGATGAAGCCATATGCGAAATAGCGGAAATAGCAGCATTTATGAATGAAGAATCCGAAGATATAGGTGCAAGACGATTATATACGGTTATGGAAAAGTTATTTGAAGAATTATCTTTCATGGCATCGGATACAAAAGAAAAAGAGTTTGTTATTGATTACGATTATGTTAGAAATACACTCAGTGACGATATAAAAGACAAAGATATCAATAAATACATTATCTAAATTAGGAGGGTACAAATGAGTTTAGCTTTATTAGAAAGAATAAGAAAAGTAAACAAGGTTTTGCAGAGATCGGATTTTCAAACCATTCCTTTTAATGAATTATGCAGAATTATAAGCGATGTATTAAATGCTAATGTTTATATAACTAATAATAAAGGAAAGGTGTTAGGTTTTGAATTATGTATGCCCATTGAATGTGAAGTGCTTAAAAATGAAGTTTTGGTTGATAAAAAATTTCCCGATGAACGCAGCAAATATATTCTTTCTATAACTGAAACACAAGCAAATATAGAAAAAGAGGATAAATACTGTGTGGTATATAACGATAAAATTTGTGAAATGAATTATAAATATAGTACCATCGTACCTGTGTACGGTGGCGGTGAGAGATTGGGAACAATAATTATCGGAAAATTTGACACACAATTTGAAGAAGAAGACCTTGTATTACTTGAATACAGTGCTACTGTCGTGGGAATGACTATTTTACGTAAAAAGCAAGGTGAAATAGAAGAAGAAGCCCGGAAAAAGGCAGTGGTACAAATGGCTATAGGTACCCTATCCTACTCGGAATTAGAAGCAATAGAGCATATCTTTAAAGAGTTAGACGGCAATGAAGGTCTCCTAATTGCAAGCAAAATAGCAGATAAGGCAGGAATAACAAGATCTGTAATAGTCAATGCTTTAAGAAAGTTTGAAAGTGCGGGGATAGTTGAGTCAAGATCCTTGGGAATGAAAGGCACTCATATAAAAATACTGAATGAAAAGCTGCCGGAAGAACTAAAAAAACTTAATTAAAATGTGAAATTTCCATATGAAGACTTGTGGAGCTTAACTTTTTAGTTCCGAGTATATAAAATAATAAAGAATTGGAATAGAAAGCTATAATTTGGCAAGCCTATAATGATGAATGACTTCTAAATGTTACCATACACGCTTAACCTATCTTGTAATAGCAGATTAATTGCTACAATTACTAAGTTGCTGAACCTTTAAACACTCTATGATACGTAAATTGTAGCAGCGGGTGCCTTTGAACGATTTTTTGATAATATTTTATTGCCAATAGTTTTTAACTATGCTATACTACAAATTGTGAAAAATTCACACATAAACGGATTGGTTAAAGGGTGCATATGTCTTTAACCAAGATGAAAGTTATGGAGGAAAAACCAGGAGGTATTATAAAATGTCAGTAATATCAATGAAACAATTATTGGAAGCCGGTGTTCATTTCGGACACCAAACAAGAAGATGGAACCCGAAGATGGCGGAATATATTTTTACCGAAAGGAACGGCATTTATATTATAGACCTTCAAAAGACTGTGAAAAAAGTCGAAGAAGCCTATAATTTCATTAAAAAAGTTGTGGAATCCGGTAATAGTGTGCTTTTCGTCGGGACAAAAAAACAAGCCCAAGAGTCCATAGAGGTTGAGGCAACAAGGTGTGACATGTTTTATGTAAACCAAAGATGGCTTGGTGGCATGCTAACTAATTTTAAGACAATCAAGAAAAGTATAGACAGATTAAACGAGTTGGAAAAGATGGAAGAGGATGGAACATTCACTGTTTTGCCTAAGAAAGAAGTTATTAGGTTGAGAGCGGAAAAAGAAAAGTTGGAAAAGAATTTAAAAGGCATTAAAACAATGAATGAATTACCGGGAGCAATATTTATTGTAGATCCCAGAAAAGAAAGGATAGCAATTCAGGAAGCGAAAATCTTAGGAATACCTATAGTAGCTATCGTTGATACTAATTGCGATCCAGAAGAAGTTGATTATCCCATACCGGGCAATGATGATGCTATTAGAGCTGTGAAGCTTTTGACATCGAAAATGGCTAATGCTGTGATTGAGGCAAGACAAGGTGAACAGCTATCTGAATAACCAAATCGGATAAGGGTATGGATCAAATTATCATACCCTTTAATATTAGGAGGAGATAAAGTGATTGGAGCATCTGAAGTAAAAGAGCTTAGGGAAAGAACAGGGGCAGGCATGATGGACTGCAAAAAGGCTTTGGTTGAAACAAAAGGCGATATGGAAAAAGCAGTTGAAATATTAAGAGAAAAGGGCTTGGCTGATGCTGCGAAAAGAGCAGGGCGAATAGCTTCCGAGGGCATTGTTGAATCCTATATACATGGCGGAGGAAGAATAGGCGTTCTTATTGAGGTAAATTCGGAAACGGATTTTGTAGCCAAGAATGAAGGTTTCAGATTATTTGTAAAGGATATGGCAATGCAAGTTGCAGCTTCCAACCCTTTATATATTTCAAGAGAGCAAGTAGACAGCGGACTTATTGAAAAAGAAAGAGAAATTTATAGGGCTCAGGCCATTAATGAAGGTAAACCCGAGAAAATAATAGACCGAATGGTAGAAGGAAGAATAGAAAAATTCTATAAGGAAATATGTTTATTAGAGCAACCGTTTATAAGGGATACGGATAAAACCGTTAATGATATACTTATGGACTTGATTGCACGTATGGGTGAGAATATTTCCATAAGAAGATTTGCAAGATACGAGATGGGTGAAGGTTTAGCTAAAAGACAGGATGATTTTGCAGAAGAAGTTATGAGTCAAATGAATAAATAATATGATAAGCATGATAAAAAGAGGACACTTTGTGTTCTCTTTTTAAAATTAAGAAGGAATTTTAAAATAAATGTAGAAATTTTATCTATATTGGGGGTATTATTAGTGGAAGATTTAAAATATAAAAGAATAGTTTTAAAGTTAAGCGGTGAAGCACTTTCAGGAGATAAAAAAATGGGCATTGACGAGGATACAATCTCCAATATTGCAGAAAAGGTTAAAATGCTAAAGGATAAGGGTGTACAAATCGCAGTTGTCTTAGGCGGCGGAAACTTTTGGAGAGGTAGAAGCAGCAAGAGCATGGACAGAACAACGGCAGACCATATGGGAATGTTGGCAACGGTAATAAATTCACTGGCTTTTCAGGATGCTTTAGAAAAAATAGGTGTGGAAACAAGAGTTCAAACAGCTATAGAAATGAGACAGATAGCAGAACCATATATAAGAAGAAAAGCTGTTCGCCATTTAGAGAAAGGGAGGGTGGTAATTTTTGCAGCCGGCACGGGAAATCCATATTTTTCAACAGATACAACAGCTGCATTAAGAGCAGCGGAAATTGAAGCTGATGTAATATTGTTGGCTAAAAAAGTAGATGGTGTTTATGATTCCGATCCTGTTTTGAACAAAAATGCAATCAAGTATGATAAATTGTCATATATTGATGTGATTAAAGAAGGACTTGGCGTTATGGACTCAACAGCAGCTTCCCTTTGCATGGATAACAAAATTCCTATAATAGTATTTGATTTAAAAAGTCCTAATAATATTTTAAAAATAATGCAAGGCCATTTAGTGGGTACAATAATAAAGCAACCTGGTAATATGTCAAGAGATAATTTTTAAACAAAACAAAAGAAACAA
>CAZQHS010000032.1:0-15089 GCA_964593485.1 uncultured Clostridiaceae bacterium
ATAGTATGAATAGGTACTTTAAATTGTGACTTGAGTGCTTTTAGAAGATTTAATTTCTTGACAGTAAATATTAATATATATATAATTTGTACAGTGGTGCTTATTTAGATTGCAAATTACTTTAATCATATATATGTAAGCTTGGGGGTGGACCGATTGTTAAGAACTTATCAGCCGAAAAAAAGGCAAAGAAAAAAAGAACACGGCTTTAGAAAACGTATGAAAACTGCCAATGGAAGACTCGTCATAAAAAGAAGGCGAAGAAAAGGGAGAAAGAAATTGAGTGCATAAGGCCGCTTGTTGTGGCCTTTTTCTCTAGGTTATGAATTGAAAGTATTATAAAATTCTTTTAATTCATAATCTTATCTAAAGTTAACGATATAAACGTTTTTTATCTTTAACTCATCAGCTTTTTATGGGGGATTTTATGGAAAAGCCATATAAGATAAAAAAAAGCAGGCTTTTTAAAAAAGTTTATACAATGGGAAGATATTTTGCGGAGAAATATACAGTTTTATATATATTAAAGAATAAAGAAGAGTATAATATGGTTGGCTATTCTGTCAGTAAAAAAGTAGGGAACAGTGTTATACGCAATCGTGTTAAAAGATTAATGAGGGAAAATTTCAGAAGAGTATCTGGAGATATCAAGCCCGGTCATTATATTGTATTTACGGCAAGAATAAGCTGTAAAGACGCAAATTATTACGATATAAAAGAGTCTATGGAAAGAGCTTTGAAGAGAGCAAAGCTTTATAAATGAGATGTAAAAATGAAATCATTGCTTATTATGTTTATAAAAATATACCAAAAGGCAATATCGCCTATGTTCCCCAATAAATGCCGATTCATACCTACATGCTCTCATTACGCTATAGAGGCGATTAACAAACATGGTACATGCAAAGGCAGTTTATTGGCGGTAAAAAGAATAATAAAATGTCACCCTTTTAACCCGGGAGGGTATGATCCGGTGCCTTAGGTCCGGCTTTTAAAAATACTGATAATAAACATGAGTTTATATAACTTATTAAGGGGGAGTTCTTTTGTTGGAAATAATCGCGAAGCCCTTGGGAGCGCTTCTAAAGCTAATCTACGATATGGTAGGTAATTATGGTTTGGCTATAATATTGTTCACAATAATAACTAAGATTTTGCTTTTGCCTATTAATATAAAACAGACTCAGTCTACTAAAAAGATGAACGACATAAATCCAAAAATGAAAGCAATACAGACAAAATATAAAAACGATAAAGAGAAAATGAATGAAAAACTTATGGAATTATATAAAGAAGAAAAATATAATCCCGCCAGCGGTTGTTTACCTATGATTATTCAGTTGCCCATTATAATTGCACTTTTTAGGGTACTCCAAGGACCTACCAAGTTTGTTTTTACCCCGGAACAGTTTGATGCAATAGCAAAAAGTTTTTTATGGCTCCCGGATTTAGGTTTACCGGATAAGTTCTACATTTTACCCGTTTTATCCGCATTGACTACTTATGTTCAGATGAATATGGTTGCCGGTAAAACCAGCACGGACGCGAATATGAAAACAATGAATATGATAATGCCCCTTATGT
This sequence comes from uncultured Clostridiaceae bacterium, assembly GCA_964593485.1. Lineage (GTDB taxonomy): Bacteria > Bacillota > Clostridia > Lutisporales > Lutisporaceae > JAAYKT01. The sequence goes on from CAZQHS010000032.1 coordinate 1,585, forward strand.
TAGGCTGGATAACTCTTAAGTTTCCATCAGGCCTCGCAATGTATTGGGTAGTGGGTAATTTATTTACTATTGCACAGCAATATTTAATGACAAAGAATTTATTTAACCCTGAAAGGGGGAAATAAGAAGATGAGAAGCGTAGAAAAGACCGCCAAAACTATAGATGAGGCTGTAGAACTGGCTCTTAGCGAACTTAATATAAAGAAAGAAAATGCAAAGATAGAAGTTTTAGAAGAGCCCAGTAAAGGTTTTTTAGGGATTATCGGGTCAAAAGATGCTAAGGTGAGAGTTGAAGAGATAATAGAAGTAAAAAAAGAAGAAACCAAAGAAGTAGCCTATGAATTTTTACGCAAAGTATTAAATACTATGGATGTTAAGGCGGAAATAAGAATAAAAGAAACCCCGGAGTGTCTTTATATAGATCTTGCAGGTCCCAGGATGGGAATAATAATAGGAAGAAGAGGGCAAACATTAGATGCTCTTCAATACCTTTTAACTTTAATAGTGAACAAAAACAGCGGAAGAGAAGAATATATAAGAATTGTTTTGGATACGGAAGATTATAGAAAGAAAAGGGAACAAACACTTGAAAGGTTGGCAAATCGCCTTGCAGGGAGAGTTATTAAGAGTAATAGGAAAGTAGAGTTGGAACCTATGAATCCATATGAAAGAAGAATAATTCACTATACATTGCAAAATTACCCGGGAGTTATAACCTATAGCGAAGGGGAAGAACCATTTAGAAAGGTAATAATAGATTGTAAGTAACCCGGTATAAAATACCGGGTTTTTAAAAATTCGGAAAGAGGAAAAAACGTGTTTGAAGATACAATTACTGCCGTTGGAACGGCTCCAGGGGAGTCAGGTATTGGTATTGTCAGAATTAGCGGAAACATGGCAATAGAAATTCTTGATTCTGTATTTAAAGGTAAAAAAGTAAAAGAGGTTAAAGATATACCCAACAGAACCATGACCTATGGACATATAGTAGATAACGAAAATAAGGTAATAGATGAAGTATTGGCAGTAATCATGAAAGGACCTTATTCGTATACTGCCGAAGATGTGGTAGAAATACACTGTCATGGCGGCAGTTTGTCCATCAGAAAAATAACGGAAGAAATATTAAAAAAAGGTGCAAGGCTTGCCCAACCGGGAGAATTCACTAAAAGAGCTTTTTTAAACGGAAGAATTGACTTGGCCCAAGCCGAAGCCGTTATTGACATAATCACTTCCAAGACAGACGGGGGACTGGATAATGCTCTGAACCAATTAGAGGGTCTTCTTTCAGTTCAAATCAAAGAAATTATGGAAATTTTGATCACCGTAATCACACATATAGAGGCTTCCATTGATTTTCCCGAGGATGATATTGAAGAAATAACCACGGAAAACGTAAAAAATAATATTGTTGTTGCCAAGGAAATGATAGAGGAATTATTAAATACTTATGAAGAAGGCAAGATAAAAAGAGAAGGATTGAGCACGGCTATTGTGGGGAAGCCAAATGTAGGGAAATCATCTTTATTGAATATTCTTTTAAAAGAAAATCGGGCTATTGTGACGGATATACCGGGAACTACAAGAGATATAATAGAAGAATATTTGAATTTAGGAGGAGTCTTATTAAAATTAATGGATACCGCGGGACTTCGCCATACGGATGATATAGTGGAAAAAATGGGAGTGGATCGGACAAAGGACGTTATTTCAAAAGCCGATTTGATTATATTATTATTGGATGCTTCAAAGCAATTGACTAAAGAAGACCGGGACATTATAAAAATGACTGAGGATAAAGAAGTTATTGTAGTGGGCAATAAAATTGATTTGGGAATAAGCGAAGGTTTTGGGGATATTGAAAAACTCTTTGGTTCAAAGAAACCGGTGCCCATGTCAATAAAAGAGTTAACAGGTATAGAGGAGTTGAAAAGTGCTATAGTGGATATGGTATACGGAGGTAATGTCAAGCATCATAGCAGCTCTTTGATTTCAAATATAAGACATAAGAACTTGCTAATGGAAGCAAAGGATAGTTTGGGCAAGGGCATAGAAGCTATTTCCATTAATATCCCCTTGGACTTGATTTCTCTTGATATTAAGGATGCCTGGAGATTTTTAGGGGAGATCACAGGTGATACAGTAGAAGAAGATATTATAAATGAGATATTTAGTAGATTTTGCATTGGGAAATGATCCAAAACGAGGTGAGACGATGGAATATTTTGCAGGAGAATACGATGTTATAGTTATAGGAGCCGGTCACGCAGGAAGTGAGGCAGCTTTGGCATGTGCAAGAATGGGTATGAAGACTATGGTTACCACAATAAATTTAGACAGCATAGCACTTATGGCTTGCAATCCTTCTTTGGGGGGACCCTCTAAAGGAAATTTAGTAAGAGAAATTGACGCTTTAGGCGGGGAAATGGGATTAAACATAGATGCTACAATGATACAAATCAGAGAGCTCAACACAAAAAAAGGACCGGCTGTTAGAGCATTGAGGGCTCAAGCGGATAAAAAGAAATACTCCCTTCGCATGAAAGAGGTTTTGGAAGAAGAAGATAATTTATATATAAAAGAAACAGAAATATGTGAAATACTGACAAAGGATAAAGAAGTAACAGGAGTTGTTACTAATCTTGGTGCCGTTTTTCATTGTAAGGCTGTAATTGTTGCTGCGGGCGTTTTTCTAAACGGTAAAATAGTTATAGGGGATGTTAGTTATGAAGGAGGCCCCAATGGTTTATTTCCTGCAAAAAAGCTAACAGGGAGTTTAGAAAAGTTAGGTTTTGAGATAAGGAGATTTAAAACAGGTACTCCGGCCAGGATAAATATGAAAACAGTAGACTTCAGCAAGATGATAGAGCAACCCGGAGATGAAAAGGTACAATGTTTTTCTTTTATGACAAAAGATATAAAGCTCCAACAAAGAAGCTGTTGGCTTACTTATACAAACGAAAATACCCATAACATAATCAAAGAGAATTTGCATCGTTCACCTTTGTATACCGGTGGTGTAGAAGGTGTGGGGGTAAGATACTGTCCTTCCATAGAAACAAAAATCGTTACATTCCCCCATAAGAATTCCCATCAGATATTTATAGAACCCGAAGGACTAAATACTAATGAAATGTATGTTCAGGGTATGTCTTCAAGTTTGCCTGAAGATGTCCAAAGAGAAATGATGAAAACCGTTCCCGGTATAGAAAATGCACATATGATGCGTACAGCTTATGCTATTGATTATGACTGTATAGATTCTACACAATTAAAACTTAATTTAGAAGCCAAACATATAAAAGGTCTTTTTTTCGCAGGGCAAATTAATGGCAGCTCCGGATATGAAGAAGCCGCGGCTCAAGGTCTTATGGCAGGTATAAATGCAGCTTTGGGAATTAAAGGAGAGGAACCATTTATTCTACGCAGGTCGGAGGCTTATATCGGCGTCTTAATAGATGATTTGGTGACAAAAGGAACCAATGAACCCTATAGGATGATGACCTCAAGGGCGGAATACCGTCTGATATTGAGGCAAGATAATGCGGATATGAGATTGACGGAAAAAGGTTATAAAGTAGGGACGGTCTCGGAAGAAAGATATAAGAGTTTTATTAAAAAGAAAAATAATATAGAAAATGAAATAGTAAGGCTAAAAGCCACTACTGTCGGTGCAAATGTCGGTGTAAAAGAATACTTAAAGCGGTATAAAAGCGCGGAGATAAAATCCGGAATTAGTCTGTATGAACTATTGAAACGACCGGAGATATCCTATTTATCTTTTAAAGAAATAGATGATAAGATGCCAACCCTAACCTATGGTGAAGGGGAAGCAATAGAGGTTTTGATTAAATATGAAGGCTATATTAAAAAGCAAATTCAACAAATAGAACAGTTCAAGAAGATGGAGAACAAAAAACTGTCCAATGAGATAGATTATAACAAAATCAGGGGACTATCCATGGAAGCAAAGCAAAAGCTTTCGGATATAAAACCGGAAAGTATCGGACAGGCATCCAGGATATCCGGTGTTTCACCGGCGGATGTCTCGGTATTGCTAATATATTTGGAACAAATGAGAAGGTCTTAGTGGGGTAAATATGGATAGCAGGAACTTTTTAAAAACAGGTTTTGATGAACTGAATATAATGTATGATGAAAAGATTATAGATAATTTGTTGGAGTATAAAGATTTATTGTTGGAATGGAATGAAAAAATAAACCTGACAACTGTTACAAAAGATGAAGATATTTTTGTAAAGCATTTTTTTGATTCCGCAACCTGCATAACAACGGGACTTATAAAAGGTGACTCCAAAGTGATTGATGTGGGCACGGGTGCAGGTTTCCCCGGTGTAGTATTGAAAATTTTAAACAAGAAAATGAATATCACTTTATTGGATTCATTAAAGAAGAGAACCCTTTATTTAAATGATTTAGTTTCAAAACTTGACTTAAAAGATGTAAAGATTATTCACGGCAGAGCGGAGGAAATGGCAAATAAAAAAGGGTATAGGGAAGAATATCAAATTGCGTTATCCAGAGCAGTGGCTTCTTTAAATGTGCTTTTGGAGTATTGTTTGCCGTTTGTGAAAGTAGGGGGATTTTTTCTATGTCAAAAAGGTCCCAAATATGAAAGCGAACTGAAAGAAGGGGAAAAAGCACTGAAAGTCCTTGGCGGGGAAATTGTTGATATAAAAGAGTATCTTTTACCAAATAGCGATATAAAACATTATATTTTGATAATAGAAAAGGTGTTTAAAACACCCGCAAAATACCCGAGAAAACCCGGAAAGCCGTCGCTAAATCCGATAATATGATTTATTAGTTCGAATATCATTATCTTTTAGGATATAAAGGCGATAGATACTTATCCTTTTTAGAAGGAAGATATTATTATTTGGCGAATAAATTAATTATAACGAGGTGTAAAGATGTCTCCCGCATCTATAAGCGGCGAGTTCACCACCTCGCCCCCAACGCTCGGGTAGGGTTTTGCTAAAAAACAAAATTCTTTATTGAAATCTTATTATAATGTTTTTTGCTTTGAAGGGATGATTTTTTTGAGCGAAATTAAAGAAATAATCAAAATACCCATAGATATTATTACTCCCAATCCTTATCAACCAAGGAAGGGTTTTAATAAATCAAACCTAAACGATTTATCCGAATCCATAAAACAATACGGTATTTTGCAGCCCATAAATGTACGAAAGATAGGGGATTCGGGTTATGAGTTGGTTGCAGGTGAAAGAAGGCTACGGGCTGCCAAATTGGCCGGTCTAAAGGAAATACCCGCTATTATCATTGAGATAATAGAACAGGATTCTGCCATTATATCACTAATAGAAAACTTACAGAGGGAAGATTTAAATTTCTTTGATGAAGCAGAAGGCTATTATAATTTAATAAACGACCACGGTTTAACCCAAGAAGAATTAGCTAAAAAGGTGGGGAAAAATCAATCTACCGTGGCAAATAAAATCAGGCTGTTGAAGTTACCTGAAAGTATAAGAAAAAGGATAATGGAGTACAATCTGACAGAAAGACATGCCCGGGCATTATTAAAGCTTTCGGATAGTGCAGTTCAGGAAAAAGTATTAAAAGGTATAATAAAGGATTCATTGAATGTAAAAAAGACAGAAGAAATTATAGAAAAGCTTATCTGCGAAGCAGCAGTAGATAGTGAAACACTACGAGGCAGAAGAATCCGTGGCAAAATGCAATACAATATTTATGTAAACACCTTTAAAAATGTCTACAGAAAGGTTTTGGAAAGCGGTTTTAATATGCAATACAATCAAGTGGATAAAGGGGATCATATAGAAATAAGATTAACAATACCAAAGAAATAAGAACTCAGAACTCAGAACGCAGAAAGTAGAAAGTAGAAAGCAGAAAGCAGAAAGCAGAAAGCAGAAAGCAGAAAGCAGAAAGCAGAAAGCAGAACGTAGACCCTGTCATTCGGAACGATAGTGAAGAATCTTTGACCCTATAGGAATACCCTAATCTGTTCACTGGACATCTGTTCTCTGATCCCTGGAACTAAGATCCTTCGCGTGCCTCAGAATGATAGTTTCCAAATTTATTACATATTTTCAAATAGATGTATTACCGTAAAACATCGTCTCCTAAATCTTCTGCATTAGAATTAAAACCCCCATCACTATAAAACCCATTCCTGCCGCATACTGAATATATTCAGGGGGCACAAACTTCGTGATAACACCACCAGCATAGGTGGCTAATGCGGAGGCAACAATAAGGGCAAGACTTGAACCAATAAAGACAGGCATAGGGGAATCACATTTTGCTGCCAAGAGCATGGTTTCAACCTGGGTCTTATCTCCTAATTCTGCTATAAAAACCAACCAAAACGTCGTTAATATAACCTTTCCCATATAGACCTCCGTGTTTATCTATAAATTTTTAAATAACATATCCGATTTTTTTCGTAAAAATATCTCATATTTCCATTACGCATTACATACTCCATATTATAAAGATTATTATATATTATTCAATAGGCCTTTATTATATGAAAACTTTGTTATAATATAGAAGTATGGTGAGGGGGGTGATATTTTGTCAAAATCTATCGCAATATTTAATCAAAAGGGAGGAGTAGGCAAAACCACTACAGTGGTTAATCTGTCCGCTTGTCTTTCAAGTCTCGGAAAAAAGATTCTAATGATTGATATAGACCCCCAAGGCAACACGACAAGTGGGGCAGGTATTGATAAGAATAGTTTAAAATATTCTATATACGATATGCTGATAAATAATATTCCGCCAAAAGAATGTGTAATACCCACGGCAATGGAAAACTTATTTATAATTCCGTCTTCTGTTCAGTTGGCAGGTGCGGAAATAGAATTAACAGAGTATAAGCAAAGGGAGTTAAGGCTTAGGGAATGTATAAAGGATTTGACAGGTGAATACGACTATATATTTGTTGATTGTCCTCCATCTTTGGGCTTGCTTTCTGTTAATGCCTTATCTGCAGTAGACAGCGTTTTGATTCCCATCCAATGCGAATACTACGCACTGGAAGGGGTTAGCCAATTAATGAATACCTATAGGTTAGTGAAAGAAAGCCTTAATAAGGACTTGGAAGTAGAAGGCGTAGTCTTAAGCATGTTTGATGGCAGGACGAATCTGTCAATTCAAGTTGTGGACGAAGTAAAGAAATATTTTAAAGGGAAGGTATATACAACGTTGATACCGAGAAATGTTAAACTGGCTGAGGCTCCAAGTCATGGCATGCCTATAATTGAATACGACCCTAAATCCAAAGGAGCGGAAGCCTATATGGAATTGGCAGAAGAATTTATTTATATAAGCGAGGAAGTGGTTTAATGGCGAAAAAGGCAAAAGCATTAGGTAAAGGCTTAAGCGCACTTATACCGGAAAGTGAAGAAATCAAAGATAGGGGCATAATTGAATTAAAAGTTACAGATATTATCGCAAATGAAAGCCAGCCAAGGCGCAACTTTGAAAACGATACACTTAGTGAATTGGCGGAGTCCATAAAGGAGCATGGTATTGTGCAGCCCATAGTTGTAAGGAAAGATGTACATGGGTATGAAATTGTTGCAGGGGAAAGACGGTGGAGAGCTGCTCGTCTGGCGGGGTTGAAGACAATCCCTGTAGTTGTTAAGGATTATGATAAAGTTGAAGCCATGGAAATTGCACTGATTGAAAATTTACAAAGAGAAGACCTGAACCCCATAGAAGAAGCCAATGCATACAGAACCCTCATTGATGAGTATAAAGTTTCCCAGGAGGATATAGCGAAAAGAATAGGTAAAAGCAGACCCAAGGTAGCGAATGCCCTCAGGCTATTAAATTTAGGTGAAGAAGTGAGAGAACTTGTGATATCCGGAGAATTATCGGCGGGTCACGGAAGAGCACTTTTAGCCATAGAAAACAAAAATAGGCAGCTTGAAATAGCAAACAGAATTATTCAAGAAGGGTTAAACGTAAGACAAGTTGAAAAAATGTCACAAAAAACTGTTGACAGGAGCAAAAAGCCTAAGTCTCCGGAAATCACAGATATAGAGGAGAGACTAAGAGATATACTACATACAAAAGTTAATTTAATTCATAGCAGGAAGAAGGGGAAAATAGAAATTGAATATTACAGCATTGACGATTTGGAGAGAATCATTGAACTGATAGAAAAGAAATAAAGGTGATAGGCTAATGAAACAATATATTATAGCTTCTTTTGTATCAAAGCACGGTGGGGGAAATCTGGCAGCCGTGGTATTGGACGATAAAGGGCTTAGCGAGGAACAAATGCTTGAAATGGCAAAAAAGAATAACCTTTCAGAAACAGCATTTGTTGACTTAAAGAATTCAGATAATAAGAATCTGACAATAAGATACTTCACCCCTGTGGAGGAAGTGGATATATGCGGGCACGCTGCATTAGCATCATTTTATTTATTGAATGAATTGGGTAGTATAGATTCCCACGGATTGTTTCATAAGACGAAGGCGGGGAAGCTCAGGATAATAAAAAGAGAAAACATGTTTTTCATACAAATGAAAGAACCTAAAATTGTTGATTACCTTTCCATAGATGAAGTAATGGACTTTACAACACTAAAAGAAAACGACATTTTACCTAATAGAAAAGGAAACATTTCCATAGTTTCAACGGGGCTAAAGGATGCAATAATTATAGTATCTTCGTTAAAAGTATTAAAGGATATGAAAATATATAGAGAGAATATGATATATCACTGCAACAAGAAAAACATTATCGGTGCTCATGTTGTTTCACGTGAAACAATAGAGGATGATTCGGATTTTGCGGTAAGGAATTTTGCTCCGGCGGTAGGCATAGATGAAGAATCCGCCACCGGCACTTCTAATGCTTCTTTAATATATTATATGATAGATCAAGGGTTAGAAAAAAGAAGAGAAAGACCCTATAAAATAGAGCAGGGCTATTTTATGAAAAGCCCCAGTAATATTTATGTATATCCTGATTATCAAGAAACTATTGAGTTATATGTAGGGGGTAAAGCAGAGATAATTCATTGTGAGGAATTATATATATAAATTGGGCTCTCATCTCTGAGTACTGTTCTCCGTTCTCCGGAACGGGTCAAGATCCTTCGCGATGCTCTAGATGACGGAAAAGTGACTTTTCCGAGGCTCCAAAGGCCTTTTATGTTTTAAGATTGTATATAACCTTTTATTTAAGACTAATTATCTGAACATATGATATAGTGATAACTGTTGCAACCTAAGGATATAAATAATGTTTCACGTGAAACATTGTCCATAACCCACTGATTAGAGTGTATCACAGGGATTTAATATTTGTAATTAAACGATTTAAAGAATACCATGTTTTGAACTTAAAATTAGTAATAAACATTAGAGGAGAAAATATATGGACCTGTTAATTCTTTTTCTTAGGGATAATATTATATACACGATTTTTTCTGCTATACTTTTACTGTTGTTGATATGGAATATTATAATTTCAAAGCAATTGAGCAATCTAAAAGGAAAGTATAGGTATTTTATGCGGGGCACTAAAAGTGTTAATTTAGAACAAATGATTATAGATTATATGAATAGCATAGATAACACGGCAGCTAAAATAGATGTTCTAAACAATGAACTCGTAGATTTGAAGAATCAGACGGATAGGTGTATTCAAAAATGCAACATAATAAGATATAACGCTTTTTCGGATACCGGTAGTGACCTAAGTTACTCCATTGCTTTATTGGACGCTTATAATAATGGGGTGATTTTATCTTCGATTTATGGTCGTGAAGAAAGCGTTACCTATGCGAAGCCGGTAGAACAAGGTAAATGCAGTTATCCTTTATCTGTAGAAGAAGAGTTGGTTTTGGACAGATGTTTAAAAAAGGTTTTTTAGTATAATGCCGCCTCCCCAAGATAATAATATCATTGGAGGTGGTATTTTGATTATAGAAGTAGAAAGAGGATTAGAAAGTTTAAAAGACGAATTGGATAAAAGAGGGTATAACACTTTTTATTCAGGAGAAGGCAAACTTGCCGATGCTGTTTTATACAGCGGTGATAGCTTTCCCCGAAGACAATATGAGAGTTCCTATGTTAAGATTTCGGCCGGCGGAAATATTAAAGGCTCCCAAGGAGCCTTATTAATAAGTGTGGACAATAAAGATATTGATGAGATAATTCATATATTAACTAATAGGAGATATAGTCCACTTTTTTAGTTTTCCATTACATTAGACTGGAATATCAAACCATTACCCATATGATTTTTCCACAGGTTATGTCTTATTCCTCCTGCAATTATGTTTGCCATACTCATCACAAGGCTTAAACGGGTATTTTGAAGTACCATTACCTCCATAAAACCACCCACGTTTACAACTCCTGTAATACTTATATCTCCAATGGAGGGAAGTTTCTTATTCAACCCTGCACCCGGATATAACGGGCTGTCTTTGATATTTATGTAGCCTATTCTGTCTGCCTTTCCCAGGCAAGCATCAACGGCAATGACAAATGGTTTTTCAAAACTTTTCAATTTCCTTATATAAGTACTTAAATTTTTAGCATGGACAGGTTCATCCAAGGAACCGTAAATATGTACATTCTCCATTTTTATATCTCTTAACTTATGTCCCACCAAAGGTCCGAGACAATCTCCCGTGGATCTGTCCGTACCGATGCAAAGGATTACCATATCAGAATAACTGGTGAAAAAAGTTTTGTTCATAACTGCCGAAAAGTGTTCTGTAAAATTTATATAGGAAAAAGGTTTGGAAATATCTATTGATTCATCAAAAGCCATTCAATCTTGCTCCTCTTTTTAGTTATATTTCAATTATGGATATTGATTCGTTATTAAGTATTTCCCAACTTTTAAACTCTGATACCGTATAATATGAAAATGAAGATAAAAATGCTATAATATCATTATTATAGGAAGTTTATACTGAGAGAAAAAATGGCACTGTTTTCGTTGCCCTCAGGAAAGCGACTTATCACAGCCTTGCTCAAATGTCTCGGCAGGTTTTTGCAGCTTTGCAAAACACCTAAATAAGTTGTAACCCTGAATCTTTGCGGTTAGATACAAACTTTATGTGCTAACAATCGATGCACTGCCGGAGGTACCTATGAAAAGTAAGAAGACATCGTTTATTTTTATGGTTATTATTGTGATTATTGTCGCTGCTATATCTTTTATAATCAATATCAAAATGAAGAACCCTGCCCATAGAGGGGTTAAAAGATTGGATACTTCCATGCAAATTGTACCCGTGTCAAACAGTAGTGTCCTTCTTCTTGAAAATGGATTGATTATCGAGGGGGAAGGGGTAAATGTAAAAGCAAGAGGTATGGACGGTGCAAATTTATGGAGTGTTAGCTTGGAATATAGTATTAAGGATATTTTAAAATGTGGTGACGATGTTGTTATTGTTACTGATAATAATAACATTATAACCCTTGATAATTCAGGTAAAAGACTGTGGTTGTATGAATTGCCTATTACCCCATCTTCCATTTTAGCTGATGAAAATAAAAATTTTGTAATGCAATATAATTGGAGTGAACATAATACTTTTGAAATATTCAGTTCAAAAGGGGAAAAGATGTGTACCGGTATTATCGGGAGTGCACAAATTCTATCTTTTGACTCATTTTCAGACAAATTTTTTACCTTGTCATTATTGGACATTACTTCGGATAAAGTGTTAAGCAAAGTAGCAACTTATGACAGGAAAGGTGAGATACTTTGGGCTGTAAATTTCGATTATGATATGGCTGCAAAAATAAAGTATGGGGCAGGAGGGCAAATGCTTGTTGCTGGTGAAAACTTCTTAAAAAAATACAACTCAAAAGGCAAAGTACAAAACAGTATAACCCTTGATGATAATATCAGCAGTTTTGCTATGTCTGATTCTTTGCTAATTGCAATAATAAAAAAGATGGGTTTTTATGAAATAATTACTTATGATAAAAACTTGAATCAATTGGGGGCAGTAGCGACTAAAAACAAACCAAATGGTATATTTGCGTCTAAAGATGAATATTTAATTTATAACAAGGACAACCTTTCTTTGGCAGATAAGTATGGCAAAGTTACCGCATTATATGAATCGAATTTCGATATCAATAATGCGTATATACATGATGACAGCGTTTATATTATATCCAACAGAAGGCTATTAAAGATTGCACGTTAGGGAGAAGGTTTGACGGAAAATGAATTGGGTTGATTATGCTATATTAACAACTATTGTAATCAGTGTGCTCTATGGAGCGGCAAGAGGGCTTATCCATAGTTTATTTAAGCTTGTGGGTTTTATTGGGTCCATAATTGTTACAAGACTTTATTATGGTTCTGTAGCAAAGTTTATAATAGATAATACAAGGATTGTTACCTGGATTAATAATAGTTTGGTTTTAAAAGGTACAGAGATTACGGGAATAGAGGGGGGATTATTGGGAAGTCTTCTTTTTATTCTGCCCGTAGGAAAGATAGCTGATGATTTTCGTAGTTATATTGTTATGGTAATAGTAAATTGTCTCGCTCTCTTTGCAACTTTTATTGTTGTAAAGTTGGCATTGACTCTTCTGGAACTGTTACTTAAAGAAGTTTTTAAATTGCCTGTATTGAGGACTGTAAACTATAGCACCGGGGCATTGTTAGGACTGGTAGAATCGATTTTTATCCTTTTTCTGATTTTTGCTTTGGTAGTACCCTTATCCTCATTAGATAAATTTGCATACATGGGAATTTCAATAGAAAGGTCGGTTCTTGCCAAATATTTTTATACCTATAATTTTATTTTGAAATGGTTGCTACAAAGTGGTTTGGATATAATATTACATTGAACGGAGGGTGAATTGTGAGCAGAAGAGGAACTATCTTAGGAATTATATTAATTTCTTTGGGAATCAGCATTTTTTTGAACAATTTTAATGTACCCAAAAGTTTTGCTGCCATAGTATTAGGCATGATTATACTATATTTGTTTTATAAAAAAAGACAAACAGCTTTTTTAGTTATAGGGTTAATAATAGCTGTAGGCGGAGTATTGTCAGTTTTAAGAGAGCTTAATATTATTGACTTTAAAATAAGGGGTGAATATTTGCTCCTTTTAATTGGAGTAATTTTTATAGCATTATATTATATAAAGAAAAATAGCGGTTTTCTTTTTCCCGGAACTATACTAATATCTTTGGGGATTTATATGCTCTTGATAAAATATTTTAACAGTTCGGGACTGTGGCCTTGTTTCTTTATTCTTTTAGGGTTAGCTTTTTATTCTATTTATTTTATGGCATATTACGGGATTGCCAGTTGGCCCTTGGTTGTAGGTACTATTCTCAATTTTATGGGAATTTTACTTTTAGGATTCAGCTATGGAATTATAAATTGGAGAACCGTAAGGTATATACGGTATGTTTTGCCTCTGTTTGTTGTTTATTTGGGTGTATTGCTTGTACTGAAAATAATTAGGAGAAAAATATAG
>CAZQHS010000033.1:0-11228 GCA_964593485.1 uncultured Clostridiaceae bacterium
TATCATGAATCAAATATAATTCGGGGTTATCGGAATCCTCGATGTTTTCCAAGCTGTCATTAAGGGTAATGATTATTCCAGGTCCTTGAACCTTTTCCAATCCCGCGTAGCTTCTCATTTTAAACAGCTCGTTTTCCATGGAAGTATATATGCTTCCGCCTACTTCAATGTTTTCTTCGTATTCTGTCAGTTTTTGCTTTGACTCCGCTACAGACAGTCTTAAATTGTTAATCTCTAAAATCGCATTATTAACATCGTTTTCCATTTCCAATAGCTTGCGTATGGTAATAATGCCCTCGGAAGTTATATTAGCCTTCAATTGAACGGTCAGTAAAAATCCAAATATAATAGCCATAGCAAATAAATAATAGCTTGGTATTCTTTTTCTCATGTTATTTACTTTCCCCTTCTTTTACAGCCTTAGAATACTTTTTCTCTATAATACCATTGTATTTTGTTATGGTCACAGACTGCTGCTGTGCTATTGATATAGCAATGCCTTTGCTTTCAAGTCTTTCCGCTACGCCCCCTCTCATTCTTAAGGAGGCTTCAAGGGTTTTTGGCTCACCTATAACTTTTATTGAAAAAGGCGGTGCAAATTTTTCGGTATTTATATTTATGTGGAGTCCTGCCTGCCTTATTTCGGTAGTGGATATAACTCTTTGATCATTTATTGATATAGCCTCTGCACCGGCTGAATTAAGTTCATTTATAAATTCCAATAAGTCCGTATAATCGATAATATTATAGTCATAGTTTTCAAAAAATTTCAGATCATCAAGAAGTATTGTCAAGCCGGGGCCCTCAACATCCACAAGTCCTGCAATAATTCTTGCTTTTTCCAATTCACTTTTCATAATTCTTGAAGAAATATTGCCTTGGGCCTCTGCATCTTCATATTCGTTAATCTTTTTTTCATATTCATTCTTTAAGGCTATCAGGCTATCCCTTTCTTCCCTAACCTTTTTGAGCTGTGTTGCAATTTCCCTTGCTCTGTATTCCGTAACGGGACCAATGCTTTGTTTTACAGTTTTAAATTGAATAGCTACCATAATACCCAGCACCATACATACTATACCTATAGCCATATGCATTTTTATATTTTTCATCAAACAACCTCCCAGCTATTCCCTTTCCCTAAAAATCGGGTTTCCCTCATGTTTCATATCAACTATTCCCTTTTTATCTCTCTTTTTTAAGTCTTCAATAATCAGTTTTGCCATTTGTATCTTATAATCTAAATTAGAATTACACAAAATAACACTTACATCAAAGTTCGATATCAGTTCAATACTATCTGTATCTTCAATGTTTATTACATTTATTTCCTTGCTTAATTCTGCAGTTTTTAAAGCGGATAGGATTTTTAATGCAATCCTTAACTGTTCATCATTATTTGCTATGAATTTTTCCCCTATTTTGAAATCATCAAATGATAACCCTTCCAATATAGGGATATTTGTTTCCTGACTTAAACTCACTACTTCAATTATCAAAGCCTCTTCATCAATGTTAAGGTATGAACCTAAGTAAGGTATGGCAGCTACTGCTACCCTTTCTATTATATCTATAGAAAGGCTTGATGGCAGTATTCTTTTTATCCTTATAGCCTTTACCTTGGGATTATTGAACAGATTTTTGTATACTTTCTTTTTATTCATTTTAAATAAGCTCTGCCCGTATTGTAGCCCGGATAAGTTAATTATATCATCCTTCGGTATGGTTTTGTTTCCGGTTACATAAATATTTTTCAGCAAAAATATATCGGAAGATAAAATAAAAACCATAATACTCGCAAATATTAATATTCCTATGAATACTTTAAATTTAGTTCTCACCGCTCTCACCCTGCTTGTCCCATTTTACTAAATGCAGAAACCGCTGCAACTATACATCAACCCTCGTTATATCGGCACCTAATCTTTTTAGTTTAATATCTAAATCAGCGTAACCTCTTTCAATATGATTGTCGGCATTGTCTATATCAGTAACACCTTCGGCAACAAGCCCCGCTAATATCAATGCGGCACCGCCTCTTAAATCCTTTGCCGTTAATCTCGCACCGGTCAGGCCTTTAACACCCCTGATAACCGCTGTTCTTCCGTCAATTTTAATTTTTGCACCCATTTTTATTAATTCTTCCGCATGTTTGTAGCGACTTTCAAATACCGTCTCCACTATTACACTTGTACCTTTTGAAATTGATGTAAAGGACATAAATTGTGCTTGCAAATCCGTGGGAAAACCCGGATAAGGCTGTGTTCTCATTATCTCTACCCCATTAGGTCTTTTCGGTCCTTTTAATCTAATTGAATCATCAATTCTTTCTATTATACAGCCGCTTTCCACTAATTTTGACATCAGAGGTTTCAAATGTTCTATTACTACATTTTTAAGTACAATGGTTCCGCCGGTTATTGCTGCAGCAATTAAAAAAGTGCCGGCAACAATTCTATCCGGTATTATTGTGTGTTCCGCATTATAAAACTTTTTTGAACCCGATATTTTAATTGTGCTGCTGCCTGCACCGATTATATTTGCCCCTGTCTTATTTAAAAATTCCTGCAAATCCACTATTTCCGGTTCTCTGGCTGCGTTTTGAATAATTGTCACACCTTCTGCCGATACTGCTGCCAACATAACATTTTCTGTTGCACCGACACTTGGGTAATCTAAATGAATTTCCTTTCCTATAAGTTTATCACATTGACATGTTATATAACCATGAGATTCAATAATATTTACTCCAAGCTCCCTCAAACCCATCAAGTGTAGATCAATTGGCCTGGGGCCTATTTCACAACCGCCGGGATAACTAATCTTTACCTTTTTAAACCTACCCAGCATGGCACCCATTAGTATTATAGATGAACGCATTTCTTTTACAGGCTTTTCGGGAATTTCCGTATTTAGTTCTCCTTTAGAATTTATGACAATTGTCCTGCCGTTGTACTCTACTTTACAGCCTATACTTTCTAACACGTTGGAAAGAGTATCTACATCTTTTAAGTGAGGTATATTATGAATAATTGATTCATTTCCATTAATCAAAGATGCTGCTAAAATCGGCAACACTGAATTTTTAGAACCATCAGATTCTATTTCCCCTTCTATTCTTCTTCCGCCGTTGATAATATATCTGCTCACCTGTGGACACCTCCGAGAAGTGCATAATAATTGCAAATTTAATCACATTAATATTCTATGCTGAACCTTCTTAAGTGTTACCACATACAAATCTCTAAGTTTCACTTCTGCTGCCGTCGGATTTTATTTGACTTGATATGTTAAGTAAAACACCCAAATTAGCCATAACAAATAATAATGATGATCCTCCAGAACTTATCAAAGGTAAGTTTACACCTGTTGTAGGCATTGATACAGTAACAACGGCAATATTTATTGCAACCTGGATTCCAATCATACTCGTAATGCCTGCAGCTAAAAGGCAACCAAATAAATCCGGTGCATAAAGAGAAATCCTTATTCCCCTCCAAATCAAGAATAAGAATAGCAAAACTACAGTTACAGCACCAATGAAACCAAGTTCTTCGCCTATTATAGAAAAAATAAAATCATTTTGGGCTTCAGGGATATAGAAGAATTTTTGCCTGCTGTTTCCCAATCCCAAACCGAATATTCCGCCAGAACCTAAAGCCAATAGTGACTGTATGGCTTGATATCCTGTTTTTAAAGGATCTGCCCACGGGTCCCTATAGGACAACCAACGGTTTAGTCTGTAGCTTTCATTCTTTACCAAATATATTACGGCTGGAACTACAGGAGCAACGCAAAGTACAAGGTGAAAGATTTTTGCCCCGGCTATAAATAACATTAAAAAAGTTATAATAACAATACTCCCTGCCATACTCATATTCGGTTGCAGAATAATAAGTGCAAAGTACAAAATCATTAATAATAGATAGGGTACTACTCCTTTTCCAAAACTCTTTATATTATTGTCTTTTCTACTTAGGAACTTAGCCATGAATATTATAAGTGCGGTTTTTGCAAATTCTGCTGGCTGCAAGGTCCATGGACCGACTTTTAACCATCTGGTGGCTCCCCCTGCCTCATATCCTAATCCGGGAATAAATATTACTATAAGTAAGATAATGCTAAGCACCAAAAAAAGCACAGCATATTTGCCCAATACTTTATAATCCAATTTGCTAAAGAACCACATTGCTAAAATACTGATTATTGCAAATAATCCTTGGCTTTTAAGATATAAATAGCTATCATTATATTTTATATAAGAAGATGCGGCACTGGCACTAAAAACCATAGTTATGCCTAAGGCAAGAAGTATCAGTACGGTTATTAATAAAGAAAAATCAATACTTTTCTTTACACGCATTGGTAGACCTCCCTATTCTTAGGACAATGCTTTTATAAGCAGTTCCTCTTTCTTCAAAATTTTTAAACATATCCCAACTTGCACATGCAGGTGATAATAAAACAGTGTCTCCGGCTTTTGATATTTCTTTTGCTAAAAATACTGCTTCTTCCAAATCCTTAGCCTTTTTTATATTGACAAAACCATGTTTTTTTGCTTCATATTTGATTTTTTCCGAAGTCTCACCAATCAAAATTAGGGCTTTCACTTTCCCATTAAATGCTTTTACGAATTCATCAAATTCAGAGCCTTTATCATACCCGCCTGCAATGAGGATAATAGGTTTTTTCATTGCTTCCAAGGCTTTTATGGATGATTCGGGATTGGTTCCCTTTGAATCGTTATAGTAAGATACTCCATCTATTGTACATACATATTCTGTCCTATGTTCCACTCCCTTAAACTTCGTTAAGGTCTCTCTGATTATTGAAGGCTCAACTCTTAGGCAATACGCCATTAAGGATGCCGCCAATGAATTTTCTATATTATGATTTCCCGGTATAAAAATGTCATCTTTGTGTATTATATTTACCGGTTCCCCGTCAAGCTTCACTTTTAAATATCCATCCTCAATAAAAGCTCCCTGTTCCAAAGGTTCTTTTCTGCTAAAAAAAAGCACCTTGCTTTTAGGCATATTTTTTAACTCCTTAGTAACAGGATTATCTTTATTCAATATTGTGAAATCCCCTTCTGTTTGATTAATAAATATTTTACATTTTGCATTTACATAATTCTCCATTGTTTTATGCCAATTCAAATGATCCGGAGTAATATTCAAAATTGCAGAAATCTTGGGTTTGAAGCAAACTGTGGATTGTAACTGAAAACTGCTCACTTCCAATACAAATATATCCCCTGGTTTTGCCTCATCTATTTTGGATATCATAGGACTGCCAATATTTCCGGCAACAAAGGTTTTTATATTGCTATTATTTAGCATTTCACCTAATAAAGTTGTGGTTGTGGTTTTACCGTTAGTTCCCGTTATAGCCGCTATATTAGCATTAGTAAGTCTATATGCTAATTCTATTTCACTTATTACTTCCTTTCCAAGGAGCTTTGCCTCCCTGACCAAAGGTATATCAAGAGGTATGCCCGGGCTCATAACAACATAATCACATTCTTTTGCCAAACTTACAGGGTGTTCCCCTGCAACAATATTTATATTCAAATCCTTAATAGGCTCTATATTCTCTTTCAAATCTTCAATTTTCCTTATATCATTTAATATGATATCATTACCCATTTGGTAAAGTTTTTCCACTACCGGTATTCCGGTTATTGAAGCCCCTAATACCAAAACCTTTTTCTTTTTACCTTTCACTTCTATCAACCTTTCACATTAGCTGATTCCTAAAATACCAATTAAACATAGAATTATGGAAACAATGATAAAGACCGATACTACTTTTGTTTCCGCCCATCCGGAAAGTTCAAAATGATGGTGTAATGGGGCCATTTTAAAAACTCTTCTGCCGGTTCTTTTAAAATGTATAACCTGAATAATATCGGATAACGCTTCCGCTACATAAACCCCTCCCACTATGACCAAAAATAATGGCAGCTTCAAAATCACTGCCAACGAAGCCAACGCCGCTCCCAGGGATAATGCCCCCGTATCACCCATAATAACTTGTGCAGGATGAGAATTGAATCTCAAAAATCCCAATATGGCACCAATAAATGAACCGCAAAATACTAACAAACCTAGGTGTTTTATAGTAAGGGCTATTATTGCAAAAAAACCGAATACTACAACAGTGGTGCCACCCGCCAATCCGTCTAAACCATCCGTAAGATTCACACTGTTTACAACGCCCAATATCATAAATATTGTAAAAGGTATGTAAAGTATTCCTAAGTCTATATATTTCCCTGCAAAAGGAACAAGTATCTCAGTGCCTGTCTGAGCAATTCCCCCCGCTATATATCCTAAAAAAACTGCAGCCATTATCTGTGCAAAAATCTTTTGCCATGCTCTAAGACCTAATGATCTTTTTTTGATTATTTTTATGTAATCATCCATAAAACCGATAAAACCATAAAGTATTGTAGTAATAAGTGCCAAATACATATCCTTATCTTTTGAAAAAGATAAAGAAACTATTATAGCAGGTATCAGAAAAATGAGTCCCCCTATGGTAGGTGTGCCTTCCTTTTTTAAATGACTTTGAGGTCCGTCATCTCTAACCCTCTGACCGAACTTCAGCCCTTTTAACAACGGAATAAGTAATGGTCCTGCAATTAAAGCCAATATAAAAGATGAAATTATACAAATAATGAACAATTTATATTCTTCACTTATCAAATAGTTCATTTATATTTTATCCCCTCTCACGTAAGAAATAAACTATTTCCTCCAATTTTATAGACCTGGAACCTTTGATTAATACTGTGTCTAAAGGTTTTAAAATGTCCATGATTTTATTTTTTGCTTCTTCATTATTTTGAAAATGATAAACTTCTTCTAACCCGTTTTCAAGGGCTCCTTTTTCGATTCTTATTGATCTTTCCCCAATTGTTATTAAAGCATCAATCCCACTTAAAGCTGCATATTTACCCACTTCATAATGTCCTGTCTCGGTATGTTCTCCCAATTCCATCATATCACCCAATATTAACAGTTTTCTGCTTTTGCATAACATATTATGCAAAGTTTCTATCGCTGCTTTCATAGACTCCGGATTCGCGTTATATGCATCATTTATTATAGTCATGCCATTGGATAACCTAAAACTTTCCATCCTCATGTCAGGAGGCTTAAAGCCCCGTAAACCTGCTTTTATTTTTTCCACGCTTATCCCTAAATGCACTCCTGCTGCAATTGCACTAAGTCCGTTATACACATTATGTGTGCCCATTATAGGTATAAAAAAAGTTTCACTGACATCATGAATTTGGACGGAAAATTCCGTACCCTTGTTTTCTATTTGCTTAACGGCATAAGCATAGATATCATTTTTCTTATCTAATCCAAATCGTTTAACATTGAATTTATCATTTTTTATGGGTTTTAATAATTCATCATCGCCATTTATTATTAAAGTATTATTTTTATTAAAAAACTCTATTATTTCTAATTTTGCTTTTAAAATACCTTCTCGGGATTTTAAAAATTCAATATGGGCAGTGCCAATGTTTGTAATTATAGCTATATCAGGTTTAACAATTTCGGCAAGTTGTCTTATCTCTCCAAAACTATTCATACCCATTTCTAAGACGCAAATTTCATGGTTTTTATTCAGATTAAATATAGTATTGGGTAGTCCTATGGCATTATTGTAATTACCTTCATTTTTTAATACATTTAATGACTGTCCAAGCACAGCTGCAATCATGTCTTTGGCTGTGGTTTTACCCGAACTTCCTGTAATAGCCACAGCAGGAATGTCAAATTTTGACCTATAATACTTTGCAATCTTAAGAAGAGCATCTGTTGTATTTTTTACCTTAATATACGGTATTTTTTCATCTTTAAGATATCTGTGGGAAAGGACAACAACAGAACCTGATTCTATCGCTTTTCCAATAAAATCATGTCCGTCAAAGCTTTCTCCGATAATAGGTATGAACAGTTCTCCGGGTTTGATCTTCCTGCTATCGGTACTTATTCCATTTATAATAATGTTTTCTGTAATATTAAAAGTTTCTCCGCTGGTTGCAAAAACCAAATCGGAAATTTTAAGAGGTTCCATATCAGCCCTCCTTGTGTAAAAGTATATCTTTTACTATCTTTCTTTCATCAAATTCTATAATTTCCCCGTTTAGTTCTTGATATTTTTCGTGACCTTTTCCTGCCAAAAGAATTATGTCATCAGCTTCGGCCATTTTCATCCCTTCTTTTATAGCTTCTTTTCTGCTTTCTATACATGTATAGCCACAGTTGGTATCTATTATACCTTTTTCAATTTGTCTGATTATTTCATAGGGATTTTCAGTTCTCGGATTATCGGAGGTTAATATACAATAGTCCGAATAAATTCCTGCAACTTTACCCATAGTTGCTCTTTTCTTTTTATCTCTATCCCCGCCACAGCCAAAGACCGTTATTATTCTCTTCTTTGCATAGGTCTTAATTGTTTTTAAAACATTTTCCAATCCATCGGGAGTATGGGCGTAATCAATTATTATTGTGTAAGGAATATCTGCATCTACCTTTTCCAGCCTTCCCGGAACCGAATAAAAACTCTCTATGCCTTGACATATTGCTTTACTGTCAACGCCTTCGGCATAGGCTATGGATGCAGCGGTTAAGCAGTTATAAACGCTGAACAATCCGGGAATTCTACCGTTGATAGGTATAGTATAATCCGGAGTGATAAGCTGGAAATATACCCCTTCACTGTCTATAACAATGTCCTTTGCCATTATATCTGCTTTTTGTTCTATTCCAAAAGTCAGCAAAGGTGTCCCCGAATTTTTAATATTTCCTATTATCTTTTTACCACTTTTATCATCACTATTTATAACATTTGTATATTTTGTGAGAAAAAAAAGTTTCTCCTTTGCCTTTCTGTAGTCTTCCATATCTTTATGGAAATCAAGGTGCTCAGGCGACAAGTTTGTAAATGCCCCAATATAAAAATTACATTCTTCCACACGCCTTAATACCAAAGAATGTGAAGAAACCTCCATAACACAATAGTCTAAACCTTCGTTAACCATCTCTCTGAATATTTTTTGCAAGTCTAATGATTCTGGTGTTGTTCTTTGGGAGCTTATTTTTTTATCACCTATTTCTACAGCAATAGTCCCTAATAAGCCTACCTTTTTACCCCAACTTTCAAAAATTGATTTTACTAAATATGTAGTAGTTGTTTTACCGTTTGTGCCTGTAATACCGATTAATTTTAACATATTAGTGGGGTTATTGTAAAACCTTGAAGAGATTATCGGAAGAATATCTCTTGAGTTTTTTACCTGTATAACTGTAACCGTATCAATAGCAACGGGTTTTTCAACGATAATTGCCACGGCCCCTTGCCTCAACGCTTGCTTAATATAGTAATGACCATCAGTTTGATATCCATCCATACAAATAAAAAGATATCCTTTTAAAACATTTCTTGAATCATATGCAATACCCTCTATTTCAATATCCAAGCCACCTTTTACGCTAAGACAATTAATACCTTCAATAAGCTTATAAAGAAACAAAACTTTCCACCTCTGATTCTTTGATTAATCAACTATGCCCCTCTTTTACAAAAAGGCAATCGGAATTTAGGGTGCTCCGTTGCCTTTTTCGTTCTTTCCGCTATTCCTTTGGTTTGGCATAAAGGATTACAATAGTTCCTTCATCTACTTTTGAATCAGCCCGAGGCGTTTGATCTATTATTAAAGAATCTTCGGTAGGTTCGCCTTGCTCTTCTTCCAACCTGTATCTTAACTTGTTTTGAGTTAACAACTTTTTAGCTTCTTTGAGCGTGATATTTCTTACTTCAGGTACAACAATCTTATTCTTTAATAAAAGTTTAGCTTCTTCCTCTGTATATTGAGGTTTTATATCTAAATACCTAAGAGTATCGGATAATATGCTTTTAACAACCGGTGACGCAATGACGCCGCCGTAATAGCTGCCGGCAGAGGGTTCATCGATAACAACCAAAACAGCGACTTTTGGATCATCAGCAGGTGCAAAGGCCAGAAAAGAAGAAACATATCTTCCCTGTATATATCTGCCGCCCTCAGCTTTTTGTGCCGTTCCTGTCTTCCCGGCAACCTTATAACCGGGTAAATAAGCCCCGGCACCGGAACCGTTATTTACAACGGTCTCCAATATGCTTCTCATGGTGGCGGATGTATCTTTTGATATTACTTGCCTAATCATTCTTGGCTTAAAATCATGTATCGTATTGCCTTCTTCATCAATTAGTTTTTTTGCGATCCGCGGTTCCATAAGATACCCATCGTTTGCTATAGCACATGCAGCCGTTATCAGTTGAATAGGAGTTATACTAATTCCCTGACCAAAAGCAATATTAGCTAATTCTACGGGCCCTATATAGCCGATATCTCTGACTATACCCGAAGCCTCACCCAACAATTTGATATTTGTTGTTGTGCCAAATCCGAAGCCTTTGATGTATTTATAGAACTTTTCCTTCCCCAATCTTTGTGCCACTTCAATAAAAACGGGATTGCAGGAATTTTGTACTCCTTCAACAAAAGTTTCACTTCCGTGGGGTCTATAATATCTCCAGCATTTAAGCCTATGACCGCCCACCTCTACAAAACCCGAACAATAAAACTTGTCATCGGGCTTAACGACACCTTCTTCCAATCCCGCCGCTGATGTAACTATCTTAAAGGTAGAGCCCGGTTCATAAGTATCAGATATAATCGGATTACGCCAAATTTTAAATAAGGCATCATATTGTTCTTTTAAGGACATTTGTCCCCACTTTTCTTCATACTCCTCAGGTATTTTTCTCGGGTTGTTATTATCATAATCCGGCTTAACGGCAATAGAAAAAATATCCCCGGTTTTGGGGTCCATTACAATAGCCATGGTTCGTTTCGCCTTATTTTCATTCAGTGCATTTTCTATGGCTTTTTCTGTAAAATGTTGTATAACTTCGTCGATAGTAAGTATTAAATTCAGACCGTTTTGCGGCTCATAATACTTCCTGTCTCCTCCGGGCAGCTCTCTTCCATAGGAATCCGTCATTTTAATATCTCTCCCGGGAAATCCGTTAAGATATTTTTCAAAGGTTGCCTCTACCCCATCTTGGCCTTGATTGTCGTAATTAGTAAAACCTAAAATATAAGAAGCAAAATTACTTTGAGTGTAGAATCTCTTATTATCATCTATATAAATTAACCCTTT
>CAZQHS010000033.1:11238-14686 GCA_964593485.1 uncultured Clostridiaceae bacterium
TAAGTTCCTTTTCTCTTAATGTGTTAATTATATCCGCATCAACTTTTTGCTTTATGAGTATTGTATCTTTTTTTGTATCCAATTTAACCAATAAACTGTCTTCGTCCATTCCTAAAATTTCTGACAGAGTAGATGCAACCTCCTCTTTATTTTTGACATCTACCGGCCTTGCATAAATTTGATACGCCGGTGCATTAGTTACCAACTCTTTTCCATTCCTGTCGTAAATTGTTCCTCTTCTTGACGGTACAGGTACATCTCTTGTCCATTGGTCCATTGCTTTTTGCTGATATTCAGGTCCGTTAATAATTTGTATAAAAAACAGCTTCACAGTAAGAAAAATAAACATTGCTGTAAAACTGCATAATAGAAAAAGAACCCTTTTTCTTATTTTTTTTGCCGCTACTGCCAAACCAATTCCCCCTTTAGGGATTTGCTAATCAAGATAACTTATAAAAATATTTATCAAAGTCTTTACCTTAGCAATATATTTGTTCTCTAATACATCTTTTTTTGAATAAAATGTCCTATCTATCGCATTATTTTTTGGTAATGGTTTAATAACGTTAACATAAACTATTTGATCCGAATTAGGGTACTGCATATTCAAATCGTCTAAGGCAACTTTCTCCAAAGATTGTAAGTTTATTGTCTGAGCCAATTTAACGCTCAGAAGTGAGTTTTCTTTTTCTACTTCTTTGAATTCTTTTTCCAGCCTATTTATATTATAGTTTATTTCAGCGATGCAGGCATAATGGGAAATCATTACAATGCTGACTGCGAAAACAATAATTACGGTAAGTATATGAGGTTTTGATTTTTTATTTCTTTTAATTGCTGCTCTCGGCTTTTTCTTTTCTTCATAAAGGGGTACATTATAAAGATATTCTTCATTATAATCATAGGCTCTGTTATCTGCTACTACCAATTTTATTCCCCCTTTTTAAATATTAGAACAAAGTCTTTCGGCAACTCTAAGCTTTGCACTTCTTGAACGTGGATTCTTATCAAGCTCTTCATTTGATGCGATTATGGGCTTTCTTGTGATGATTTTTAACATAGGAACTTTTCCACATACGCATTTGGGTATATTCACAGGACAAATACAAGGTTCTTCCAATTTCTTAAAAGCGAACTTCACCAATCTGTCTTCTAAAGAATGAAAAGTGATAATGCATATCCTTCCGCCAGGTTTTAATAATTCCACCCCATCTATAATAGTTTTGTCCAATATATTTAACTCATTGTTTACGGCTATTCTGATTGCTTGAAAAGTTCTTTTTGCCGGATGGGGTCCTACTCTTCTTGCTGATGAAGGAATTGCCGCTTTTATTATTTCTACCAAATGAAAAGTTGTTTCAATTCTTGTTTTTTGTCTCTCTTTATTTACAAATGAAGCAATTCTTTTTGCCCATCTTTCTTCTCCATAATCTTTTATTATTTTTGCTATTTCGTTTTCAGACCATTCGTTAACAATAATCTCGGCTGTTAAAGTGTTATCCCTGTTCATCCTCATGTCCAACTTCGCATTTTGCATATAGCTGAATCCCCGTTCCTCTTCATCCAATTGAAAAGAAGAGACACCTAAGTCCAGCAATATTCCATCAACTTTATTAAATCCTCTGTCTTTAACTATCCTATTAATGTTGCTGAAATTATCATTTATAAGAATAATATTTTTTTCGTAATCTTTCAGCCTTTTTCCGGCGGCTTCTATAGCACTTATGTCTCTATCAATACCTATAAGCAATCCCTTGGAAGATAAGGCTTTTGCTATCTTATAAGCATGTCCCCCGCCACCTATTGTTCCATCTATATAAATCCCATCAGGTTTTATATTCAAATTGGAGGTTGCTTCGTGTAATAGAACAGGAGTATGGGAAATTTCCAATTTGTCTCCCCCCCGACTAAATCCCAAGTTGGGACATCTTTTCTGCTACTTCTTCATAAGTAATATCCGCATCGTTATTAAATTTATTCCATTCTTCCAGTCCCCATATTTCTACCCTGGTAGAAACTCCTATAATAACCACATCTTTGTCAATTTTGGCAAACTCTTTTAAATTATTAGGTATTAATGTTCTGCCTTGTTTATCTATCTCGCATTCCGTGGCTCCCGCAAAGAAAAACCTGACAAAAGCTCTGGCATCTTTGTTTGTTATAGGGAGGTTTTTCAGTTTTGTTTCGATATTACTCCACTCATCCATAGGATAAACAAAAAGGCAATTATCCAATCCTTTTGTCATGACAAAAGAACCTCCAAAATAACCTCTGAATTTGGCAGGCATGCTAACTCTGTTTTTATTATCCAATGTATGATTGTATTCACCTATAAACATTAAAAACACCACTTTATTAGATTCACTTCGCACCACTTCATACCACTTTGACCCATTTCATTATATTATTCTATACGTTTCTTAAAAATCCTTCTTATATTTCAAAAAAATAAAAATAGTATTTAAATTTAATTATCTAAATACTATTTTTTAAAAGTTGCCACTATTCACGCTATAACTTATCGCTTTTCCTACATTTCATTAACAGACCTTAAGCCTTTCCGAAAGTGTAGTCTTTATCAAATACTAATGTTCTTTAATAGATGAATGCTAAGCTATATTTTTTTTTCGTTCCTTAACTTAAAGAATAGAAATAAACCTATGCAAATCACTAACAAACTTACAAGTTGAGCAACCCTTAATCCAAAAAACATAAGACTGTCTGTTCTCAGCCCTTCAATCCAAAATCTTCCTACGGAATAAATAATTGAATAAAGTATAAAGAGCTCCCCGTCAAATTTTTTGTTTCTCCCATAGTATATTAAAAATAAAAAAATACCAAAATCCCACAAAGACTCATAAAGAAAAGTGGGATGAACTTTTATGCCTTCAACCATTATTCCCCAGGGTAAGTTTGTCTGCCCCCCATGTGCTTCCCCATTCATATAGTTGCCCCAACGGCCGATTGCCTGGCCAAGGGATATACTTGGTGCAACTATATCCGCTGTTTTCCAAAAAGGGATTCTCTTTTTCCGTGTAAAAAAATATCCTACAATAACAGCAGCGATTAGTCCGCCGTGAATTGCCAGACCGCCTTCTCTGATGTTTATCATTTTTAGTATGTTTCCTTTGTAATACTCCCATTGAAAAGCTATATAATAAACCCTTGCACCTACAAGTGCGGCGGGGATACACCATAGTGCCAAGTCAACTATATCATCCGGGTTATATCCTTGTCTCTTTGATTCATTATATGCTATATATAATCCCAGCATCATACCAAGGGATATTAATATTCCATACCATCTTACTTCAACACCAAATAATTGAAAGGCAATAGGATTCACGTTATTCTCTCCATTTCAAAAAATATTCTATTAATGATTATAGGTTTAATTTCGTTTTAAAGTCAATAGCTGAGTTGATTATATATATGCTTAATCCCATTA
>CAZQHS010000034.1:0-14314 GCA_964593485.1 uncultured Clostridiaceae bacterium
GTAATTGTACCTTCTGTTTCTTTAGTCTTTTTTGCTACCTGTTCTATTAAGCCTCTATCCCCATCCGTGTCTTTCCCATTAGTTTTTATGCCCACATATGCACTTGTATTATAAACTACAACAGCAGCATCTTTGACACCGGGGACTTTAACTGCTTGCCCTCTTATATTTTCTGCAATCTTGCTTGTATTTTCCCATCCTGGACTATAATTATCATGGGGCGATATTCGACTCCCCCCACCGGGCAGATTGAAATCCATATTGGAATCCATATTGGAATCCATATTAGGATTAGGAATCCTTCTTAAAGTACAACCAACAACTATAAAAATAATAATAAGAAAAATCAGAGATAACAGTTTCTTTTTACCTTTCATATAATCACCTTCGTAAATAATTATTGTAGCTTATTTTTTGCATTGCAGAAGAATATATGAATGTAAAACTTAACTATATTGTTATTTTTTTATGCTTAATATGTACTTGTCCCATATTATAATATAGAATTTATCAAATTTGAAGGAACTAATATCTGCTTCACAATCTACTATATGAGTTAAACACTTTCCATCGCAACTAAGTGCATTGACGCTGCCTTCACCAATCAGCTTTTGTGCCTCTGCCAAAGTCAAATCAGTGGATGCGGCAATAAATTCGCCAAATTTAACATTTCCCGATACCATTGCCACCTCTTGGGTTTTTGAATTCTTTACCAAGTCTTTCATGTATTCGATATAAGTCGAATCACTGACCTCTTTATCAAAAATTCTTGATAAAATTATTTTTGCTAAAACTTCTTTAATGGATTGCAGGTTTATTTTTCCTTCATTTATATATTCTTTAATATTAATCAAACTGGGAGGCAATACTTCTGTGAGCAGCCGAAACCAATTATAAACACTATCTTTATCCAAGTCAGTAACTTTTTTAAAAATATCAACTGGATTAGAATTTATAGAAAAATAATCCACCGGTGTAATGGGATAAGTCGTCATGATTAATTCAGTCTCTAAGCCAACGGCTTTCATCATTTGCCTACACATATGTAAACTGTTGATTTGATTATTTCCTCCAATCTCTATATCGGGTTTTATTTCTATAGAATCTATCCCCATTAGAAAAGGATATAAAAGCTTTGCATATGGAATGTCTTCATTCTTTTCAAGTTTTTCCGGAAATTCTCCTTGTTTTAATAAATCTGTAATATTTATTTTATTCATTAATTCTATTATTTCAGGTAGTTTAATATCATTTAACCAATTACTGTTGTAAACTGTGTTTACTTTTGCAAAGTCCAAAAAATTATCTAATTGTTTTCTTAATTGTTTTAGATTTCTTTCTATATTTTTGCGACTTAATTCTTTTGAATTCCACGAACGAAAAGGATCACCGATAATGGCCGTAACATCTCCCATAAGCAAGGTTATTTTATGCCCCATGCGTTGCAATTTGCCGGAAAGCACAAGAGGCGGAATATCTCCGATATGTAAATTCATTGATAATGGGTCTATACCAAATTTTATATTTAACGGTTTATTATTCTTTATTGATTCATATAGTTTTTTGTAAATTTCATCATAAGGGTAAAACTCCTCACAGGAAATCTTTAGTATCTCAATTTGCTCTTCAATTTCCAAACGACTCAGATCTCTTTTAAAATCGGAACCTTCCAGTTCAATGTGCTTCAAGAAGTTTATAGCATCTTTCATTCTTTAACCCCCATATATGATGTTATTATTCCAATAAGGTTTTTGCTCATCTTGCAAAGACCTACAAGGGCGTTTCAACGATGCAGTAGATACGCTCACCGCTTTCTTTTGCTTGGTTACGAATCCGTGTGAAATTCATCTATGTCCATATTTTCTACAATTTCTTTTGCTTCTTTGAGTTCCTGAGCTTTAACAAATATATCAACACCCAAAACAGTGCCCATTAAGGTTTTCATAAAGCTTTTATTACCTCTGTATCTTTTTACCACCTGTATATTGTATTGAGACATCAAGCCCTCGACAATATCAGCCTCTACATCGTTATATACTTGTAATAGAAAAACATAGTTTTCACTGTTATCATCCATAAACAATCCTCCATAATATTTTATAACGAGGTGTAAAGATATCTCCCGCTTCTATAAGCGGCGAGTTCATCTATGTAAAATAGGTGGTGAGCATATCTCCCACCTCGCTCCCAACGCTCGGGTAAAGTTTTGTTTTTTTACAAAACTCTTTACTGTAATCTTGTTATAAGTCAATTTATTTATTTTATAACTGAATGCAATTTTATTCATGAGGTTGCTAAACATTAAAGCAGCTGCCTCCTATATACTCTCTCAATATTGAGTTATTGGGAACACATTTTGAACTGAAAGGAAGTATATAATTAAAAAATTTCAACAGCCTTTTTGCCTCAATATATTCAATTACGTTTTTATCAATATTTTTGAGCAAGGATACCGCAGTTGGTTTTAATACACATAACTCATAAGCCAATGATGAGTTAAACATTATATCCGCCTGTTCCTGAAAAGGATATATATATCTATCCTCTCCCCGTCTAACCATATCCCATCTTTTTATAGTTGTCAGTGCATCTGTGGATCTAAACTGATAATCTCGAACTATCCTTCTTATCAGCCTTAAATCAGAGGTAGGAACCCTGTTGTGATTATCAATATTCAAATGCGTTAATGCGGATACATAGATCTTATAATTAAGCCTGGGATCAATACCTTTAGTAAGCTTATAATTCAGACCATGTATGCCTTCTATGATAATTATTTGATCATCGGATATATTTAATTTTCTTCCTGTCCATTCTCTACATCCTGTGTGAAAATTATAATACGGTATCTCGACTTCTTCACCGTTTATTAATCCTCTTAAAACTCTGTTAAAAATATCAGTATCAATGGCATCTAAGGTTTCAAAGTTATATTCACCTTCTGGAGTTTTTGGTGTGTCCTCCCTGTTTTTAAAAAAATCGTCAATAGAAATCTCTACGGTTTTTGACCCATTAACACGGAGTTGGATTGCAAGTCTTTGTGCAAAAGTAGTTTTCCCTGAAGATGAAGGTCCTGATATCAGAATCAGTTTTTTCTTATCCTTGGAATGACTTATTTTATCCGCTATTTCAGCGATTTTCTTTTCATGAAGAGCCTCGGAAATCCATACTAATTCATTGATATTACCGTTAGCAATATAGTCATTTAAATGACTTATGTTCTCAATTTCCAATATCCTGCCCCATTCCTCAAACTCTCTAAAAACTCTGAATAGTTGTGGTTGAGGAACAAATTCCGGTATATTATCTGGGTCTCTTCTGTTTGGATACCTTAAAATCAGCCCCGGTGGATAAAACTTTAATTCAAACTTTTTTAGGTAGCCTGTTGAAGGCACCAGATATCCATAAAAGTAATCATAGTACCCTTTACATTCATATAAGTTTATGTATTCATTTTCCCTATATTTTAGTAAACCGATTTTATCACATTGTCCTCGTTCTCTGAATATTTTTTCAGCGTCTGCCTTCAAGTATCTATTTTTATCAAAGGGTATATCTTCTTCAACAAGTTCTTTCATTTTGCTTTCGATTTCTTTTATGATATCTTCGTCTAAAGGCTCTGAACCATGTATTTCACAGTAAAGTCCTTTGCTTAGGGAATGTTCTATTGTAACCCTACATCCCTCCATAACTTCCTTGGCTGCAATTATTAATAAAAACATCAGGCTTCGGACGTAAAACCTGTTTCCATAGGGATAAGTAATATCTATAAATTTAATATTTGTGTCTCGTTCCAATATATAATTAAATTCCTTGAGATCATTGTCAATAATTGCACCTAAAATATCATATTTAAATAAATATTGAAAATCCTTAGCGATATCTCCTAATTTGGTATTATTTTCATATGAAGAAATGTATCTATCATTAACAACAACTTTTAACATTTTCTACATATCCCCCTAATTCCATTATCTTATTTATCATTCTATCATAATTTTAGAATAATGCACAACATCAGTTGTGCATTAGAGAACAGTGAACAGATGTCCAGAGAACAGACAAATTATAAATTCGTATTCTTTATATGTTGTAAATTAGTTGTAACAAATGGGTTTAAGCCTTGTAATTCTATAAAACAATTGTATATAATATGATTACAGAGTTAATTGGTAATTAGATGCTAATACTCTTTATTCCTCCCCCTCATTCATAAATTTGGCTGCATTTGCTTATTATAGCAAATGCAGCTTTGTTTTTTGAACAAAAGCCGCTTTTATTACCATGTGCCATTTCCGAATTAAATGAGGAAATATTGGCACGGCATTTAATAAAACTAAAGGCATTAAATCACCTTTAGTTTTATGTTTATAACGAGGTGCAAAGATATCTCCCGCTTCTATTAGGGAAATCCATGGATTTCCAGTTCATTTATGTAAAATAGGTGGTGAGCATATCTCCCACCTCGCTCCCAACGCTCGGGTAGAGTTTTGTTTGCAACAAAACTCTTTACTGTAATCTTGTTATAAAATAAGTTATTGTACATTTACTCAATCTAATTTACCTTTTTGCCACATTTTCTACTGCTGTTTCTTCTTTTGACACGTCCTTTGCCGTAATTCTTGTATCCTCTCCAAAATCAATACCTTGTATTTCTTTATAATATCTTAGCAAAGACGTCGCCAAAGCATTTGCCGCATTTTCTCTATAGCTTTCTTTTTTTATGAATGATAATTCCTCTTTATTTGTTAAAAATCCAAGTTCCATTAGCATTGCCGGCATTTTTGTTTTATTTAAAACAAATAAATCTGGTCTCGAGATTACACCTCTTGATGGTCTTTTTAAAGCTTTTAAAATTTCTTCCTGGAATATGGATGCTATATCTTTATTGTTAATGCTATAAGCTTCGGTGGGTGTATTTGGATAATAAAGAGTTTCAATACCTTTTGCTTTATTCATATATGCATTAAAATGTATACTTATAAAGAAATCCGCATAGTTCCAATTCGCTGCATCGGTTCTTTCTTGCAATGTAGTATATATGTCTTCTTCCCTAGTCATTATAGTGCTAAATCCTAATTCCTTAAGCTTTTTATCCAAACGTCTTGCCACATCAATATTATAATTCTTTTCATAGGTGCCATCTACTGCCTTTGCTCCCGGGTCTTTGCCCCCGTGTCCTGCATCAATGACAACCATAACATCTCGGGGTGTAGTGGGAATATAAGTCAGTTTTAATTTAATCAGTTTTGAATCGGAAGGCGATAGAATTTCATATTCTACCTTTTCTTTCAGCTTGAACTCAGCTTTGGTAATGATATTCTTTTTTTGTTGTGTTTTACTAAGCTTTATATATTCCAATAAATTATCGTTTATTTCGTATAACTCATTCTCATATTCGATATCCTTATTGATTTCAACTTTCAAAATATTCTTCTTCTTATCGAAATCAGTTTTAAAATCCACCTCATCGTTAGGATTCATTGTAATGTAAGAAGAATTATAATACTTATCATAACCCATAAATGAGAATGGAATATCTGATATATATATTTTTGATTCATTACCTTCATTTTTTATATCGTAAAAAGCACTCTTGCCCAAATCCACCACTATTCTTGCGGTACCTACGTCAAACTGGCCGGTTCTGACAGACTTGATGATTGAAGAGTTATTTAATGGAATACTTTGCTTTTCACTATCAAGGACAGCTTGCTGAACGTCTATTACAATCCTATCCGGATTATTTAAGGAAAACAATTGGCTATCTACAGCTTGAGAACCTTTTATTGTAATAACATCACAATAACCTTCTTTTTCAATTGTTATGGGTTGTATTATATTTGCATAGGCCAGGGAAATATTCTTTTTATCCGTAGATTGGGTAACCATAGCTTTTTTCTTATTTTTCAAATCTACGACGACCCTGACTATTTTGGGCTGATTACTGAATTGTCCAATTCTAACCCCGATTATTTCCCCGCTGTTTATTTCTTTTACTTCAAAATCGGTATCTGCTATAGCGTTATTAATATCTATTACCATTCGGTCAGGGTTGTCCAAGGTAAAAGCATTATATTCTACAGGGTTATCTGCTGATATGTAAAGTTGAGGATAACCGCTTTCTTCATCATAAGAAATGTCCTGCACTTTTGAAATAATTGCCGGAACCTCTTTTCCCTTTACAGTTAATTTCTTTGCTTCTTCACTATATTGAAAACCATAATCCATAACCTTCTCTAAAAATGTCATGGATACATAAGCTCGTCCACCCGTCATTAATGTTTTTTCGTCCATCTTAAGTTCTTTGCCGTCAACTATTGCTTTATCTTTATTAATCATAAAACTTAGGCTTTTATTTTCCTTAATCAAAGCCATAGTTTGAGTTTTCATATCCCAGGTTATATCATATCCCAGTCCTTCACCTAAAGGCCTTAACGGTATCATCACTTTTTTATCCATTATAATAGTTGAAAATTCTTTATCCGCCTTTTTATCAAATATGTACATGCCTTTATCATTTTTCTCGTTTTTATTTGTCGGGTTAAGGCTTCCTATCTTAACCAAATTAAGATCCTTATTGAATTCTGCAGATACACAAAACCCCGGATAAATAAAAGTATCGGGCACATAGGCTCTGCCATTAACCAAATAAGGAGCTTTATCCAATTCAACCTTTTTACCGTTTACCATCGCATTTTTATTCCCTACAGTTAGCTTGATATAAAAACTGCCTTTTTTTATATCAATTACTTTTGTTTTTGAGTTATATTCCATGTTGTAGCCCAAGGCCTCGCTTACCACTCTAATGGGTACATACACTTTACCCTTTTCTATTATGGGAGGCTCTATATTTTTTATAACCTCACCCAAAACAATTAAGGAAGGTTCCTTGATGCCTGCGTCGGCTGTTAATGCTAAAGAAACGAAAAAAGTACAAAATACTACTATAAAAAATGCTATCTTTTTCATCAAATTCCTCCTTTACTTGTTATTTCAATACTTATTCGACTTTAGTACCAATTTTTCCTCTATTTTTATATTGCATTTTGTTAACAATTTGGTTGCAAATGGGCATTTATGGGGTTTTCCGGTTATTGTACGTAATACGGTAGTATTATAAAGCATCTTGTATATTGACGTCTGTTTTTGAAAAAAGTTTCCAAATCAAAAAATGACACAGGAGAACCGTCCCCTTGTGTTGTTTGTGTTGTTCCCTTGTGCTGATTAAACTACTTTAAACAATTCATCAGCTTTTGGTGGTTCCAGCTCTATCCTATCTCCGTTTTCATTTATTATAATTCTGTCTTCATCTATTATTTTTCCTATTATAGATGCAGTAATTCCTTTCCTCTTTAAAAGATTTATAAGTTCCTCACCGTCTTTACATGTCATTATCATAGAACCGCTGGATATTAATCTAAATGGATCAATTCCATAATAATCACATATTTTTCTTGTTGTTTCTAATACAGGTATTTTTTTTAAGTGTAGCTCTATCCCTGTTTCCGATATCTCTGCTAACTCCCAAGCCGCCCCTAAAATTCCTCCCTCTGTTACGTCATGCATTGAGTTAACGCCATATTTGCCCGCCAAAACCCCCTCAGGAACAACAGAGATATTTTTTATAAGCGATTGGGCTGATTCAATCTCAGTTTTGCTTAATACGTCAGCCAAATCATTTGCTAAATCTGATGCAATAATAGATGTACCTTCGAGCCCAGCCCATTTGGTCATTATTACATCATCTCCAATCTTTGCACCTTTGGTTGTAATTATTCCATCAATAGGGGCTTTACCTACAGCAGTGGTGGATATTACCATCTTGTTAACAGCGGATGTTATTTCAGTGTGACCTCCAATGATTTCAACACCCAATTCCTTAGCAGCTTCTCCGGCTTCTTTCATCACCCTGTCTATATCATCCTCCGTTCCATCAGTAGGAACCATCAAAGTTATTAAAATTCCTATGGGTTCTACACCGCAAGAAGCAATGTCATTACAAGAAATATGAATGGCCAATGTGCCGGCTCCTTTTTCCGCTCCTGTAATAGGATCAGTTGACAGCAAACAAACGTATTCTCCGAACCTAATAGCAGCACAATCTTCCCCCACCTCAGGGCCAATCATAACATGAGGATTCTTAGATTTTATATTATTAAAAACCAATTTTTTTAATAATTCTGTTGGAAGTTTTCCCGGTTCCATTTTAACGTCCTTTCTCATATAAAATATTAAACTATTAAAATCATGTACAAAAAGATTATATCACAATAAAATACAAATTCACTATGAAAGCATCATATTTTTCCGATTATTTCTTTACACTTATTTCTTTACATCCTCATTTCTTTACATTAGTTTTTGACTTTTGGAGAAAAATATAGATGGGAGGTGTTTATCCTGTGATTCTAATTAATTGTACAGAAAATTGTATCCACCAGAAAGACGGTATGTGTTCTTTGGAACAGGTTGGAAAAATTTCTAATACTACATCAAAGGGTTGCGAATTTTTTGTAGAAAGTAACAGGAAACCCCCAAAAATAAGCGACAGTACATAATACTGTCGCTTTATAACAAAACATGTTTTCTTAAAAGCAATTAGAACACGTGGCAAGCCGCAAAATGGTTTTCCTTTTTTTCTATTAGCTTAGGTGTTGTGGTTCTGCATATATCTTGTGCGTAGGCACATCTATCCACAAACCTGCATCCTTCTTTAGGGTTTATGGGGCTGGGCACATCCCCTTCCAGCATAATCCTATGTCTGCTTCTTTGTATCTCGGGATCCGGAATAGGTATAGCGGAAAGCAATGCTTTTGTATACGGATGAATGGGATTTATATATAACTCTTCAGAATCCGCCAACTCCATTATATGACCTAAATACATAACACCAACCCTGTTTGAAATATATCTAACCATAGAAAGATCATGGGCAATAAACAAATAAGTTAAACCAAGTCTATTTTGCAAATCTTTTAAAAGATTTACAACTTGAGCCTGTATAGATACATCCAAAGCTGAAATAGGTTCGTCACATACGATAAACTTAGGATTCAAAGCCAGTGCCCTTGCCAGCCCGATTCTTTGCCTTTGCCCACCTGAAAACTCATGTGGAAAACGCATTACATGTTCCTGCCCCAATCCGACCAATTCCAATAGCTCAAGTACCCTAACGCTTCTCTCTTTATGGGATTCATACATATGGTGTATATCCAAAGGTTCGGCAACAATGTCTTCAACAGTCATACGAGGATTCAATGATGCATAAGGATCTTGGAAAATCATTTGAAAATCTCTCCGTACCTCTTGCATTTCTTTCCTTGACAGTTCATAGATATTTTGCCCATTAAAAATCAATTCACCTTCAGTAGGTTCGTATAATCGTATAATAGTCCTTCCGGCTGTT
The DNA here is from genome assembly GCA_964593485.1 of uncultured Clostridiaceae bacterium. Lineage (GTDB taxonomy): Bacteria > Bacillota > Clostridia > Lutisporales > Lutisporaceae > JAAYKT01. The sequence continues at coordinate 9,410 of CAZQHS010000034.1, forward strand.
GATTTACCGCAACCAGACTCACCTACCAAACCTAATGTCTCACCGGGAAATATATCAAAGCTAATACCATCTACAGCTTTTAAAATCCCATCACCTACATCAAAATGCTTCTTGATATTTTTTGCAGAAATTAAGGGTGTTTTCATTCCTTCTTCCCCCCTTCTGTAGACCTTTTGCTTACAGCCATGGGATGGTTAAGCCAACAACGGCTTAAATGCCCATGGTTAATTTTTGCAAATTCAGGCAAATGTTCTTTACAAACAACCATTGCCTCGCTACATCTATCATAAAAAGAACAACCTTTAGGAGGGATATAAAGGTCCGGCGGAGTACCATGAATAGCATGCAGTGATTCTTCCCTGTTCATATCCAAACGCGGTACAGAAGATAAAAGTTTTATTGTGTAAGGATGATTGGGAGTTTTAAATATATCATTTGTCGTTCCTTGTTCTGCAATTTGACCTGCATACATTACAACTACTCTATCGCTCATATCCGCTACCACCCCAAGGTCATGGGTAATTAAAATAATTGACATGCCTAAACTATCCTGAATTCTTTTCATCAATTCCAGAATTTGAGCCTGTACAGTAACATCCAGGGCGGTCGTAGGTTCGTCCGCTATTAGAAGCTTTGGGTTACATATCATAGCTAATGCGATCATAACCCTCTGTCTCATACCCCCTGAAAACTCAAAAGGATACTGTTCAATCCTTTTTTTAGGTTGGGGCACTGATACAAGATTAAGCATCTCAATGGCTTTTTCTTTTGCTTCTTTACCTGTCATTTTTTCATGTTTCATAAGGCTTTCCACAATTTGCTTACCAATCTTCATTGTTGGATTTAATGAAGTCATAGGGTCCTGAAAAATCATGCTTATTTTATTTCCTCTTATGTCCTGCATTTCCTTTTCGGTCTTCCCCAATAAATTTTCCCCTTCAAAGATTATTTCTCCTCCTTTGAAAAAAGCAGGCGGCATAGGAAGGAGCTGCATAATGGAACTTGCTGTAACGGATTTGCCACAGCCGGATTCTCCCACAATTGCTACAGTTTCTTTTTTGCCGACTTTTAGACTAATGTCACGTACAGCCTCTACTTCTCCAAAAAAAGTTCGAAATGATACTTGTAAATTATTTATTTCTAAAATATTTTCCATGATAGCACCCCCTACTTGCGTTGCCTTGGATCCAATGAATCTTGAAGGCCATCCCCTAATACATTAAATGCAAACATAATAAGGGAAATAAATATTGCGGGTATAATAATTTGATAAGCATTACCTACAGCTAACCCTGCCAATCCGTCATTAGCCAAGGAACCAAGACTGGATCGCGGTGCCTGAAGCCCTAACCCCAAAAAACCAAGTGTAGCTTCAGCAAATATTGCCCTAGGAATTGTAAGGGTCACATTAACCAAAATCGGACCCAATGTGTTAGGTATTATATGTTTTGCAAGTATCCAATTTTTCGAAGCTCCTATTGATTCTGCAGCTAAGGAGTATTCCGATTCTTTTAGTTGCAGTACCTGCCCCCTGACCAAAATAGCCATGGGAACCCAATCAGTAAGAGTCATAGCCAATATCAAAACAAGAAGTGAAGTACCGGATCCTCCTTCTTTTGCAAATACAACAGACATCAAAATCACTATTAATAAATATGGGATGCTATACACAACTTCAGCGATACGCATCATTACAGAGTCAACTTTCCTTGAGGCTATACCGGAAATTCCTCCATATACAACACCCACAAGAAAATCTATGGCAGCAGCTAAAATTCCGATTATGAGCGAATACCTGGCACCTAGCCATGTCCTGGTAAACATATCTCTGCCTAACTCATCAGTACCAAACCAATGTGTGTCATTAGGATGGACATTAATCTTACTGTAATCCTGTTCAAAATATTTATAGCCATTTATATGTGTCCCTACAATCGACATAAAAACCATAAGAACTATTATAATAAGACCCACCATAGCTAATTTGTCTTGTTTTAATCTGCGCCAAACATCAGGCCAATATTTTATACTGGGACGCATAATCTTATCTGCATCTTTATTTTCAATTTTAACCGTTGTAAACATTTCCGGTGTCAAATTCATCATATCAGATTTTACCCTAATATCCATTAGCGTCCCTCCTTGCTGAGCTTAATACGCGGGTCTATAAACATGTATGCTATATCCACAAATAAAAGTAAAAATATTAAAATAATTGCATAAAAAATAGTAGTACCCATTATCAGAGTATAATCCCTATTATTAATAGATTGAACAAAAAACTTGCCAAGCCCCGGTATACCAAAGATTTTCTCAATAACGAAGCTCCCTACCAAAAGGTTAGATATTAAAGTTCCCAAAACAGACACTATGGGAAGAATAGCATTCCTGACAGCATGCTTTAGAATAACTTCCCACTTGGTTATCCCTTTGGACTTTGCAGTTCTGATATAGTCTTGTCCCAATACTTCCAACATGCTGGAACGCATAAGCCTTGCTATATATGCAAGGGGCATTAAAGATAAAGCAAAAGCAGGCAACAACGTGTGTCTAAACTCACCCCAACCCCCAATAGGCAGCCAGGCAACCTTTTTTGCAACAAACTGTATCAGCACCGTGCCCATTATAAAGCTTGGCACGGAAATTCCGACTATTGCTATAATCATTGATATATAATCTGGAATCTTATTTTGATATAATGCTGCTAAAGCACCTAATGCAGGGCCGAAGATCAATGCAATAAAAAGAGCTTCCAAACCTAAATAGGCTGAAATAGGAAACCCTCTTTTAATCATGTCGTTTACCGTTTCTACTTTTGATTTCATTGAGTCTCCAAAATCTCCTTTAAGAAGATTTTTCAAATATATTAAATACTGCTCCGGCAGTGGTTTATCTAATCCATATTTCTTCAAAAGATTTGCATAAACTGCTGCTGGCATCTTACCTTCTTTCCTGAAAGGGTTTCCGGGAATGGAATGCATCAGGAAAAAAGTAACGGTTATTATTACCCATAAAGTAATAATAGACATAACAAGCCGTTTTAAAAGATACTTTTTCATCTTTTCTCTCCTTCGTTGTAAAAGTAGGATATCTAATGCAGAACATATAGTTTGGGCGAGCCAAGCTCGCCCAAATTTTATTTGTTTATATCAGCGTATATCAATTTCGGATAGTTGATAGCTGGCTTGTAAACCCCTGTCAAATACGGTTTTTGTGCATATGGTAGAGTGTAGAAATATACAGGTACTACGGGAACATATTCACCAAGTATCTTTTCTGCTTCTCTCATAGCATCAAAACGTTCTTTAGGGTCTCCACTGGTCTTTGCAATTTTTACTAATTGATCATATCTTTTGTTGCTGAACTTAGCATCGTTAAAGGATGAGTTTGTTTCCCATAATTCGATAAATGTAATGGGATCCATATAGTCTCCAATCCAACCGGCACGTGAGATATCATAATCTCCTGCTTTTTCTCTGTCTAATTTAACCTGGAAATCAACATTTTCAAGTTGAATCTCAATCCCTAAATTAACTCTCCACATTTCTTGGGCTGCTTGAGCAATTTTCTTATGAGCTTCGCTGGTGTTATATAGTAAAGCAAATTTTTTGAAGTCTTCTAATTTAAAGCCTTCTTCTTTGAGGCCTTCTTCAAATAGTTTTTTGCCTTCTTCAACATTATACTCAAAAAGTTTTCCAACTCCGTCACGGAAGTCCTTTCCGGTCTCATCCTTCAATCCATAAGGTACAATGGCCTCTGCCGGTATTTGGCCGCCTTGAGCGATTTTATCAACTATAGTTTGACGATCTAATGTAAGTGCTAAGCCTTTTCTTACTTTTTGATTGTTAAAAGGTTTGGTTTTGGAGTATAAATTGTAATAGTAAACAGCAACTTCCTTACCTATAACAAGCTCAGGATTATTAGCCGCTTTCATTTGCGCTACAACTGCTTGAGGCATTGGGAATAAGAAGTCATAGTCTCCACCCTCGTATTTTTGCCATGCAGTGTTTTCATCATCTATTATATCATAATTAATGCCATCGAGCTTGATGCTGGCATTATCATAGTAATGCTCATTTTTTCTGATTTTTATAGTTGCATTATGTTCCCATTCAGTTAATGCGAAGGGTCCGTTTGATACGTGAGTTGCAGCATTTTTAGCCCAGTCCGGATTTGCTTCGGCAACTTTTTTATTAACAGGATATAAAGTAAAGAATGCAGTAAGCTCTAAGAAATAAGCAGTAGGGGCTTCTAATGTGCATTCTAAAGTCTTGTCATCAAGAGCTTTAACTTTAACATCGTCTACGCTTCCTTCTCCACTGTTATATGCTTCTCCGCCTTTTAGATAGTATAATTGGTGAGCATAATCAGATGCCATATCAGGATCCAATGCTCTTTTCCAAGCATATTCAAAATCATGGGCGGTAACGGGGTCACCGTTTGACCATTTAATATCGTCTCTCAAAGTAAATGTATAAGTTAGGTTATCATCGGATATTTTATGGTCTTTTGCCATACCGTGAACCACTTTAAAACTGGTATCGATTTTCATTAGACCTTCAAATGTGTGGTCAAGTATCCAAGATTCGTGTGTTCCTTGGGCAAGTGGTGGGTCTAATGAGCCGGGCTCACTTGAGTTATTGGTCCTTAAAATCTTTGGTTCCGCAGGTGCCGGTTCTCCTCCATTTTCAGGTGCCGGTGCCGGTGCTTTTGGTGTGCAACCTGTAAGAGCCAAGCTAAGAATAAGTACTAACACAACCAACACGGTAAAGATTTTTTTCATAAATTCATCTCCCTCTCTTTTGGCATAATTAATGCCATAATTATTTATAGTTTAATCCTCTTCCCAAATATTAAACTATTTCCCCTTAAATATCAACATGTTTTAATATCCACATAATATGA
>CAZQHS010000035.1:0-14120 GCA_964593485.1 uncultured Clostridiaceae bacterium
AACAACACAGAGGGACGGTTCTCCTGTGTCGAAAAATGACACAGGAGAACCGTCCCTCTGTGTTGCTCTGTGTCACTGTGTCGTAAGGCAGTCTTTTATGATTTCTCCATCTCTAAAAACCACGTTTCGTCCAGCCATAGCAGCTAAATCCGGTTCATGGGTTACCATTACTATGGTAACTCCTTCTTTATTGAGGCTGCCGAATATGTCCATTATTTCAATACTGGATTTGGAATCCAAATTGCCTGTAGGTTCGTCTGCAAGTATTATTGCCGGGTTGTTCACCAAAGCTCTTGCTATGGCAACCCTTTGGTTTTGCCCCCCGGAAAGCTCATTGGGTTTATGGCTGATTCTATCGCCCAGGCCTACTCTTTCCAAGGCTTCCTTTGCCATTTGGTTTCTTCTGCTTCCGGTAATACCCGCATATATCATTGGCAATTCCACATTTTTCAGTGCAGTGAGGCGTGGAAGCAAATTAAAGGATTGAAAGACAAAGCCTATTTTTTTATTTCTTATTTCCGCCAATTGTTGGTCATTTAGCTTTGATACATCTTCCCCGTCCAAAATATACTTGCCCGAGGTCACCCTGTCCAGGCATCCTATTATGTTCATCAAGGTTGATTTACCCGAGCCGGAAGCTCCCATTATTGCTACATACTCGTTTTTATCCACCTTCAAATCTATATTGTTTAGGGCTCTTACCTGAATTTTCCCCGTATCATATATTTTCGTAATATTCTCCATTTGAATTATCAAATTACATTCCCCCGTTTACATTGACGATATCGCCTTCTTTTAGTTCCGGGGGTGGGTTTGCGATATAGGTTTCGCCAATTTTTATTCCGGACACAATTTCTATATCAAAATCCGATTCCAAACCCGTTTGTATATATCTTTTCTTAGCTATGTTATCTTCCATAGTAAAGACATATTTTTTGCCGTTTTCATCGGCGAATATACTTTCAAAACCCACTGTCACCACATTTGTTTTTTCATCCAAAATTATATCCGCATCGGCTTCGTAGCCCGTCTTTATATTTTCATCAGGATTGTCCAAGGTGATCTCCACTTCTACCTTGGTTTCCGTGCTAGTATTGGTCATCTCAAGCACTGCGGTTTTGGCTATCTTTGAAATTTTCCCCTTATATTCTTTATCCAGGCCTTTAACTTTTATTGTTGCTTCCTGGTTTTCTTTAAGGTTAACCGCATCATATTGGCCTACCTTTACACTGAGCTTATACCGGGATAAATCATTTATAACAATCCTATCGCCTTGGTTGGGGTACTTACCGGGCTGTGCATCCATCTTGATTATTTCTCCGTTGATATTTGACTTTATAATGCTGTCGGAGATGTTCTTGCCAAGGTTTTCAAGGTCTGTCTTTGCCATCTCTATCTGTTTTTTTTGCCTGTAAATATCATTTTCATTGTCTAAAAAATCTTCCAAAGCTATAGTCGAATTTTGTAGCATTATTTTAGCATTTATTACATTGTTTTCTAAATCTCTTAAAGCCATGTCAAGGTCATTCAGCTCTTCTTTGGATAAAAAACCCGCCTGGTAAAGCTTTTCATTACGTTCGTATTTTCTGACAGCTTCTTCATATTTCAACTTGGCACTTCCAAGACTGATCTCAGCTTGCTTTATTGCATTTTCCATAGTTGTTTTTGTATTGCTGTTTTCGTTATTTTCAAGCCTCTCAAGTTCTTTTTGCGAAAGGTTCAGGTTTATTCTCCCTTTTCTTTGGTTATATTCCAAATCGGCAGTGTCCAATTTTATGAGTTTGTCCTCTTTTTTTACTACCTGACCTTCATCTTTATATACCTGCAAAACCTTTTGTGCCGGGGATAGAAAAATTTCCTGAGAATCATTTGGTTCTATGACACCGGATACAGATATTGATTTTACTAAATTATTTGCTGCAATAGTTTCGACTTTGACGGTTTTTGTTTTTTCCTTCATAGCACCAGCATACTTTATACCGGCAACGGAAATTATCAGTATAACAATAACAATTACAATGATTAGCTTTTTTCTCTTCTTCATTTTGACCCCCCTTTGCACGAAATGAGTGCAAGTTTATATAAATATATACGCGTAAAAATCGGAAATGTTTCATTAGTATTTTAACATATATAGATTAAAATAAATAGAGAAATAATCGCGGTGAAGTCCGGTTACAGTTCATACCAAAATCGTCATCCTGGGCATTGGGTCAGATCCTAAGGCTCTTCGGCGAGCCTCGGAAGTGACATTACCGTATCAATATTAGGTAATAATTCAGCAGGTGAACAATGTTGGCGGGAGGCTTTTGGTAAAGTTATACTGCTGATTCTCATTGAATGTTTATCGCCGCTGTTATAAAATATAGATGAAAACAATTGAAGAGGTGAATCCTTTGAAGCTGACTTTTGAAAAAGCCGCTTTGTTTACTTTAATTTTAATAATAGGCATTTCAACGGCTAATATTTACAGCCAATTTTTATATATGAAATTTCCAAAGGGTGTGGAGGATGAGTCTATGGTCAACCCGTGGACCGCCGGCAGGCTTGTTATTGCAACCTTGGATGCGGACAGGTTATATACCGAGGGCAAATACCAGGAGACTATCGATGAGTTTGCCAAACTGCTTATAACCGGCTCTTTGGCTGCCGACCAAATGGCTTATGCCTATTTTACTATGGGCATGTGCCAATACAAACTGAAAGAATACGATAAGGCCAAGGACAGTTTTACTTCCGCAATATTGTACGAACCCGGGGATGCCGTGGCTTATAACAATGCGGCTATAAGTGCATTTGGCGATAATAATTTGGAAGAGGCACTGCAATATCAAAAAAAGGCCGTAGAGGTACTGCCTGCGGTTGAGTATTATTATAATTTGGGCAGGATTTATGAAACCTTGGGGGATTATAAAAATGCGGTGGAAAGCTTTTTATCCGTGGCAAAAGGTGAAGAGAACGTAACCTTGGTGGACCCTGTGAGGGTGAAAAACAGAGTGGCTAATCTATATCCGAATTTAAAGGAAAGAGAAGAAATAGCAAAAGGAGTTATCGTTTCTTTGAAACTCAGGGATTATTCCAATGTACTGATGATTGAAGACGTAGATATGGAGATTTTGGATACGGATTTCAAGGTGGCAGTGAAGGATACCAATCAAGGAAAAAGGCTTAATGTGAGCTACGACAGGGAAAAGAACGACCCCTACCATTTGATAAACGGGGTTACCTGGAAAGTGGTCAGCGGCAGCAATGTTCTTTTTAATAGCCGAAACGATAGCTTTTCTATGGAAGTGTTTGAGAACAATAATTATAAGATAACTTTGAATATTAAGTATAAAGGCAGCAAGGTAAAAGAACGGCAATCCAATATTGCTGTGACAAAAACAGGTTTTAAGGAAAGCAAGAGTGGAGAGACCCTGAAGCCTAACCAGCAGTTTACAAAGATTTATGAATATGCTTTGTATGAGCAGTTATTCGACAAATATTTTAAACTGACCACCAAAGGATATTACGACAGGTTCAATGTTTTGTGGGCTAAGGATAATATAAAAAGCAGCATTATGACGGTGGATTTCAGGGATTCCGGGACATCGCTGTATTTGGAGAATAATGTGGCTTATGATGCGGGGATCAGAGCCAACTTGACCCCTCTTCTGAGTGATAAAAACTTAAAAGGCAGGACGGTGAGGGTTAGGTTCTGGGGAAGGAAGATTACGTCGAAAGAGAATGTGGAAGTGGTCATTAGAGCGGGAAATGAGACTTATAGTTTTGACAAGCTGGACTTGCAGTATAAGTGGAAGCAGCTTAATATGGAATTTAAGGTGCCAGCGGATGCGAAGAATTTTACCTTTAGCTTGAAGATGAAGCCGGAGGAACAGATAAAAATAGACGGATTTATCATAATGATAGTGAATTAGCAACACAGACATTACCTGGCCATATTTATTGCTGGGCATATTTTATTCATGTAGGAATTAGCAGTGATTTGTAGAGAACGCATTAATGCGTTCCGGGCGGGATATATAAAAGAAAACCCGGTGGGATTGCCCCACTTATAATGAAGCACCATACATAGGACTTGGTTACGAAAAGAAAAGAGATATAGGTTATTTTTGCAATGATTTATATACAAACAATCAATTTCCCGGATCAACTTTATATTCTCAGGATTATTGCAATAATAGATACCTACATGAATATACTACTACTAATAATAACGAAGATAGTGTTAGTACAATTACTGGTAATTTCCCCAATTTAAATTTTTCTTTGCCAATAATCATAAGTATATTTCTTGATGACTTTAAGCAAAATGTTATAAAACGGCCGGTATATGGAGATAGTGTTTTTATGGATAGTAATTCATATTGTGATAAAAGTCTTGTTTTGTTAAATGAAATAGAATATATAAATATCAAATTCGTTTTGGATTCTACTATTGCTTTTCATGTTCTAAAAAAGAATGAGCATTATATTATCAGCTTTGCTCCACTTGGAATAGAAATTATTGAACAAACAAAAGAAGATGCAATAGAATGTTTTAAAGAAGAATTTGCAATTCTATGGAAAATCTATGCCGGGGAGTCAGATAGTAATCTAACAAAAGATGCTATTTTATTAAAAGAACGCCTTCTTAAATATGTAAAAGAGGTACAGAAATTTTGAGCACTTTAAAGATTAAGGACATTCAAAACAGCTTATTGTCAAAAGGTTTTGAAGCTGAAACCGGAAGAAAGCATATATTTTATTATTTTAAAATAGAAGGCAAAAAAACAAGCATTCGTACATATATAAGCCATGGCGAAAAAGAAATATATGATGTACTTATTTCACTCATGGGTAAGCAAACCAAATTAACAAAGTCCGAATTTATTGATCTTATAAAATGTCCATTAACGAAAGACATTTATACTGAATTATTAATAAACAGAGGGTATATCCAGATTTAAATTGGGTTTTGGTATGTGTTCAGAGGTATAAAGAAAACCCGGTGGGATTGTCCCACCGGGTTTTAAATGCTGTACAGCTAATGTTTGTGTTGCTGTAAATCGTGCTGTGTTTATGCTTCATCTATTATATTGTGATTTGTATGCTTGCTGTAATGTCAGCATTTTTAACTTAACTAAACTGTTTATTCTAAACTAAAAACCTATAGGTGCTAAATCTGTGCCGTCGAATACAAATACGTCTTTTTCTGCTTCTTTGCCCGCGTAGTCTTTTACGCCTTTGGCTAAGGACAGTTCATATTCATATCTGCCTTCTAAGGGGTTGCTTAAAGTCAATTTTACTTTGCTACCATCAATTACAGCAGCCGATACTGTAAATCTGTCTTTATCAACATCTAAATTCTTTATAGCAAATGCCGCAGCAGGTGCTAATGCTATGTCTTCACTAAATTCGACTTCAACATGATACCTGTCAATTGCTACTACGTCTATCAAATATGGTTCATCATCATCGGTGTATTCACCAACTAATACTGTTTTGTTGGCTTCATCATAGTTTTCAACTTCAAGGCCATGCTCATCAGCTAAGAAGTTATTTAAGTTAAATTCATAGTCTTTGTCATATTCTATAGTGCCTACAAATTTTACTACGTTATCTTTGATAGTTACTTTAAAAGCTTTTTCTTTTGCATCAGTTGTGCTAAATACGCCATCCACAACCGTTATTCCAGCTTTAAACTTAACGTTCCTTGACATTGTCACTTTAAAGGTTCCGCCGTTTGTCTGATCAATTGTTTCAGCATACACTTGGTCGTGGTCTAATGAAGATCCGTCAAATTCAACTTCTTCAAGTTCGAATTCGTTGCCTGCCAGGTCCTTTATAGTACCGTCAAGACCTTCGATTTTGTAAGTGTACTTAGAATCGAATACAAAGGGTACTGCGGAGAATTCTATGACAGTCTTGTCATTTGTATATGCTTTTGCTACTAAATCTTTGGTTTTAGGTGTGTCTACTCCATCTACTTTTTCTGTCCATGAAATTGTTATCTTTGTTTCGTCTACGAATCTCACTTCTTTGTTAAATTCCAATGCTAATACATTTTTGTCAACTGCATAAGCATTATCTAGTTCAGGAGCATCCTTATCCCATTTGCCGCCATCTTTTGGAGCAGCTGTAATTTTATCTGTAGTAACCTTTATCGCATTTCCTGCAAGGTCTTTAACACCATCAACTGTAATTTTATATCCTACACCCTGTGTAAGGTCATTAACAGTCAGCTTAACTTTTTTAGTATCAGCATCATATTTAGCTTTTGTAGGAGCACCGATGTCGTTGTTTATGCTGTAATTGGATATACTTTCTGCAGTCTTTTTATCAATTTCTTTATCGAATGTCAGCACTACAGTGTTTTTATCTTCAAATTCAACACCTTTCAGATATGCAGATGCAAATTTGTCTTTGTTAGGAGTGAAAGATTTGGATCTTTCTTGCATAGCATTGCCGAATTCATCAAGAATTTCTGCAACCTTTAAAGTGTGTGATCTGCCTGCTTCCATATCTTCAACTTTTACAAGGAATTTCTTTGCAGATAGTTTTTCAACACTTTCTACATCTAAGAAGTTTTTGCCTTCTGTGAGCGTGTAATTTGAAGCGTCTAATGCACTGTCAGCATCGATTCTGCTTTCATCTGTGAAGTCTACTATAAGAAGATTTCTTGCATATACTTCTACATTATTCAAAACAGGTGCTTTTACATCTTCCTTAACTCCGACAAATGTGAATACTGCTGGTCTGGTCATTACATTTGCAACTTTTCTTTGGTCTGCAATATTGCTTACAGAAAGCTTATAATTTGTTCTATAAGTTTGGGCTTCAGTGACTATTTCAACATTGTCCTCGTCCTCTTCATCCCAAATTACGCTGACTATTTCAAGCTCACTGCCATCTTTTTTGTTTTCAACTATTGAATAGTTGTCTAAGTTTTCAGCAGATTCTTTAGTAATGGGTTCATTGAAATAAACTACTATTCTTTGATTAGTTTCTGCTTTTGTATTTTCTGTGTCAATTCTTGGGGCAGACTTATCTATTTTTGTTTTGAATGAAGCTGATGAGGATTTTCTTACTATCCCGTCTGTTGATTTTACGTTTGTTACTTTAACTGTATAGCTTGTTTTATCCTTTAATCCTTCTGTAGTTAATGTAACTTTATCACCATCAACTTCTGCTTTTAACACTTCAACTTTTGCTATAGCATAATTTGCTACATCTGATCCTGTTTCAAAATCAATGTTTCTGTTGAAAGTAAGAACAACTTCTTCAACGTCTTCGCTTACTGCTTTGGATAGTTCAGGACCGCCGGATGCCTTTGCAACGCCTGCAAATTCAACTTTTGATTCACCAACAACTAAAGTGTAAAGTTTGCCTGCTGTCATAGCTGCTGTTTCAAGTCTTACAACTTTGTCTGCTACTAACTGTGCAGCTTTTACTTCTAAGCCTGCGATTTCATAGTTAGCTGCTTTTTCTGCAAATCTTGCATCAACTTCTTCTTCGAATTCAACTTCTACTACTGCGTTACCAATAGCTTTAGCTGATTTAACAGCTGCTGCAATTGCTTCTTCTAAAAGACCGTTATTTACAGCTACATCTTTGTCTATTTTGCCGCTATCGATTAGAACTTCGATAAGAAGCTTGCCATCTTTTGTTGCATTTTTAAGAGCTGCAACTGTTGCTTTGGCTAAATTATCTATAGAGAAAGATTCAAGGTTTTCCGGACTTAAACCTATTGATTTTGCGAATTCAAATACTTCTGCAAAGTCAAAGTCACCAACTACTGTTCCTGTGTTTTGTTTGTATCCTAATGCTTCAAGTAGTACTTTGTAATAGGATTGTTCGTTGATTTTTTCATTGGGCATGAAATTTCCTTCTGCGCCTATCCAACCTAATTCAGGATGTGCCTTCAGGTATGCCATTAAGTTTTTGCCTGCTGTCCATGCGTAATCTTTTGCATCGTTAAAGTTTTCTTCGCCTTCAAATTCTAACGCTTCTTCTTCAAGACCTCTTAGTCTTAAGAAAAGAATCGCTGCTTGAAGTCTTGTGGGTGTGGATTTTGCATAATCTACTGTTACGCCGCTTCCGTCTCCTACTAGCATTCCAATTGCTGCTAATGCTTTAACATCATCACTGATAACTTCGTCTGCAAGTACAACTGTGAATGATGAGAATATTAACGCAATTGCTAATACTAATGATAGTACTTTTTTACTCATATTGTTTCTTTCCTCCTTGTTTTGTTTAGATTGTGATTTTGATATTTGCTTTGTATTTTGATTTTGCATATTGTCAATAGATCTAAATTTTTCGACCTATTCACTTTCACCTCCTTTCAAAAATTACGTAGAATATCTTTTGACAGTTAACATAATTCTACGTCGCATTTAAAATACCTTCCTACGTAACTGAACTGTAACAATGTGTAAAGGGTTTGTAATGGGGTTTTGAGGAGATAGAGGAAATGTTATGTAAACGGATTTTTCGGCACCGGTATACAAGCGTTACAAAACTGTCATTCCAAACGCAGTGAAGAATCTGTTTTCGGCTCCTGGCCACTGGCCACCAGACTCTTGCTTTTTTGACAGGGTATTCCTTGTGGGTCAGGATCCTTCGTACCTCAGGATGACAATATCCGCCTCTGACCTCTGACCTCTGGCCACCAGACTCTTGCTTCAAAAACATGAAAAGGCGAGGCAAAGCCCCGCCATTTCCCAACACAGGAGAACCGTCCCTCTGTGTCATTTATCAACACAGGAGAACCGTCCCCCTGTGTCATTTCTCAACACAGGAGAACCGTCCCCCTGTGTTTCATTTGTTTAATAGGTTGATAGTTCTATTTCTTCTCCGGTTATCTTTTGGTTGTTCAAATCCTTGATGGTGGATTTGCCCGTGCTCGTCAGTTTTATTGTCAGGTTCGAATTAGCTTTTAGTTCGTTTCTCAACGTTATTGTAATAGTTCTGTCACTTACTGATATTTTGTCCGAGGAGCTTTTTCCATAGTTGGCTCCGCTTATGTCAAAACAGTCCATGCTCAGGCTGGCGTTTTTAATAGGATTGGATGTTATCAGGGTTATCGTTTTATTATCCGAGCTGACGGATCCCGTCAGTATCTCAAATTGCGGCAGTTCCACATCCGAACCGCCGAATTCAATTTTACGGCTGCTTGAATCCACGGACATTCCTTGCAAGTCTTTTATGTTGGTGCTCAAGGTTATTTCATAATCATAATCCGCGTTTATAGATCCATTTGCCGAGTTCAGGTATACAGTCACGGTTTGTTTGTCGTTAGACAGTGCCGTATCTGATACTGATATGGAGCTGCCTCCGGAGGGTATTCTTTTTAGTGTAAAACCTGAGGATGCCGGCAATGCTATGGGCTCGCTGAATTCCACCGCCAAGGTATACTTATTCAAAGCCTGGATGTTTTCCACTTCCGGTGGTTCGTTCTTATAGGAAGTGCCTGTGAATGCCACTGTGCTTTGGTTTGACGGTATCGGGCTATATCCGGCAGCATCTTTTACACCACTTTTTACTGTCAGTTTATATTCCGTACTGTCCTTTAATTGGGATGTATTGCTCAGATAAAGCATTGCAACGGAAGTTATTTCATCGGCGGATACGGAAGTCGCCGTGATATTTACCCCGTTAATGCTGAATTGGTTGGTGCTTATGCCTTTAACAGGCTTGGAAAAATCAACGCTTATTGCCGTACTGTTCACAGCGTATACATCAACGATATACGGCGGCACGTTGGCCTGGCTCGTTCCCGGGAAGCTCTTAACATTGGAGTATGAATTTTCATCCAATCTGTCCATATTGGAAACCCTTACTTCATATCTTTTGCCGCTCCTAAAAATCTCTGGATTCTTGGATGAGTCCGTTTTAAATTGAAGTCGTACCGTGGCTTTGTCTGCGGAAAAATATTTCTGGTAGTCAAGGCCTTCCGGATTTCTGTAAGTTTCCCCATTCTCCGTAATTATTGTTGCTTCCAAATCTTTCAGTTCATCGTCGGTGATGGTATTATCGAAATACAAGTCAATGGAAGACATATCAAAAGCATTTATTGCATCCAGCTTAAGAGATTTTTGGCTTATGTCCCCGTAGCCCACAAAGGTGCGTTTGGAAGTTTTGTCGGTGGATTTTATAGTTGTACCTGTCAAATCTGCAATGTTTTCTATTTTTATAGTATATACTTTCCCGTTTTCATGGGCTTTGGTCAAAAGAGTGACTATTTTGCCCGTGTCATCCAAGGTGGCTGTAGCCGCATATCCCAGGCTGCTGTCCAAAATATAATTAAACACGTTCTCCGCACTTTCTTTTTCCACACGTTTATTAAAGGTAAGTATAATTTTGTTTTCTCCGCTTTTTACCGTGTAGTTGAGAGGTGTTGTGTCTTTTGATACGCCAATAAAATATGCTTTGGAGTAGCTTAGCATATTGTCAAAGTTGTCATATATATTGTTTATTTCCAACATGTATTTGGCACCTCCCGTTTGGTTGGAGGTAATGAGTGTAACGGTTTTGCCATCCTCGGCTAAAAAGGCTTCCGTTACTTCCAAATCATTGTTAATATCGTAATTTGATATATCTTCGGCTGATATTTTTTCAACTTTTCTTGAAAATTCAACCTCAACTTCGCTATTTGAGACTACTATGGCGGAGGCATCAAATTTGGTACTGCCGCCGGAGGCACCTCTGAAACTTTTGGTGGTTTCGTACATTACATTGCCTGCCAGGTCTGCCACATTTTTAACTGTTAATCTATAGGCACTATCAGGGCTTTGCGGTCCTGTTATAAGGATGACTGTTTTACCCGTTTCATCCAATAGGGCCTCTTCAATGGAAAAAGCATCATTATTTACTATATAATTTTCCGTTCTTTCCGCCGTGATTTTGTTTAAAGCTTCGCTGAACGTGATAGAAATCATTTTGCTGCTTTCAGCTTGTATAGTAAGAATAGTCGGTTTTGTTGTATCCGTTGGTTGTGCGATATAGGACTTTTCCAAAACTTCCATGGTATTGCCGGAAAGGTCAGTTACGTTCCGTGCTTCCAACCAGTATCTTCTGCCTTCCCTATGGGCAGCGGTAGTCAAAGTGACAATTTTCCCCGTATAGTCCAGCTCTGCATCATATATGTCCATGTCATTTTGAATGATATAGTTGCCTGTATCTTGGGCGGATGACTTGTCCACTTCTTCGTCAAAGGTTACCTGTATGATGTTGTTGCTGAGGATCTCCGCCGTCGCTTTGGGCTTTTTCGTATCTCTGGGGAGTGCCACAAATTTTATCTTGTAGTTTTTTATAGCCCAGCCATCAATGGGGGTGTTCATATTGACGGACAGGTCGTAGGCTTCAAAGGCCGGCATAAAAGCGGTAGTTATGTATACTTTTTTGCCGCTTACCTCAATGGAATCTATGGATATTTCTTTTTTACCGTTTTCCGGATTTATGGTTATATCATCTTTATCTATTGCAATCTCATCATCTAAGGTGAGGGCAAATCGATTGTTTGACAATCTTTCGAAAGATAAAACTTTTATTTCATTTACCTCGATTTTGAATCCGGCTTTTATTGCTTCATCTTCATCTATAATGCCTTTTTGTATCATCAGGGTTATGAGGTTCTTTGTTTCATCTTTAGGTTTTGTATTCAATGTTGAGTAAATGGCTTTTGCCACATGATCTATGGTAAAACTCTTTAGCTTTTCCATGGTTTTTGCATTGGATAACAGTCCAACGGATTGAGCGAATTCCAAAGTTTCATTATATTCAAAATCCGTATCCTGGTTGTATCCCAAGCTTTCAAGCATAACCTTATAAAAAGCTTTGGCATCTATGGTATTGGTAGGATAGAATTTTCCATCAGTGCTGCCTATCCAGCCCAACTCCGGGTTTTCTTTGGCATAGCCCAAATAGTTGCGGCCAACGATCCATTCGTAATTTTTGGCATCGTCAAAATTTTTATCCCAGTCATATGTAAGGGCTTCATCATCCAAGCCTTGTATACGCAGGAAAATTATTAGGGCTTGAATCCTGGTAGGGGTTTCGGCTAAATATTCCGAGGTAACGCCGGTGGAAATATCCTTACCGATGAGTATTCCCAGC
Organism: uncultured Clostridiaceae bacterium; assembly: GCA_964593485.1. Taxonomy (GTDB): domain Bacteria; phylum Bacillota; class Clostridia; order Lutisporales; family Lutisporaceae; genus JAAYKT01. The sequence continues at coordinate 12,103 of CAZQHS010000035.1, forward strand.
TCTTTGCAAGCTTTGGCTTCCTTGCTTATAGTATCGGCAAAGACCGGTGCAAAAATGAGAGAAGCTGCAACAATAGTTAGTGTTAAAAGCAGTGCAAGGTACCTTTTCTTTTTCATTAAGATCCTCCTTCAATTATAAATTTTCATAAAATTAATAAAAATTGTTTTACTTAATTAAAAATGAATAAACGAAAACCTTCTAACGACATACTCTTTAACAAAATTATTAAATGCATCAAATAAAATAAAAAATGAAATTAGCAATTATTTGAAACAAAATTCGGTATGTATCGTCATAATTTTAGGCTTTGTTTCCTTATTTAAGTATATATTTATTCTTGGCCAGGGGCAACACTATTATTTTAGATGTCATGGAATTGTAAAAGTTGCTGCAATTGGATAAGTAAAGAAGGAAATTTGCCAAAAAAGTAGAATATTAGTAGGGAACGGGAAAAGATGAATAGGAGGGTTTTCTTTGAATAAAAAGTTTATCGCTTTAATTACCACAATAGTATTAATAATCGGTTCTCTTAACATGGTTTATGCAGAATCACCCTTTACAGATATAGAAGATAATTGGGCTCGCAACTATATTGTTTCTGTATATGAAAAAGGGTTGATGAACGGAACGGCAGAAGGCAAATTCAGCCCCAGCGAATCCGTGAATAAGTATTCCGTGTTGGTAACCATTGCAAAGATGATGGATGCGGAAGGATTGGCCGATTTGGACGACCTGACGTTAAAGTATAAGGATGATTTGGAAAAGTTCAAGGTTCCGGATTATGCCAAAAGGCAAAGTGCTTTTGCCTTGGAGAAAGAAATTGTAACGGATTATGAGTTGGACAAAATGAGCCAGGAACCTCTGGCAACAAAGCAGGATATTTGCGTTTATTTAGGCAGAGCTTTTGAGGTGAAACAGGATCCTTTACTCCCTGCCCCCCAATTATTTTTCACCGATACGGAATACATACTTCGTCCCTATAGAGTATATGTGGATTATTTGATTAAAATAAATGTCATAGACGGCAAAGGTGACAAAAACGGTTATTTCAAGCCGGATGATTTGGTGACACGTGCTATGTTTGCAAAGATGTTGGATGAAGCCAGCAACGCTTATGGAGAAGAATTTGGTACCGGAAAAGAAAAGGCCGACGATGGTGAGGATGATGGATTGCCTTACGAGAATAATGATATAAAACCATCGGAAGAGAACTCTGATTTTGATGATGATGATTCAGTTATAAAATATGCAAAAGGTTACATAGATTCAGTTATTTATAGTAGAAAAGCAGACCCCAAAATTTTATTAGAGACAGAAGGGAAGAGCATAAAAGAATTCTATATCCCCGAGGACATAATAAAAGAAAATATAATTTTAAACGGCCAATTATCCGATGTTTATTCCTTAAGACCGGGTATGTATGTGGAGTTGAAAGCACAAAATAAAACGGTAAAGAATATTGCTACTGTTGAGTTTACAAAAAGTGTAAGCGAAAGGGCGATAATCAAAAGTATAGATTTAATAAATGCTGAGATTACTGTAGATATAATGGATGAAACAGTTGAGACAATGAAAGAAAAGAAAGTATTTTTAAAGGATGCAAGTTTAGCAGATACTTTTCTTAAACCTATTCACATGGATGATTTGAGAAGAGGCCAATATATAAGTATTTTCGGTATAGAAGATGTAGAAGGAATAAGAGCTAACTCGATAATAGCTCAGTAAAAAAGAATGATGCCGCTATCGCAACGTGTCACTCTGAGCACAGCGAAGAGTCTATTTCCGGCTCCTGGACACTAGGCACTCGGCTCTGGGTTAGTGTATTCCTATGGGGTCAGGATCCTTCGGCAAGCCTCAGGATGACAGCATCCGCTTCTTGACTCTTGCCTCTTGCTTCTTGCATTAGGGTCACGTATTTGGGGTCAGGGCTCTGGGTTTTTTGCTGTGTCACTCTGAACGCAGTGAAGAGTCTTATTATTCGATAATTATTTATAATATCCCGGGAGGTGATTTTATGG
>CAZQHS010000036.1:0-14082 GCA_964593485.1 uncultured Clostridiaceae bacterium
AATATTGGCACGGCATTTACTTAAATTGTTTTGTTATATAGTAGGGAAGTAGAACTTTCCTACTATATAAGAAAAGCTGCCTAAGGGCAGCTAAAGTTACATAAATCTTGTGGGTAAAAGTGCATCGGCGATGCCTATGATTAATGCACCGAATATTGCACCCCACATGGTCACAGTCATATTAGCAATAAAAAATTGTGTAAAGTAAATAATAGCAGCTGAGACCAAAAAACCGGATATTCCTCTTCCAAAGGGTGAAGCGTCGAAATGAAAAAACAACTCTATTAAATAATCAATACCGGAAATAAATAATGCTGCCACTAAAGCTGTCCAAAATCCCTTTACTTGAAAACCTCTTATTAAAAATGAAGTTATAATTAAAACGACAGCAGCCACAACAAATCGAATAATAAACCTTATTATCCCATTCCCGGTGGACTTACTGTCATCTTCCCTTTGTGCTCTGGTTACCACTAAAAAAACACCTCCAAAAGTTTTTCAAATATTTTATTGCAAATCATTGATTTGTTTGTATAAATCTATTATTTGAATCTACACTGTTTTTATTATTCCACTTTATTCCTTGTCTTTTCACGTATTTTGTTTCTTCTCGTTCTGAACTCATCAATAGTATGTTTTGTTGTAGTATACAAGCCGGCTGCAGACAAGCCATAAACTGCTCCCATGAATATTCTTGACTTTAAATCTATATTTTCAATATAGAAAATCCCTATAATCATTCCCAGTAATAAAGAAACCAATGAACTGAATTTTTTTGGCAATCCCAAATTCTTTAATAGTTCGATTGTTGCTATTATTACAGGTATAATAATTGCTTCAGAAATCATATTAACACCACCTTAGCAAAAATTTTTGATTTATTGTTACTAAATTATATGTAACTCGCAAGTGAATTTCTCCGTACTTTACCTAATTTCAATAATTTTTTTATTTAAAAATTGCTTGCTTTATTTATTTTTTACAAAATAATTCATATTTAAAAAAGTTCGTTTATTGAAATAATAATAATAATCATATTTTACAGGAGGATTTTTTTGAAAAAAAGAATTGAATATTCCGATGGCTATATTGAGCATAACAAGGATGAAATGGACACTGAAACATTGGAAAATGCCAAAAAGAAACAGGAAAACCGAAAAGAACAGTTGGAAAATTTGGAGGAATAAAAATAAAACGGCTTTTGCACTGCTTGACACGGTATTGAAAAATGCTATACTTAGTAGTGTCAATCCTTGAACGGGGGTAGATGGGTTCTGGTGTGCCCTCCGGTCTTCAAAACCGGTATGGGGGGTTGGTAGCTTCCCGGGTGGGTTCGATTCCCACATACTCCCGCCATACTTTACCAAACTGCACTTTTAAATAAAATTAAAACTTCTACCTATGACCTCACAAAAACCTCATTAAAATTCTTATTTATATAGAACCCGCACATCTTCTATCCTTTTTGTTATTTATATAGAACCCGCATATCTTCTATCTTTTTTATTATTTATATAGAACCCTCACATCTTCTATCCTTTTTGTTATTTTTTGTTGATCAAAAAAGTCAAGAAGTGCCATGGCGTATTTTCTGCTTGTTCCCAACAAATCCCTGAATTCACCGAGTCCTATGCTTTTATTTTTTTCTAAATAAGACTTAAGAATTCTGATTGACTCATCATAAGCAACCTTTGAGAAAATGATTTCCTGATCCGCTTTTATCAAATTACCGCTATCTAATAGAGCATTAAACACCTGGACAACATCTTTACCCTTGTTCATTGCTTTCAGGTCACTGAATTTAGGGGGGTTGAACATTAGGGTTTCATATTCTTTCATTATGAGATTCTTAATCTCTTGCTGCTCCTTGTTGTATGCCACTTCAAAATCCCACAATGAAATGTTTTTACCTAATAATTTTATAGTTTTTTCATTGTTCAAATACTCAAATATTAAATCAGATATTCTCTGTTTTGTATTTTCCAATACTCTTGATTTTAATTCTTCTTTTGGCATTCCGAATCTTAAAGGAAATTTTTTGTGATATTCCGAAAGATTTGCCTTAATAGTTTTTTGTAATGCATCAATATAATCAATATGTAAATAAAAAGTGCCTTCTTTGCTATCAAAAGCCACTATTCTCTTGTTTTCTTTCAAAGCTTTGACTATTTCTTTACATTGAACAAGGGAAACATTTCCTGAGGTCTTAGAAATAGTTTCTATGTCTGGATAAGAAGCACTTAGTTTCATTATGTTCTGTTCCACTATTTCCTCTATACTGCCTTGTTCTTTTATCGTAAGTTCTTCAATAACGTCTTCCTTGTACCTTTTTCTTTTTGGGGGGTTCGGGTCCAATATAATACCTCCCCCAATGGTAACCATGGGTGAAAAAAACCTTATAATAAAATAATCATCTTTCTGACAGGCAATTTCTTCTTCAAGTCTCATTTGAACAAAGGTTTCTTCCCCGGGTTTTAATTCTTCTCTATCTAAAAGAACAACCCTGCCAAAAATCTCCGCAGAACCGTGATAAATACGTAATCTGTCTCTATTATTTATGCTTCTTTGAGAACTTTCCAGAAGTTTCAGTTTGGCATCGAACATTAATGAACAGTCCATGCTATTGGGCTGTGCAATTACATCTCCTCTTTTAATATCACTGACTTTTACTCCCGCAATATTAATTGCCACTCTTTGTCCCGCCTGGGCAAAATCAGACTTAGAATCATGAACCTGCACTGTCCTGACCCTAACCTCATTTTTCCCAGGATATATCATTATTTTTTCACCTTCTCTTATAACTCCGGAAATCAATGTGCCTGTGACGATGGTGCCAAAACCCGATATACTAAATACCCTGTCTATAGGTAATCTAAAAGGCTTTTCTATTTCTTTTCCCGGGATTTCCTCCGTAAGTTTATCAATTTCATCAATTAAACTATCCAAACCGTCTTTTGTGGTAGAGGAAACAGGAATAATCCTTGCATTTTCTAAAAAGGTATCTTTTACATCTTCTGTAATCTGTTCAATGATAATTTCAAGCCATTCTTCTTCCACCATATCCTTTTTAGTCAACACAATTATACCTTTTTTAACATGAAGCAAAGACAAGATACTCAGATGCTCTTTTGTTTGCGGCATTACGCCTTCATCCGCTGCAACTACAAGGAGTACCAAATCTATCCCGCCGGCCCCGGCAAGCATATTTTTTATAAAACGTTCATGCCCGGGTACATCCACTATCCCAGCCCTTTTACCGTTAGGCAAATCAAAATATGTAAAACCTAATTCAATAGATATTCCTCTGTTTTTTTCTTCTTTTAATCTATCTGTATCTTTACCGGTCAAAGCTTTGATCAATGTTGTCTTGCCGTGGTCAATATGACCGGCTGTTCCGATAATTATATGTTTCAATTCACTACCCTACTTTCCGCCTGCCTATAATAATGCTGCTTTTATTGCTTCTGCTATCGTGTAATAATCATCTTCCATAATAGTTCTGAGATCCATTAGCACCTTATCTTTAAATATCCTTGTTATAATCGGAGTTTTATAGTCCCTGAGCCTTTTATCCAACTCATTGGCGGTTATAATATCACAATCTATGGAGATTACCTTAGTAGGCAGCTTATGTAGGGGCATGGCACCGCCACCTGTTTCGGAAAATTCATCAATTATTTTTATTTGACATGGTAGATTAAGATTGTTTGTTAATATCTCATATAGGTCTTGGGCTTTCTTCGAAAGTGTTGATATATCCATTGTCAGCATAGTCAATACGGGGATGCTCCTTATTGCTTTTTCCTCATCTAAATACAACTTTAGTGTGCCTTCCAAAGCCGCCAAAGTCATCTTATCAATTCTAATGGCTCTTGTGAGGGGGTTTTTCTTCATTTTATCTATGTATTCTTTTTTTCCTACTATAATTCCGGCTTGAGGTCCTCCTAACATTTTATCACCGCTAAAAGTAACGGCATCCATGCCGCATGCAATAGCATTTTGAACTGTAGGTTCATAGGGCAAACCATACTTGCTTAAATCAATAAATACTCCGCTGCCGATATCTTCTATAACAGGAATGTTATTAATTCTTGCCAAAGACACTAATACTTCTGAAGAAACTTCTTCAGTGAATCCCAGTATTTTGTAGTTGCTTGTATGAACCTTCATAAGGGCTGCCGTCTCTTCATTTATTGCTTTTTCATAATCACTTAAGTGAGTCTTATTAGTTGTACCCACTTCTACTAATTTTGCTCCGCTTTCCCTCATAACATCGGGAATCCTGAAAGAACCGCCTATTTCAATTAACTGTCCTCTTGAGACAATAACTTCTTTATTTTTTGCTAAGGTACTAAGTACAAGCATCACAGCAGCGGCATTATTATTTACTACCATTGCCGATTCGGCTTTTGTAAGTTCTTTTAAAATATCCTCAACATGCTCGTAACGGGAGCCTCTTATCCCCTTTTCCATATCCATTTCCAAGTTCGAATAACCGAAAGAAGTTCCAAGAAGGTGACTATGTACTTCTTCACTCAAGGGTGACCTTCCCAAGTTTGTATGAATAACCACGCCCGTCGCATTTATTACACGTTTTAAATTATAAGACATTTTTTTATGAACCTTAGTTTTAATGTTTTGTAAAATCTCTTCTATTTTTATATCTTGCCCTTCAGGTATACCGGGTTCCAGGGAAAAAATCGTATTTCTGTATTCTGTCAAACAATCCCGGATTACCTGCACTAGAACAGGTCTGGGGCATACTGTCATAAGTTCATCTATTTCTTTATATTTAAGCAATTCATCTACAGAAGGTATTTTACTTAGGATACTTTTCTTATCAAACATAATATCCTCTCCTTAAATCACTTCCAAGGCATAATTCCCTTTATTTTTTACTTTACCTATTACACTACATTCAGTCTTATTGTTTTGTTTCAATAAGTTAAGCAATTTAACGGCTTTACTTTCTTCTACGGCTATTAAAAGTCCCCCCGATGTCTGAGGATCAAATAAAATATCTGAAATCTCCTGTTTTACGCTTTTATCAATAAAAACCCTTTTACCTGCATAGTTCCTGTTTTTGTAGGCACCGGCAGGTATAATACCCATTTTGGCCAAATCCAAGCTTTCTTCGATAATCGGCAAACTATCCGACCATATTTCAAAGGTTGCGGAACTGGCTTCGGCCATTTCAAGAGAATGTCCCAAAAAGCCGAACCCTGTTATATCCGTGCAGCCGTTTACACCGATTTGAAGCATTGTGTCGCACGCATCTTTGTTTAAATATGCCATAACGGATGCAGCTTTATCAATCACATCACTGCTCAGCATATTTGCCTTTATTGCCGTAGTCAGTATTCCTAAGCCTAAGGGTTTGGTCAGTATTAAAATATCACCGGGTTTTGCACCATTGTTAGTTATAATTTTATTTGGATTAATAAAACCCATTACCGATAAACCGTATTTAGGCTCATTGTCTTCTACTGTATGTCCTCCTATTATGATTGCTCCGGCTTCTTTGACCTTATCCGCACCGCCTTTTATTATATCGGCTAATATATCCAGGGGAAGACAATTGGGAAAACATACAATGTTCATTGCCGTGACCGGCTTGCCACCCATTGCATATATATCACTTAATGAGTTTGCTGCCGCAATCTGACCGAATATATAAGGATCATCCACTACAGGGGTGAAAAAATCCATTGTAAGAACTATAGCTTTTTCATTATCTATTCTATATACCGCGGCATCATCATAAGTATCCATACCTACAATCAAATTTTCATCATAAAACTTTGGTAAATGGCACAAGACTTGTGCCAAAGCCTCAGGGCCTATTTTTGCTGCTCAGCCTGAGCTTTCTGTCATTTCTGTAAGTCTTTTATCTATCAACGACATAATAATCACCGACTTTCGTTTATCTGTTATAACAAAATTACAGTAAAGAGTTTTTTAAAAAAGCAAAACTCTACCCGAGCGTTTCATCGAGGTGGAAGATATGCTCTCCACCTATTTTGCAAAAATGAACTGGAAATCCATGGATTTCCCTAATAGAAGCGGGAGATATCTTTAGACCTCGTTATAGTAAGGGGCATACTTTCTTTTTTAAGACAAATAGTCTATTTAACAATAATAAGTTCTTTTATCTCTGCAAATCTTTTTTCTCCTATACCGCTGACGCCCCTTAAGTCTTCTGCGGTTTTATACAATCCCATAGAGTTTCTATGGTCAACTATTCTTTTTGCAAGGACGGGGCCAATACCGGGCAAAGTACCTATTTCAGCTTCCGATGCACTATTAATATTAATCTTATCATTCCCTGGGGCATTGTCCAAGACGCCTATCCTATTATCGGACTGAACCAAGACCTCATTAATAGCATCTCCTTTTTTAGGAATATATATCTTTTCTTCATCCCTTAGTTTTTCCGATAAATTTACTAAATCCAAATCCGCCTCAGGCATAACACCGCCTACAAATTTAATGGCATCGTATATTCTTTTTCCATCCTCTATCCATATAAAACCTGGGTTCTTAACCTGCCCGCCGATATGTATTCCAATCATTTTTATAGTATCCTTATCTGTTTCTTCTACTTGTTCGATATTTTCTACTTCAAATTCCTCATTGCTTTTTATTATAAACGTGGATGCTTTGTTTAGGTTCATATAAATGGTACCGCCCAGTGTAATTGCAAGGACTGATATAATTGCTAAAAGCAGCTTTTCTCTTTTAGTGAAAAACAAATTATCCCACTCCTTTAAAGTTGTTTAAACAAATGACACTGTAATAATGTTATATCATTATTCATATTTCTACAATATTTTGATAATACCTTTTTATCCGCAAAAAAACAATAAACCTGCATCTGAATAAGGTTACTGTTCACACGGTCTTGATGCCATCCTGAACAAATAGCAATCCAAGACAATTAGATAATGTGTGAACAATAACTGAATAACGCGGGTTTATTGCTAATATCATGACATTTTTTTGTTATATGTATGCTATTACTTCTATTTCAACTAACACATCCATGGGCAATCTTGCCACTTCCACTGTTGACCTAGCAGGCTGATTTTTAGTAAAGTATTGTGCATAAATCTCATTTACTTTTTTAAAACTATTCATATCCTTAATAAACACTGTGCTTTTTAGAACCTTATCCAAGTTGCTACCGGCTTCTTCCAAAATGGCTTTAATATTCTCAAGACATTGTGATGCTTGAGCCTCAACACCTTCTGCAATTGTTGATGTTTTGGGGTCCATAGCCGTTTGTCCGGATATAAAAAGCAGATTACCGTACTTTATTCCCTGAGAATAGGGACCTATAGCTCCCGGAGCCTTTGTAGTACTGATTACTTCTTTCATTTCGTTACCTCCTTAATATTTCTCGTTAACCTTTATCTCATCCAAATAATTATATATAGTATACCTGGAAACACATAAAAGTTTTGCAACATAGTCAACTGCCCCTTTGACTAAAAAAACACCTTTATTATTTAATATTTCAACAATATTCACTTTCTCTTCCTTTGACATATAAGCAACAGGTTTACCGATGGAATCCAAAGTTTTATCAGTAATCTTGTTCAGAACGTCATAAATATTACTGCCAAAACTTTCTTCTTGACTGATATCGGTTGAATCATCTTTGTTAATATCAACAAAAGAATCCAAAATATTATTTACTATCAAAATTTCCGATATATCATAATTAATGCAAAGAAAACCAATAACCTCCCCATTTTCATCTTTTATATATAATAATGAGGATTTTAAAACTCTTCCGTCTGTGGTCTTTTTCATGTAGTTAATTATATTCTCATCGAATTTAGCTTTTTTTAAAGCTCCCAGACCATATTCACTTAAAGGACCGCCTATAGTTCGCCCGCTTACGTGTCCGTTGCTTATTGCAATTATTGAATTCTGAGGGTTTTTAATATCGTGAAGAACAGCCTCACAGTTTTTCCCGAAAGTATTTGCGATTCCTTCGATTGCCGGGATTAGTGATTGTAATATGGGGTGTATTTTATCCAAGTAAAGTCCTCCAAATTATCTTTTTTATGAATCTATGGTTATAGTGTCGGCATCAGCCCAAAGCCTTTCCAAGTTATAAAACTCTCTTTCTTCTTTAGAAAATAAATGTATGACAATATCATAGTAATCCAATAGTGTCCATCTGCCACCGCGATACCCTTCTTTGTGATGAATCTTATAGCCATCATTAGCTAAAATTTCGTCTAAATTTTCTGCTAAGGATTGTACGTGAGTAGATGATGTTCCTGTAGCAATAATAAAGTAATCAGCCAAAACAGTTAGTTCTCCTATATTGATAACTTTAATGTTTTCAGCCTTTTTATTTATTAATATTTCTACAATTTTTTCTTTTTTTGCTGTTAAAGCATCGTGCAAATATATCACTCCTGTATATTTTAACTTTTTATATCCAAATTACCTTCTTGATTTATAGTTTCAATCTTTTCACCGGCACTTTTTTGAATGCCCAATTCTTCCTCTATTTCAAAGCTCAATTCTTTTAACTTTTGTTCATCATAAACGTAATAAGATATTCTATTTACATAAAGGGCTTCGCCCGGTAATGTATACATCTTAATGTTATCGGTTTTTAAATCTTTTAATTTCAAAGCATAGAATGCAATTTCTTTCTCTTCCATATTAGTCTTCACATAATTACTCATATCTTGCAAAATGCTGAATGATTTGGGTATAATCATTGGGCTCGTCATTTTCTTTGCAAACTCCCTAATAAAATCCTGCTGGGCCTTTATTCTGCCCAGGTCCGCATCTGCATAACCGGAGCGGTACCGCACAAAATCAACAGAATTTTTACCATTTAAAACCTGCTGGCCTTTTTTTATATCTATAAGTAAATTTTGTGTAGGATCCGAGTAAAACATATTTTGAGGAACATAAATTTCTACACCACCGATTTTATTAATTATTTTTTCCATGCCCTTAAAACTAAGTTCCACATAATAATGGACAGGTATATCAAGGAGTTTGCTTACCGTATCCATAGCAAGAGGAATACCTTCCTTCCTTGCTACCGCGGAATTAATTTTATCATAACCATAATTGGCAATTTCAACCCTCGTATCTCTGGGTATTGACATCATTGCAATTTTGTCATCTTCTTTATTATATCTTGCCACTACCATAAAATCGGATCTGGCATCATCTATTCCCATAAATAATACATTAATGATGCTATTGTTTTCAACATCTGGAGGTTTCAATCCCGGATTTCCTCTTACAATTTCATTAAACATTTCTCTACCACTGCTAAATCTACCAAGGTAATAATAAACACTTGCTCCAATAATTATAGTAAATACAACAAAAGAAGCTATAAAAATTAAAAAATATTTATTCTTGAGAATTTTCTTCATAAATTACACTCCAATCAAATTAGCATAAGATGTCCAATATGTAATTTCTTGCTTTTACAGTATCGGGATGAAGCAACAGTTTATTTTTTATTATATAAATAATTGAAGAATTAAGTGCATAGAGCAATGCTTCATCAATGTTTTTGTATGCAGTTTCCCTGAGTCTTTCTATCTTTTCGAAATCTCTCCCCGGTTCAATAAAGTCAGCAATAAAAATAATCTTTTCTAACAGGCTCATATCCGCTTTGCCCGTTGTATGATACCTTATTGATGATAAAACTTCAATATCATTGATTCCAAGAACAGTTTTGCAAAGATATGCGGATGCCGGTGCGTGTATAAGCTCAGGTATTTTATACGTTAAATCGTCTACGAAGAAACCGCAATTCTTAGCATAATGCATTTGTTTTTCTAATTCCATATCCTTGGCACAATCGTGCACAATTCCGGCAAGTTTGACTTTTTCTATGTCACAGCCATAAACCTTGGATAGCTTTACGGCTTCCTTGCTAACATTTATGGAATGATTAAACCTGTTTTTACTCAAGTTCTTTTCTAAGTAATCTAATATAGCAGTGTATTCTGCCACTGGTACTCACTCCAAATAAAGGTTGAACTTTCTGATATAATCTTCTATTGCCTCAGGTAAAAGGTACCTGATGGTTTTGCCAGTTCTTATCCTATCTCTTATATCTGTTGAAGATATAGCCAAGGAAGGAACCTCAATCTTAAATATTTCTTTCTTATACTTAGACTTGATTTCATTAAGTTTTTGTTCCATATCCTTTCCATGAAAACCGGGTCTTGTTGCAGCTACAAAAAAACACATTTTAAATAATTCTTCAACATTATACCATGTAAAGATTTCTAAAATAGCATCGGCTCCGGTAATAAAATAAATCTCTGCATTTTTTCCGTAGATATTTCTTAACTCTCTGATTGTGTCTACTGTATAAGTAATGCCTTCTCTGTCTATCTCCGCTTTAGAGACTTCAAAATACGGGTTCGTTGTAGTTGCGAGTACCGTCATCAAATATCTATGGTTCGCATCGGATGTAGCCTTGCTCATTTTATGGGGCGGATTGCCTGACGGCATAAATATTGCTTTATCTAAATTATACTCGTCCCTCACCGCTTCTGCAGTCACTAAATGACCATAATGTATAGGATCAAAAGTCCCCCCCATAACCGCAAATCTTATTTTATTCTTTTTACCCCGTTTCTTATTCATAAAAATATTACCTCACGTCTGTTTTGCTAACCCATTACTCATTATACAATACCATACTTTTTAATTAAAGAATTTTTGATTGCTGTTCATACATACTGAGTTACAAGGCTTATTGTCTTATATTGTCATGCTAAAAGTCACTTTCAAAGCCTTTCGAAGAGTCTTAAGATCCTTCACTCCGTTCAGGATGACACTAAGATCGTGGAAGCAGTAACAATTTTTGTGTAACATACGGTTACTCCTCTTTTTGGGTTGTTTCCTCTTCCTTTTGCACTATATACCAATTAGCTATGGTTCTAAAAAGATTTGCACTATCTGGTTCTATAGAACCACTAATTCTATTCCTGACAACCAATGCATTTTCCTTGTAAAACAAACATAAAAATGGTAAATCTTTTCTTATTATTTCTTGTATCAACCGGTAGTCTTCGAGTGAGAATTCAGTCTTATTTTGATCAGCCCATATATTATCAATTAACAGATCTATATCTTCATTTTTATATGAACCGTAATTATTGCTGCCTATTGTTTCTAAACTGTGTAAATATGTAATAAAGTCGGTTTTCGTGTTTACACCCGTAAGTGCAAGATCAAACTTTTTGCTCTTTATAACTCTTTCAACTTCTTCAAAGGGTGCAATCTCCAAGTCAATTATTATGCCTGCTTCTTCCAAGTATTTTTTTATATCTTCTGCCGCTTTTACTCTATAATTGTTTTCTATATTTGTAATCAAGGTAAATCTTAAAACTTGTTTTTTTCCGTCTAATTCTCTTTCAAAAGATTTTAAGTTATCAACATAAGTAAATCCGGCATTGTTAAGTAAATACTGTGATTCAGTTTTGCTGTAATTATATCTTATACCTATGCCATCATCAAACTGTGAACCTGGTTTTACGGGGGTATCTGTCAAGACTGCATGACCTAAAAGGTGTTTATCTACAATGGCCTTTCTGTTGATACCGAACATTAAAGCCTGTCTGATTTCAGTATCTTTCAGTATTTCATTATTATGATTTATAAGTACGAGTTCCAGGCCATCGGATGTGTACTTTATTGTATTTATGTCTTTTTGTTCTTTATATTTTTCCCAATCGTAGGATGATGCGTGAAGTATATCTATTGCTCCCGATTGAAAAACCGTATCAAAAGCATGTTTATCATCTACAAAAATCACTTTTATTTTCCCGATAAAGGGTTTTTTGTCTTTCCAATAAAAAGAATTCGGTTCCAAATCCATATATTTCTGTTTATTATAATCCGTTACCTTATATGGTCCTGTTCCCACAGGAATATAATTTTCTTTTAGAGAATATATGTGCCCTGGTATTATGGGGAAACATAATTGTTCAACCAAATTATAATAAGGTTTCGTGAAACTAATGCTTAAGGTTTCTTCATCAATAATTTTATAATTCTGTATTCGCAAAAGATTCTTATTATAAATGGAATCCGGACTGTTTTTAATCATATCCATGGTAAATTTAATGTCCCTTGACGTTACTTTGTTTCCATCACTCCAAAAAATATCGTTTTTTAATCTGATAATACCCTTGCCTGATTTTTTATCAATATCAATATCCTTTGCTAAAACAGGAGTAATTTTTGATTCTTTATCATATTCAAAAAGTCCGGCAAAAAACAGACTTGTTATATCTTGATAAGACTTGTTTTTATTTTTTATAGGGTTAAAGCTTATAGGTTCAATGCAAGCAATGTTGAGCTGACCATCAATCATTGGTTTTTCGTCTTCTACTTTGATGCCTTTTTCCTCTGATATCCCGGATTGCCTGCATCCGACTAAAATAAACAGTAGTATAATTATAACAAAACTGATTATGCGTTTCATATGTAATCCTTCCTATTTGAGTCTGATAAGCCTTGGATTTTCAACCCTTCCCGGTATTCTTCCTCTTTTTGCTATAGGCTTCCCTTCAATTTCTTTTAAGTCCATGGTCATATCTATAGCTGATGCACCGGATATGTAACTGCCCACACCAAAAGCATCTGCCCCGGCTTGGCTTAATTGCTTAATCTTATCCGGATATAATCCTCCGGATACCAAAATTTTTACAAATCCATAACCTTCTATATCAAGGCGAGCTCTTACCTCTTTGACGAGTTCTACAGTTACACCTCCCCTTTCACTAGGGGTATCCAACCTAATGGCATAAAGGTTTTTCCCTAAAGCCTTTGCAATTCTCAATGCTTCTTCAGCCTCGTCTTTAAAAGTATCAATGAGTATAGTTCTTCTGTGTTCTTTGGGGGAAATTTTGTCGTAAGCCAGTGACACAGGCAAAGTATCCCCAGCAATCAAAAATGATGCATGGGGTAGTGTACCTGAAGGTTCCATTCCCATTATTTTAGCCGCCAGGATATTGCTGGCACCACTTGCACCGCCAATAACGGCTGATCTCTCCATTACAGGTGCCACAGCCGGATGTACATGCCGGGAACCGAATATTATAAAAGGTTTGTCGCCACATGCTTCTTTACATTCTTTCGCTGCCGTTGCCCAACCACAGGAGCTTGCAAGGACACCCAATATTACGGTCTCATAAATTCCAAACTCATTATAAGGTCCGATAATTCTCATGATGGTTTCTTTGCTTTCAAATTCAGAGGCTTCAGGTAAAGCCCATATTTCAATATTTTTTTCCTTTAATATATTGTAAACTTCTTTTATGCCTACAAATATACCGGGTTTCCTTGGGAATATCTCCGCGGTCACTATCCTATCTTCAATATTCATTTCTTTTAAAATATCCATGGTTCTGACAAAATAAATATCCGTGGTAGTGCCTTCTAAAATTTCATTTTCGTTTGCGGAAAAAAGCATCCTGTCTTCTGATATGGTAAGATTATTTACATCCGCCAGGCTTTTTATCTCAGACAATTATGTTCATTCCTTTCCTTTGATTGTAATATTCCATAATTCATAAATTTTTTCTTTGACAATTTCCAGCGGTTTATTGTTATCTATAATAACATCCGCAACCCCAAATTTCTCTGAATTTTCATACTGGCTTTTTATTCTATTCAGTGCATCCAAATAAACAAACCTGTCCCTTTCAATTAATCTATTAAGTTGAGTTTCCTTGTCCACATGTATCAACCATACGCTGTCACAATATTTGTCCAAACCCATTTCAGTCAATATAGCAGCATCTACTACTATATTCCGAATTCCATTTTCTTTTAACTCAGCTATTTTTTTTTCTACTTTTCTTATTATCTCCGGATGAGTAATTTCGTTCAAAACTTTTAGTTCCCCCAGACTTGAAAACACTATATCGCCTAATTTTTTACGATTTATTTCTCCGTTTGGCAGCAGTATATCCAGTCCAAAATGCTTAACTATTTCATTATAAGCTTTTTCCGCTTTTTGAACAACTTCTCTCCCAATTAAATCCACATCTATTACATACCCACCCA
>CAZQHS010000037.1:0-10829 GCA_964593485.1 uncultured Clostridiaceae bacterium
TTTGCTTATAAACAGCGGGGACGGTTCTTTTTGCTTACTTTTTCTGATAAAATCCAAAAAATGAATTGACTTATGTTATCGTATATGATAACATCGTGTTAAGAAATGAATACACTAATGTAGGGGGTGTATCATGGACTGGCAAGTAGAATACTATAAAAAGGAAAGTGGGAACATACCAGTTCTTGAATATTTGCTTTTATTAGATGTAAAAATGAGAGCAAAAGCCTTTAGGGAAATAGAACTACTTGAAAAGCATGGTTCTAATTTAAGAGAGCCTTATGTTAAATCTATAAAAGGTGCACCATACAAAGGAATTTTTGAACTAAGAGTTAAATTTGCATCAGATATAAGTAGAATATTCTATTTTACATACCATAAGAATACCTTCGTGCTGCTTCACGGTTTTACGAAAAAGACCGAAAAGACACCCCGAAAGGAGCTTGAACGGGCACTGAGGTATAAGGTGGATTATGAAAGAAGGTGTGAGGATGAGTAAAGCAGGAGCTAAGTTCTCAGAAGTTAAGGACCTCTTAATGAAGGATGAAGAATTTAAAATTGAGTACGAAAAGCTAAAACCGCGATATGATGTTATTTCTCAAATTATTGAGGCACGAACACGAGAAAACATTACCCAGGAAGAATTAGCACTCCGCGTTGGCACCCAAAAATCCAACATTAGCCGTTTGGAAAGTGGAACTTATAATCCATCACTTGACTTTCTGGCTAAAGTTGCCCGTGGTCTCGGAAAAGAGGTACAGATAATATTTAAATAATAGGGACACAGAAGCAAAGGGGACTGTCCCTTTTGCTTTCAAGAAGAACAAAAAGCAATGGGGACTGTCCCTTTTGCTTTTTTATTTTTTTTAGAAAATATCTCAAATAATATTGAAAAATAGAACCTATTGATTTATACTAAAAATGAAGGTAAAATTGCAGAAATAAAAATATACTTACAAAAATGAAATTTTAATTGCATTATGGTGAAGGAGGTTAGCATGTGAGCAGTAATGAAGTAGTAACAGAAAAGCTTGTAATCAATAAGGATTGGTGCAAAGGTTGCGGAATATGTGTTAAATTCTGTCCCAAACAGGTTTTAACACTAAAAAACGAAAAAGTGGAAATAGTAGATATCGACAAATGCATTCAATGTGGACAATGTGAGTTGAGATGTCCTGATTACGCAATATATCTTAGGGGGAAGAAAAATGAAAAGTAAAGAATTATTGATGCAAGGAAACGAGGCGTGCGTTGAGGGTGCTATAGTTGCCGGTATGAAATTTTTTGCGGGATATCCCATAACTCCATCTACGGAAATAGCAGAAATCTCATCTGAAAGACTGCCTCAAATCGGAGGAAAATTCATACAGATGGAAGACGAGATTGCCAGTATGGCAGCAACTATCGGTGCTTCCCTTGCAGGATTAAAAAGTATGACAGCCACATCCGGACCCGGATTTTCACTAAAACAGGAAAACATAGGATACGCGGCTATTGCAGAGGTTCCTTGTGTTATTGTAAATGTGCAAAGAGGAGGACCAAGTACAGGATTACCTACGTCGCCCGCTCAAGGTGAAATTATGCAATCAAGATGGGGTACTCACGGAGACCATTCGGTAATAGTACTTTCACCATCTTCCGTCAGGGAAACTTTTGACATTACAATAAAAGCTTTTAACCTTTCAGAAAAATACAGAGTTCCGGTCATAATACTAACGGATGAAATTTTAGGCCATATGAGAGAAAAAGTAGTGTTGCCGGACACATCAAAAATTGAAATAATCAATAGAAAAAAAACCGAAGTAAGCAAAGAAGAATATCTGCCTTTTAAGCCCGATGAAAATTTAGTTCCTCCCATGGCAAGTTATGGCGAAGGATATAGATTTCATGTAACCGGATTGATTCATGATGAGACCGGTTTCCCAAGCGGCAGTCCAAAAGTAGCCGACAGGTTAATAAGAAGACTATGTGCCAAGATAGAGGATAACAAAGAAGATATTATAGAATGGGAAGAGCAAAATACCGAGGATGCAGATATAATTATTCTATCCGTGGGCAGCATAGCCAGAACTTCAAATGAAGCAATGAAAATGATGAGGGAGAAAGGTTACAAAGTTGGAACATTTAGACCTATAACCATATGGCCCTTCCCCGAAAAACGACTTGAGGAATTATCAAAAGGGGTAAAAACCATAATTGTTGCAGAAATGAATTTAGGCCAATTGTCCTACGAAGTAGAAAGAATTTGCAAGTGTAATTCCAAAATAGAAAAAGTTAATAAGGTTAGCGGCGAAATGATTACTCCCGATGAGATTATAGCGAAAATAGAGGAGGTGCTGTAATGCCAAGTTCAGTAGTAGATAAATATTTCAGAACAAATAAATTACCACAAATATGGTGCCCTGGTTGCGGTCATGGAATAATAACAAGAGCAATAACTGTTGCTATTGATAAGTCAGGGTTTGACAGAGATAAAATATGTATTGTTTCCGGTATCGGATGTTCTTCGAGAGCAACGGGATATTTGGATTTTGACACTCTTCACACAACTCATGGCAGGGCCTTAGCTTTTGCTACAGGCATCAAACATGCAAGGCCGGACCTTAAGGTTATTGTTATTACAGGCGACGGAGATGCCACCGCCATCGGAGGGAATCACTTTATACACGCATGCCGCAGAAACATTGATATAACAGCCATAGTCTATAACAATAATATATACGGAATGACAGGTGGTCAGTATTCCCCAACTACTCCCACCCATGACAAAGGAACAACCGCACCTTATGGTAATATAGATAAAACATTTGATATTCCCGGTTTGGCATCAGCAGCAGGGGCAACCTATGTTGCAAGAGCGACCGCTTATCATGCGACTCTTTTGACTAATTTAATAGAAAAAGGCTTAAAGAACAACGGATTTTCTGTTATTGAGGCTATAAGTGACTGTCCCACTTATTATGGAAGGAAAAACAAAAAAGGTGATGCAGTAGCAATGCTTGAATGGCAAAAAGATAATGCGGTTAATGTTACTGCAGCAGCTAAGTTGCCGCCGGAGTCATTAAAGGGCAAGTTCCTCATTGGCGAATTCAAAAACATTACCGAGCCCGAATATACTGATGAATATAAAAAGATTATCGATAGCTTTGGAAAGGAGAATGAATAATGGATAGGCATGAAATTAGACTGAGCGGTTCCGGGGGACAAGGGCTGCTATTATCCGGAATTATTTTGGCCGAAGCAGCAATATACGACGGAAAAAATGCTATTCAAACTCAATCCTACGGCCCTGAAGCAAGGGGTGGTGCCAGCAAATCCGAAGTAATAATTTCGGATGATGTTATTGATTTTCCAAAGGTTAGAGATTGCGGAGTATTATTGGCATTGACACAAAAGTCCTATGACCAATACAGTTGCGGATTAATGAAAGATGGCATACTTATTTTGGATGATAGTGTGGAGTATAAAGAAGGAGAAGCAAAGATTTATTCAGTACCCATCATAGATACTGCCACCAATAAAATAGGCAAGCACATGGTTACTAATATTGTGGCTTTGGGTGTTTTGGTAGCAATAACAGATATAGTTTCCAGAGAATCTTTGGAAAAAGCAGTGTTGAGCAGAGTTCCCAAAGGAACAGAAGAACTAAACAAAAAAGCCCTATTTATGGGCTTTGAAATGGGAGAAATGGCTTTAAACAGTAAATAAGGTAGGTAACACAATGAGTACAAATATAGATTTAGTAAAAAAAATACAGATACTTTTTCCCAGACTTAGCAAAGGTCAGAAATTGATTGCCGGATATATAATGGATAACTACGATAAGGCGGCTTTTATGACGGCTGCCAAATTAGGTGAAAAGGTTGGTGTTAGTGAATCAACTGTTGTAAGATTTGCAAATGTTTTGAATTTTGAAGGATATCCTCAAATGCAAAAAGTTTTGCAAGAAATGCTGAGAACAAGGCTTACCACCGTTCAAAGAATTGAGCTGACTACTGAATATGATGATAAAGAAAGTATATTAAAAAGAGTCCTAAAAGCTGACATGGACAATATAAAAATCACCTTGGGAGATGCGGATATTAAAGCATTTGAAGATGCCGTAAACAGCATAATTGAAGCAAAACATGTATATATTGTCGCCCTTAGAAGTTCAAGGACCTTAGCGGACTTTTTGAGCTTTTATCTTAATCTTATAAGAGGAAACGTTCATACGGTAACTCATTCCATATCGGATATATTTGAATCTTTATTTAGAGTCGGTAAAGATGATTTGGTAATAGGTATCGGTTTCCCCAGATATTCGTCCAAAACAATAGAAGCTTTGGACTATGCCAAAACTCAAGGTGCCAAGGTATTGGCCATAACCGACAGCTTGTTATCGCCTTTGGCTTCTTATTCCGATTATACTTTGATTGCCAAAAGCAACATGGAAGCCTTTGTGGATTCGTTAGTTGCACCCCTGAGCCTTCTAAATGCTTTAATCGTAGCCGTGGGTATAAAGGAAAGAGTCAGGCTTTCTGAATCATTTACAAAATTAGAAGAAATATGGGATAAATACAAAATTTATTCTTATAAAGAGAAAAATTAACAAGGTCAAAGACACATGTGCCAAAAATGTCATTCTGGATGCGTGTGAAGAATCTTTTGGCAAACAATTAAATAACATACAAATAGAGAAGGATTTTAATCAACTTTATAGAATATCTTAAATAAACTGATGAACTGTCAGTTTAAAAATGAATTTAAAGCGCCTGCATCGCTTTAAATAGAAAATATATTAGGAGGTCTTTTAAAAATGGCTGGGAAAGACAATTTAAATCCATTATTAAATGCTCAAAAACAAGTCAAAGAAGCTTGCGATAAATTGGGCATGGACCCTGTAGTTTATGAAATTTTAAAACAACCTTTACGAGTTTTAGAGGTAGCTATCCCTGTTAAAATGGATGATGGTTCTTTAAAAGTATTTACAGGTTATAGGGCTATGCATAACGACGCAGTGGGTCCGGGTAAAGGCGGTATCAGGTTCCACCCTGGTGTTACCAGAGAAGAGGTTATGGCATTATCTATCTGGATGACATTTAAATGCTGCGTGACAGGAATTCCTTACGGCGGAGGCAAAGGCGGAGTTATAGTTGATCCCCTTAAACTATCATCAGGAGAATTGGAAAGATTAGCCAGAGGCTACATAGATGCTGTTCATAAACTTATTGGCGACAGATTGGATATTCCTGCACCTGATGTAGGAACCAATGCTCAGGTTATGGCTTGGATGGTTGACGAATACAATAAAGTTACAGGTCAAAACTCCTTAGGCGTTATTACCGGAAAACCCGTTGAATTCGGCGGTTCCAAAGGAAGAACAGCAGCTACAGGCTTTGGTGTTGCTGTAACGGCAAGAGAAGCTGCAAAGAAATTGGGAATGAGCTTTGAAGGAGCAAGCATTGCACTTCAAGGGTACGGAAACGTAGGAAGCCATACCGCAATGAATTTGGCAAAATTAGGTGGCAAAATTGTTGCTGTTTGCGAATGGAACGGCACAATCTACAACGAAGACGGTATTGATGTTTATGCATGTGCTGAATATATGAAAAAGAACAGAACACTCATCGGATTCCCCGGTGCAAAAGAGATTACCAAAGAAGAATTCTTTGCATTACCGGTAGATATTTTGGTTCCTGCTGCATTGGAAAATGAAATCACAGGCGAAGTGGCAAAGACCATTAAAGCCAAGTTGATTTGTGAGGCGGCAAACGGACCTACTACACCCGACGGTGATGAAGTTATCAATTCAAAGGGTATATTGTTGACACCGGATATTCTTACAAATGCCGGCGGTGTAACTGTATCTTATTTTGAATGGGTACAAAACCTATACGGTTATTATTGGTCTGAAAAAGAAGTTGAAGAAAAAGAAGAAATCGCCATGGTTGATGCATTCAATGCAATTTATGCAATCAAAGAAGAATATAATGTACCCATGAGAACTGCAGCCTACATGTTCTCAATTAAAAAGGTTGCCACGGCAATGAAATTAAGAGGCTGGTATTAGGATTAAACTTAAAAACCTGTTCGAAAGAACAGGTTTTTTTATATAGTTTAGCAACATAACGATAGCCATTAAATGTGGCGAAGCCGCTTTTGTTTTAGGAAAAGCAGGGAAAGATTCGTTGTGTGTAGCTATAGTTCATACATTGTATAATTTTTTACTTCTCTATAAAGATCATTAGTGTAGCCTATCCAGCACTTATAACTAAAACTTTCTTGAAAATACTATAATATTGTCGTAAATATTGATAGAATATAAATCAAGTGCATAATTGATAATAAATAAAAAGAATAAAAAGATTGGGGCATTTTATATTGGAATATGATGTAATTGTTATCGGCGGGGGAGCATCGGGAATGATAGCCGCAGGCACAGCAGGAAGCATGGGCAAAAAGGTGCTGCTCCTTGAAAAAAACGAAAAATTGGGGAAGAAAGTTTATATAACCGGCAAAGGTCGATGTAATATTACAAATACGGCATCTTTGGATGAATTTTTGAAAAATGTTTCTCGAAATCATAAATTTCTATACAGTGCATTAAACAACTTTTCCAATGAGGACACCGTATCCCTGTTAAACTCTTTAGGCCTAAAAACCAAAGTGGAAAGAGGTAACAGGGTATATCCGGCTTCCGATAAATCAAGTGATGTAATAAAACACTTTGAAAAATATATGAAACAAAACGGCGTTGACATTAAGTTCAAAGCCAAAGTTGCCTCAATATTAAGGGGAAAAAACAATATCATAGGTGTAAAACTATATGACGATACTGTCATAAGTTCCAAATCAGTAATCATAGCAACTGGGGGACTTTCCTATCCCATCACGGGTTCCGACGGTGACGGCTACAAGTTTGCCGAAACTTTAGGTCATAAAGTAACCCAACTGTCACCTTCTTTGGTTCCTTTGGAGGTAAAAGAGGAATATATAAAGGACTTGCAGGGTCTTTCTTTGAAAAATGTTACCATTACCTTAAAATCCGATGATAAGGTACTCTATAAAGACTTTGGTGAGATGCTATTCACACATTTTGGACTTTCAGGACCATTGATACTATCGATTAGTTATTATGCCGTAGAAGCGTTAAATAAGGGCAGGAAGGCCTATATAACCATTGACTTAAAGCCCTATATGTCTATTGAAGAGCTAAACAAAAGATTACTCAAGGATTTTGATTTATTCATAAATAAACAGTTTAAAAACTCTTTAAATGATTTATTGCCCCAAAAGATGATATCCACGATAATCAATCTTTCTGGTATTCCCGAAACAAAGCCGGTAAACCAAATATCCAAGGAAGAACGAGAGGGGCTCATTCATGTATTGAAAAATCTTTCCTTTGAAATTACAAAACCAAGGCCTATATCAGAGGCCATAATCACTGCAGGGGGCATATCTGTTAATGAAATAAACCCCAAAACCATGGAATCAAAACTTATAAAAGGCCTGTACTTTGCGGGAGAAGTCATAGATGTTCATGGTTTTACAGGAGGCTATAACTTGCAGATTGCTTTTTCAACGGGTTATACGGCGGGGCAAAACGCGTAAAAAGACACTAAGCCTATACACACTCCGGATGCTAAATCTAAAAGCGACAAAACCATCTCATTAGTAGGTGCTGCAAAGGCTCCTTATAACGAGGTGTAAGGATATCTCCCGCTTCTATAAGCGGCGAGTTCATAAAACTCTTTACTGTATCTTGTTATAATGTGTGATTAAATATGGTAAAATTGAGCAATATAATACCAATAAAAGTTTTAGGAGTATTATATATGAGCTCAAGAATAGATGAAAGATATCGCCGATATATGATAAGGTGGGAAAAAATAGGGTTTAGGTTAAAAAAGATTCTAATCGCCTTATTTTTACTGACAATGTTTACACAGTTTCTTAAATTTCTAACCATAGACGAGCTGCCTCCAAGCTCCACAATAAAGTTGGAGGGCAAAGCCATTATTGACAATTTGTTTGGCTTTACCGAAGGGGTAATCACGTTAAAAGCAGACAGATTCAATAGAGAACAGCCTCTAAAAATTCTGATAAACGGCGTTGAAAAATATATCTTTGATAAACAATCCATAACTTTGGTGGTAAATGAATCTGATATAATAGAGATTGACGGGATAAACAGTTCAGATAAAATTAATATTACCGTACAAAGTGTAAGCGATAATATAAGCATTCCAAATGAAGGGTTCAGTTATCAAATAAATAGAAATTTGGTCTATCTTTTTAGAGTAAAGATGAGGTTTTAACTGTAATCATGTTATAATAGAAATTGATACTTTTGACGTAGGGGGTTATGAAATGTATACAGCTATTGCCGTAGACGGGCCTGCCGGTGCAGGTAAAAGCACGGCGGCGAAAAGGATAGCCAAGGCTTTATCCTATTTTTATATCGATTCCGGTGCACTTTTTAGAGCAGTTACCCTGAAGGCTATTCAAATGGGCATCCCCATGAATGACACTCCAGGCATAATTCACATGATGAAAAGCACGGAGATTGACTTTAAGGATGAAAAAGTATATTTAGATGGCAAAGACGTTAGCTTGGAGATAAGAAGCAATGATGTCAGTGCCAATTCTTCCTATCCGGCAAAGATTTCGGAAGTCAGGGACGTTGTAGCTGATGTCCAAAGAAAAATAGCTAAGACCAAAAATGTTGTAGCTGATGGCAGGGATATAGGCACAACAATTTTTCCCCATGCGGGAATAAAATTCTTTATGATAGCCTCCGTGGAAGAAAGAGCCAAAAGAAGGCTATTGGAGTTAAATGCCGCCGGGAAAAAATACGAGCTACAGGATATGATAGATCAAATAAACAAAAGGGATGGGATAGACAGTACCAGAGAGGTTTCCCCCTTAAAAAAAGCCGACGATGCCATTGTCATAGATACAGATGGCAAAACCATTGAAGAAGTTGTCGCTGAAATGTTGGGGCATATAGATAAACGACTTAATGAACAAAAGCGGCTTCGCCGCATTTAATAAAACTTTGCAAAATAAAGGGCAGAAATGTGAGGGGGCAGTTTTGTGTTATATGGAATAATAAAAACCATAATAAAACCGTTTTTGTTTCTTATATATAATATTAAAGTTCTGGGCAAAGAAAACTTGCCGAAAAACGAGGGGTATATAGTATGCGGAAACCATATAAGGGCTCTTGACCCTATCTTAATGGCTATAGCACTTCCGCCACAATTACACTTTATGGCTAAAGTGGAATTGTTCAAAAATAAACTATTGAGAAAATTGCTCTATGCAGTAGGGGCTTATCCCATTAAAAGGGGAGAAGCTGATATAAAAAGTATTAAAACCTCTTTGAAATACCTAAAAGAGGACAAAAACATCGGAATCTTTCCCGAGGGCACAAGAAACAAAACAGATGAACTGAGAGCAGAGCCTGGAATTGCCATGTTGGCTATTAGGGCACAAAAAGATATATTGCCCGTATCAATAAAGTCAACCTATAAATTTTTCCGTAGCTCCAAGATTATTATAGGTGAAATTATAAGCCTTGAAGAATTTTATGGCAAAAAGCTGAAAAACAGCGACTATACGGATATAAGCATTGAAATAATGAAAAAGATAAGAGCATTATAGGGGGACTTGTTGTGGAGATTATAGTAGAAAAGAATTCGGGATTTTGTTTCGGTGTGAAAAACGCAGTGGAAAAAACCATTAAAGAGCTGGAAGGGGCAAATGATAAAAATATTTATACTTACGGAACACTTATTCACAACCGGCAAGTGATAAATAAACTTCTTCAATTAGGACTCCGTGAAATAGATGATATAGATGCCCTAAAAGAATTAGAAGACAAAAATACCACTTTAATAATCAGGTCCCATGGTGTTTCCCGTGCCGTACTTAATAAAATCAAAGAAAAAGAGATTAATTATATAGACTGCACCTGTCCTTTTGTATCAAAAATTCACAAAATAGTGAGGCAAAATTACAACGAGGGGTGCAAAATATTTATAGCAGGCAATCCCATACATCCCGAGGTTATAGGCATAAACGGCTGGTGCAATAATGAAGCTGTCATAATAGAGAACGAAAAGACTGTAGACAATCTACCTTTATATGATAGAATATGTTTAGTTGCACAAACTACAATAACATCTGATCTTTGGGATGCTATTTCTAAAAAAGTAAATGATAAATATAAAACGGTAAATATATTCAACACAAGATGCAGTGCCACGGAAAACAGGCAGAAAGAGGCAAAGAGCCTGGCAAAAGAAGTTGATCTTATGCTTGTGATAGGTGGTAGAAACAGCTCAAATACGGGTAAATTATTTGAAATTTGCAAGGAAGAATGTAATAATACTTATCATATAGAAACATCCGATGAGCTAACCAAAGAAATGTTCATAGACATTAAAAAGGCCGGAATTACAGCAGGGGCATCGACACCTGATTGGATATTAAAGGAGGTAATAAACAAAATGCAAGACTTTGATAACGAAAAAGTAAAGGAAAACACAAACGAAGACTTAAATGAAAACGTGAACCCCGACACAGATGAAGTCATAAACGTAAATGAAGACACAGAAACAACCGAAGACAAGGCTGAAAATGAAATTTCAGGCGAAGCCGTTGAATTAGAAGCAAACGAACCCCCGGATGAAATGGCAAGCGTGGAAACAACAAAGACTGCAAGTGAAATTGCAGATGATGCTGCCGACAAAGAAGAAAATCCGGTGTCAGGTATAATAGAAGACGATGCAGCAAAAGTTGAACCAACAGAAGTTGAACCAACAGAAGTTGAACCAACA
>CAZQHS010000037.1:10929-13876 GCA_964593485.1 uncultured Clostridiaceae bacterium
GAAAACCTCATGGAAGAATACGAAAAAAGTTTCGTAAGATTAAGCGAAGGCGACACCGTCAAAGGGATAGTCCTATCTCTTAACGATGATGAGGTAATTGTAAACATAGGATACAAAGCGGATGGTATTATTAGCAGAGCAGAACTGACACACGACACAGATGTAAAACCTTCCGAAATAGTAAATGTGGGTGATGAAATCGAAGTAAAGGTTGTAAGGATTAATGACGGTGAAGGAAACGTGGTTCTATCTAAAAAAATGGTTGAATTAGATAAGAACTTTATAACATTGGAATCCGTTCATAAAAACAACCTCTCCATCAAGGGAATTGTCAAAGATATAGTCAAAGGCGGAGGCATAGTTGAACTCTTGGGCGTTAAAGCATTTATGCCCGCATCGCTTTTTGATTTGTTTTTTATAAATGATTTGGAATCTTTCAGAGGTCAGGAAGTTACCGTAAAAATAATTGAATTAATTAAAGAGAATAAGAAGATAATCCTATCAAGAAAAGCCCACTTATTAGAAGAAAGAGAAAAGCTACAACAAAAATTCTGGGACAGCGTAGATGTAGGCAAAAGGATTGTAGGAGAAGTAAAAAGGCTTACTGATTTCGGTGCCTTTGTTGATATCGGCGGACTTGACGGCTTGATTCATATCTCCGAGTTATCCTGGGTGAGAATCAACCATCCCTCTGAAGTATTGTCCCCCGGGGAAAAAGTGGAAGTTGTTGTACTATCTTTTGACCAAGACAAAAACAAGGTTTCCTTAGGGCTGAAACAGACCATGCCGGAACCCTGGGATGCCATAATAGGCAAATATAACATAGGTGATATAATAGAAGTAAAAATAGTGAGATTTGCTAATTTCGGTGCCTTTGCCGAAATAGAACCGGGAGTAGACGGACTTATCCACATATCCCAGATAGCAGATGAGAGAATTGCCAAGCCCTCACAAGTATTGGAAATAGGCGAAATAGTAAAAGTCAAAATCATAGATGCCAATATTCCTGATAAAAAAATGAGCCTAAGCATAATTGAAGCACAAACGGAGGAAGAAGCAGAAATACCGGTAGAAGCAGAAGAAACAGCAGCGGAAAATATAGTAGAAGAAGCAGCAGCAGAAGTACCGGTAGAAGCAGAAAAAACAGTAACAGAAATACCGGAAGAAGAAGAAGAAACAGCAGCAGAAAATATAGAAGATGCAGAAATAGAAGAAATAGAAGAAGAAGAAACAGCAGCAGAATTACCGGTAGGGGCAGTAGATGAAGAAGAAGAAACAGCAGCAGAAGTACCGGTAGGGGCAGTAGATGAAGAAGCAAAAGAAATAGAAGAAATAGAAGAAATAATAGAATCAGTTGAACCGGAAAAATCGGAAACGGAAGAATAATTTAATAACGCAGGTTTAAAACGACAAAATCCACATTAAAATTTAATAAAATAATTATAATGTGGATTTTTACATGAATAAGTCGGAATAATTTACAAAAATTTAATAACCTTTCAAATAAAGAAGGATTTTTAAATTATTTTGAGAATATATACTTTGGTTAATATATTGCATTAACATAAAAACATAATAAAAATAGACAGGAGGTCAGGGAATGAGAATAGAGAACCATCCGATTCTCACATTTGAGAAAGGCAGAAAGGTCAAATTTACTTACAACGGAATAGAAATGGAGGGATACGAAGGAGAGCCCATAGCTGCAGCCCTGCACGCTCAAGGTATCAAAGTGTTAGGGTATACTCACCGACGCAACAGGCCCCGGGGTTTTTATTGTGCCATCGGAAACTGTTCATCCTGTTTGATGGTTGTAAATGGAAAGCCCAATGTTAGGACATGCGTAGAAAAACTGATTGAAGGAGCTGTTGTAGAAACTCAAAAAGGGAAGGGTGATATAAGATGATTAAAACAGATATTGCCATCATAGGAGGAGGCCCTGCAGGAATGTGTGCCGCAATAAATGCAGCAGCATCCGGTGCGGAAGTTCTTCTTCTTGATCGGGACAGCCATTTGGGTGGACAACTTATAAAACAGACTCATATGTTTTTCGGCTCTCAAAAACAACATGCATCAGTAAGGGGAGTTGATATTCCGGCCATACTAAAAAAAGAAATGGAACAGTACGGCAACAAAATAAAAATAATGCTTGATGCGACAGTCATTGGTTTTTATGAAGACGGAGTACTCACCGTCGAAAAAGAAGACGAGTATATAAAAATAAAGCCCCGTGCAATTGTTTTTGCCACAGGAGCTTCTGAAAAGTTTCCCGCTTTCCCCAACAATGATCTTCCAGGCATATACGGAGCTGGTGCAGTCCAGACATTGATGAACGTATACGGAGTTTCACCCGGGGACAGCGTTTTTATGGCCGGTGCAGGAAACATCGGTCTTATAGTCAGCTATCAGTTAATTCAGGCAGGTGTAAAGGTCAAAGGTGTAATATGCAGAAGTCCCAAATACGGCGGATATGCAGTTCATGCCGCTAAATTAAGAAGAATGGGAGTACCTATAATGCCTCAGCACAAAGTGGTATATGCCCACGGTGAGGATAAATTAGAAAGAATAACTCTAATTAAACTTGATGATAATAAAAAAGAAATACCTGGAACAGAGTTTGATATAGAAACCGACGTGCTTTGTATATCCACAGGATTGACACCTTTGGGAGAACTATTATGGCAAAATGGTTGTGAAATGAAATATGTACGAGAACTCAGCGGCCATGTACCTATTAGAAACGAAGAAATGGAGACAAGCATCCCCGGGATATTCGTGGCAGGGGACGTAGCAGGTATTGAAGAAGCCAGCAGTGCCATGGTAGAAGGCAGACTTGCAGGACTATGCTCCGCCAAAGTATTAGGCTTTGATCATCCGGATTACAATGCTTTAAAAGAAGATTATTTGGAACAACTTCACGATTTAAGGTCAGGCCCCGAAGGCGATC
>CAZQHS010000038.1:0-8274 GCA_964593485.1 uncultured Clostridiaceae bacterium
GGCAGATAGAAATGATGCAGATGAAGTCATAGTTTTATTGTCTTCTTTTGATGTTGACGGATCAGGTGGAGACGGTTCCTTAAATCCTAATAGCACATACGACAATTGGATGTGGATTCTGGTAAGAACAAATGGCGGTAAATGGCAACATGTTGACCATGGGTATTAATCATAGAATTAGGCTTGTTGTATTCAGAAAAATCAAATAGCCTACTTATGCGAGACAACGGGTGTTAGATTTCCGTTCGCTATGCAACGAGCGGAAAGGTCTGTAAAATATGGCATTTTTACTGTTTTTGGAATAGGAAGGATTTTTAGATGAGGGAAAAGGCATATCTATTTAATAAAATAGCTGCTGTTTATGGCCTGTTTTTTAGCTGGCAAGTGAGGCACTACCACTACATTTTCGACAATGCCAAAGAAGAGTTGGATTTTTCAACTTATCAAAGCATCATCGACATAGGGTGCGGAACAGGAGCACTATGTAAGGTGCTAAAAGAATGTGGTGTGGATGTGACCGGGATAGACCCTGCCGAAGCTATGTTGGCGATTGCACGAAAAAAGGTTGGAAAAACAAAACCTAACCAACAGGATATTCAATTCATTCATGGAGATGTGCTTAATGGGCTCCCATTCCGAGATAAAAGTTTTGATCTTGCCATATCATCTTATGTGGCTCACGGACTTATGCCAGAGGAGAGGTTGACCCTTTATAATGAGATGAAAAGAGTTGCCAAGCATACAGCTGTTTTGATCGACTATAATGAACAGCGCTCATTGATTACCGACGTTGTTGAGTGGCTGGAAGGTGGAGACTATTTCAACTTCATAGGGAGCATCAGGGATGAATTGACGAATCATGTCGGCAATCTCAAAGTTATCAATACCGGCAAGCATTCTGCTATGTATATTTGTAGAATTGAATAAGAAAACACTGCGAGATGTGTTTGTTGAGTTTGGTGGACGGGATATAAATCTTATATAAGAGCACATTAACTCCTAAAAGGAGTTGTAAATATGTACTGGAAATATTCCCTTGGCTTTTCGCATCCCTTACCCAAGCTGTAATAATTGCGGTATCAGAAGCTCTTGGGATTTCTACCCTTAGGAGCTAAAATAACTTTTGGTCAATTAGCCTCCGGACAAGTTGCTCGTCGTAATCGGTAATGTCGGTGGGCTGTTCTTTTAGAAATGCACTCATATCCGCTATACGCTTTTTAAGTTCATCACGGTTGGCGTTTTTTACTTGCAATTTTTGCTTCTGGGCACTTAGGCGATAAAATCTCATCGCCAACCTTATCATAATCCGCATTGGAACTGGCCAGCTTCAAAAGTTCTATTTGCAGTTCTTCCAGCCGCTTATCGATATCCGCTAAGGTCTGGATAGGTTATTTATACCTGATTACGATAAGTTTCTATTGGAATTAGAAGTATGGATGAAAAAAATTATGAATGACTTATAAGAAAATAAAATTATTATTTCACTGCAGCTGCAAGTTACGCCGATGTTTTCGAAAGGATGTTAGATGCTCAATAAGGCGAACAGCACCGGTATTAATTCGGTCTTTAGTTTACCCAGCACCAGGTCTTACTCGTCCTTGAACCATCCTTTCGTATTATTCGCTATCTTTACAAGTATCAGCATCACAGGAACTTCAGTCAATACTCCAACAATTGTCGCAAGTGCTGCGGGTGATTTGGCCCCAAAAAGAGAAATCGCAACAGCAACAGCTAATTCAAAGAAGTTTGAAGCACCTATCATCCCAGCTGGTGCGGCTATATCATGCGGCAGTTTCAGTACTTTGCTTGCAAGATAAGCAACAAAAAATATCAGGAAAGTCTGGATAATCAACGGTATCGATATCAGTACGATATGCAGCGGATTATTCAGAATAACATCCCCTTGGAATGAAACTAAGTGTTATCAAACCTTTTGCAGGATCTTTACAACTTCCTCTGTTTTAAGCACCTTACCGTAGGAAACCACTTTCCCGTCAATGACAAGAGCAGGGGTTGTCATCACGCCGTAGGAAGCAATCTGCTTGAAATCAGTCACATGGTCTATAGTTGTGTCCATCCCAAGCTGCTCCAAGGCCGTTTTTGTTGCCGCTTCCAGTTGGTTGCACTTGGCACAACCACTGCCCAACACCTTTACCCTCGCACCTTCGGTTATAGAACCTTCCGCTTTTGTTGCACTTTCTGCACCACAATTTCCATTACAGCAGCAAGAAGTTGTTTTTTCGTTTTTAATTTTCTTTCCAAACAGTGCCATTATAAATTTCTCCTTTTCAAAATTATTAGGATCCAAGCTAAACACACAAATCCAACTACAGAAGTGTCAGGGAACTTTTTATCCATCAGCAGCAATTACCGCCGCATGAGCAATTGGATTTGTTTTTCTTCCCTTCAAAGAATTCCTTTAGATTTTTTGGAAATTCGTACTCCTCACAGGAGCAACCTGTTTTCGTCTGCCCAAATACCGCTTTTAGGATAGCATTGGCGAGCATTTCTTTTGGGGGCACCTCATAAGTTTCGTTGTTATATTCAAACACCCGGCAGTTAACATCGGTTCCGCTTATGTCACTGCAGCAGCCGCAGCTATTTTCTGCAACCGTTTGACATACATCCTTACCGTTCACGCGGATCGTAGGGGAGGAAAGAAACTTATATTGCTTCGTAATTTCCCCTGTCTTCATCTCAATTTTATTATATTCTACTTTGAAGCCGGCAATTTTAAATGCCGGGGTAAGCGTCATCATGACCTCGTCAAGCACATTGTCCGTTCCAATACAGCGGTCGCAGGTTTCAAGATCAAGATAGAGATATTCAACAATAATCTTCTTATTCGTCATAAATTCATACCTCCTATAATATCAGTGTTTGTAAAGCGTTAAATAGATATCCGACAATAATAATTCCAACTGTACATAAGGCAATGAACAATGTTAGCAGCTTTGGCTTAACTGCCTTGCGTAGCATAATCAAAGATGGGAGGGACAACGTAGTTACACCCATCATAAATGATAATACCGTTCCCAGTTGTGCCCCCTTAGCAAGCAGTGCTTCCGCAATAGGAATAGTTCCGAAGATGTCAGCATACATCGGTACGCCAACCAATGTCGCCAGTATTACACCAAATGGATTACCGCTTCCAAGTAAAGATACGACCCATTCCTCAGGGATCCAGTTATGAATCCCTGCCCCGATACCAACGCCGATAAGGATGTAAGGCAATACTTTTTTGAAAGTTGAGAGCATTTGTTCTTTGGCATATACAATACGGTCTTTCCTTGTCAGCTCCGGTGATTCAATATCAATACTACTTGCTGATAAGATAAAGCTTTCCACATGCTTTTCCATGTGCATTTTTTCGATAATGGTACCACCGACCACGGCTATTATAAGCCCGAATACAACATATAAGATAGCTACCTTTGTGCCAAAGATACTCATCAAAAGGACAAGGGAACCAAGGTCTACCATTGGGGACGAGATAAGGAACGAAAAGGTCACTCCCAAAGGCAGACCTGCAGACGTAAAACCAATAAAGAGCGGTATTGAAGAACATGAACAAAACGGTGTCACCGTCCCGAGCAGAGCAGCTGCTGAATTCGCTCCGATGCCGTGAAAACGCCCTAATATCTTTTTGCTACGCTCAGGCGGAAAATAACTTTGAATATAGCTGATAAAAAAGATAAGGAAACATAATAAGACTACAATTTTTATAACGTCATAAACAAAAAATTGAATGCTTGAAGTCCAGCGGTTAGTTGTGTCAAGCCCTAATGCACCTAAACCTTCTCCAATTAGTCTATTAAGCCATTTCATACCAAGAATTTGGTTTTGTAGGAAGCCCCAAATCGCTTTTAATATTTGCATACTAATGAAACCTCACTTTCTAAAAACAGACAATCATATCAAAAAAACTTGATGTGTTATGCCTGTTAAAAGCCATCGTTCGGATGGCCACTATCTTTAGCAACAATCACTTTCTTCCCCAACCATGTCTGATGTTGTCAATTCCTTTAACAAGATGGCGGCGTAATCACTGCCTTTTTCGCTGATTTTGTAATGTGTCCATTTACCTTCCTGCCGGCTTTCCACGATGCCTGACTCTACCAATATCTTCATATGATAAGAAAGTCCAGATTGCCCCAAGACTAACTGTTCCAATAAGACACAAGCACATTTTTCACCGCCACACAATAACTCAAGTATTCGCAGTCGTTTTTCATCACAAAAGGCTTTAAATACCCTTGCGTGTTCCTTATATATTGAATTCAAATTATCACCTCATATCAATTTAATTTGATATATATTATTATATGCATCAAATCAACTTTTGTCAATATGTCGATGTGAAAAAAAGCAATGGGGACAGTCCCTTTTGCTTATCTTTTGGAAAAAGTACAAGCGCTATCGCTGTAAAAATGAGCATTTGCAACTGAAAGATTATGTAGAAAAGTTATCTATGAAATGCCGGGCCAGTTAGCCAGAAAATCTTTAAATACATCTACGACGGGGGATAGGGTTCTATTTTTATTATAAACAAAATAGAAGTTCCGTTTTAAGTCTAAGCCCTTTACCTTTAAAGGTTTTATCAATCCCAATTCAGTTTCGTTTTTAATGCATAATTCCGAAATAAAGCTGACGCCTAATTCCAATTCAATCATTTTTTTAATCATTTCATTACTGTCTATGTAAGAAACAATGTTTAAATCATCTATGCTTATGCCTTTGCCATCCAGGGCCTGTTCAACCAACAGCCTGGTACCTGACCCCTTTTTTCTGAATATAAATTTTAATGAAAGCAAAGAATCTAAATCTATAGTTTTCTCATCATTTGTTTGGTGTTTATCATTATTAGGCACGGCTAAAACCAGTTCATCTTCATAAAAGCTTACATACTTTAGCATTACTGATTGATATTTTGCACCTACTATACCGAATTTTTGTTGCCCGCTGTGAATATCGTCCACAATATCCTTTGAAATTTTATGATTTACAGTGAAGGAAACGCCGGGATATTTTTTGGTAAAATCCCTTATTATATATGGCAAAATATACTGTTCTGGGATGGAGCTGGCATCTATCTCAATCTTACCTTCGATTTTATCCATGTGTTCCATAATATTGAATTTGGCTTGTTCCCTAACATTGATTAATTCTGTGGCATATTTGTATAGTTTTTTGCCGGAATCTGTCAGGGCTACCGTTTTGTTTTTTCTGTCTAAAAGTACCGTATTAAGTTCATTCTCCAAGTTTTGAATATTATTGCTGATGGTGGGCTGAGTTAGAAAAAGCTCTTTAGCTGCTTTTGAAAAACTTTTATGTTTTACTACACTCAAAAAACTCTCCAATTGGTTAAATTCCAAAATAAAATCCCCCTTTAAAAAGATACTATCAAGACGTTATATTTTTTATACTATCCAAAGTATATTTTATTTCTTCCAAAGTGGTGAAATGACTTAAAGAAAATCTTACGGTACCATGGGGGAAGGTGCCAAGAGTTTTATGAGCCGAAGGAGCACAGTGCATGCCGCTTCTGGTCATAATACCGTAATTTTTACTTAGCTCATGAGCTACCATACCGTTGTCATTATCGATAAAATCGACTGATACCACATTAGTTCTGTCATCAATTGTTTTTTTACCCACTATTTTTATTTTTTCTATATCGAGTAAACCCTTTAAAAATATATTCATAAGGTATAATTCTTTTTCTCTAATATTTTTGATTCCGGTGTTTAACAAATAATTAAGCGAAGCATTTAATCCGTAGATACCAGGAATGTTTAAGGTTCCAGCTTCAAATTTATCCGGCATATAGCTTGGTTGCTCTTCTATATCAGATAGACTCCCTGTGCCTCCTTCGATGAAGGTTGTCATTTGGCCTTCCATTCTCTCATTAACTATAAATCCACCTATACCCTGGGGACCCAAGAGGCTTTTGTGCCCTGTAAAACCTATGGCATCCGCATTTAATTCAATGAAATCAATATCTGAAAATCCCGCAGTTTGGGCGGCATCTATTATGAAAAATAAATTATTTTCCTTACAAATTTGCCCCACTTTTTTTAAATCTAAAATTGTGCCGCATACATTGGAAGCATGGGTCATTATTACGGCTTTTGTATTAGGTTTAATGGAATCTATAAAGTCGTTAACCTCCAATTCACCCTGGTTATTACATTTGGCTCGTGTGTATTCTATTTTGTTTTTTAGAGAATTCAAAGGTCTCATAACTGCATTATGTTCCATAGATGACACTATAACATGATCGCCGCCATTTAATAAACCTTTTATCAATACATTCATACTTTCGGTAATGTTTTTGGTAAATATAACGTTCTCTGTTTTATTAAAGTTAAACAATCGACATATAAGTTCTCTTGTTTCAAAAACTGTGTTTTCCGCTGAATAGGATAAATCATAAGCCCCCCGGTTGACATTGGTTCCTACGTTTCGAATATAATCTACCATGCTTTCCGCTACGCCAGGTGCTTTTGGAAATGAAGTGGCACCGTTATCCAAATAAACATATTTCATCAAGATTTCTCCTTTGCAAATATTAGACAATTTTTCATACTTATAGAATAATTATATTTCATTAAAGTATCTTACACAATGATTATAGGTATTTCCTATGAAACCTCCCTAAACTATTAGTACAATCTATTTTACTTTAAAAATACCCATTGCTAAACTATTGGTGAGTATATCATTGGAGGGAAATGTATGGAAGGAAAAAAAGGGATAATTATAGCAGGAGGCTTAATAGGAATAATGGCAGTCTTGCTAGTCTATTTTGGAAACCCGCCCAATATGGGTTTTTGTATCGCATGTTTTTTAAGGGATATGGCCGGGGGCATAGGTTTACATAGGGCTGCAGTTGTGCAGTATATCAGACCCGAGATAGTAGGTTTGGTATTGGGTGCCTTTTTAATCTCTGTTAAAAATAAGGAGTTTGAATCAAGAGGAGGTTCCTCGCCATTTACAAGATTTATGTTAGGGATAGCCGTAATGATAGGGGCTCTAATATTTCTTGGTTGCCCTTTGAGGATGGTACTAAGGCTTGGCGGTGGTGATCTGAACGCACTTTTCGGCATAGCTGGGTTCGTTTTAGGGATATTCATAGGAGTTCAATTCTTGGACAAAGGGTTTAATCTAAAAAGGAGTTACAAGATGTCGAATTCCGAAGGGTATATATTTACGGTTGTAAATATCGGTTTTTTAGCACTTTTAATAGCGGCACCCGCGTTTATATTCTTTAGCGAAAGCGGGCCCGGTTCCCAAACAGCACCAATAATTATAGCACTTGCTGCAGGGCTTATCGGTGGGGTATTATCTCAAAAAACAAGATTATGTATGGTAGGCGGTACCAGAGATCTTATTCTATTTAGGGACAAGCACCTTTTGCTTGGATTTATTTCAATAATAGTTTTCAGTTTCATAGCAAATCTGGTCTTCGGATTTTTCAACTTGGGGTTTGCAAATCAGCCTGTAGCACATACGGACGGATTGTGGAACTTCTTAGGAATGGCATTGGTAGGATGGGGTTCTGTCCTATTGGGAGGATGTCCTCTTAGGCAACTTATATTGTCCGGAGAAGGAAATGCGGATTCTGCTGTAACCACAATGGGAATGATAGTCGGTGCCGCGGTAGCCCATAATTTTGGTTTGGCATCCAGTGCAGCGGGGGTAACGATAAACGGGAAAATAGCGGCAATTATATGTTTTCTGTTTTTAGGGGTTATTTCTTATTTCAATTCAGATGGTTTGTTTAGAGTAAAAGCTTAATATATTAGAAAATCAACATTTGAAAGGGATAGAACTTGGCTAAAAAAACGAAAGGGATGTTTTTAATGAGAAAAATAGATACAAGCGGTATGAGTTGTCCTCAACCTGTGCTAATGGTCAAAAAAGCGTTGGATGAAAGCCCGGAAGGCATTGACATAATAGTGGATAACAACACGGCAAAGGAAAATGTTAACAGGTTCATAAAAAATGCCGGATATTCCGTATCAATAAAAGAAGAGGGAGATTTATTCTTGATAGAGGCCAGGAAGTAATTATGGAATATATGGTTTTGTTTTTTACACATTCCGGTGCCATTAAGTTTGATCGAAAGTGCAAGAAGAAGAATACTCCTTGTGAGCTTATGCCGGTACCCAGAACACTGAGTTCCAATTGTAGCATCAGTGCAAAAATAAAAACAGATGAAATAGATGAATTGATTGACGATGAGGTAGAAAAGATATTTTATATAGGCGA
>CAZQHS010000038.1:8374-10158 GCA_964593485.1 uncultured Clostridiaceae bacterium
TAAGAAGCAATGGGGACAGTCCCTTTTGCTTTTTCTTTATTATTAATTTTATTTAATCGTTGAATACAAAATTTTATTCAAATACAATGATATTAGATAACGAACTAATATCGGATTGGGAGATTGAAATTATGTATCATGGAAGAGTCAAAGGAAATCACTATGAAGTAGTGTGAATGATAAAATCAAATAATTGTCCTACATATGAAGTAGAAGGAGATAGCATTATAAGAAACAATAATTTTGTTAATGTGTTTAGATAATTTTAAATTTTGTGTATAGGCAGGAGAAGAAAAGATGAAGGATAAAAAGCCATTAGCTATTGCAGCAATAAGTGCTGCCTCGATTTTCTGGGGGTTGTCTTTTTTAAGCATTAAAATAGTTGTAGATGTGATACCACCGATGCCTCTGGCTTTTTTAAGGTTTATCGTTGCAATAGCAACATTATTTCTCTTTATGAAAATTACAAAGGATAAAAGCCGTATAAAGAAAAATGACGTTTCGCGAATAGCGGCTGGTGGAATTTTTGGTGTGACTCTATATTATTATTTTCAAAATACGGGTATTAAATTAATCGGTGCTTCTTCCGCTTCGGTAATCATTGCCTCAGTGCCTATACTCTCTTTGATTGGCGAATCTTTGGTATTCAAAACTAAAATGACCTTACCAAAAATCTTGAGTGTTATAATATCCTTTGCAGGGGTTTATATAATCGTTGGTTCTGCGTTAAAGGGCTCCGGTGGAAGTATTTCGGGATACCTTATGATGTTTGGTGCATCCGTATCTTGGGTCATTTATGTAATTATAACCAAACCATTGCTTGCCAGATATAGTCAGCTGTCAATTATATTTTATCAATATATTTTCGGAACAATATTTGTAATACCTCTTAGTTTCCATGAAAAAGTTCAGTGGAGTGCAGTGAATGTGACCATAGTCTTAAATATAGTGTTTTTAGGTGCGGTTTGCTCTGCTCTGGCGTATTACCTGAATGCTTATGCCATAGGCCACTTGGGAATTGCGGCAGCTTCCTTGTTCGTAAACTTAATACCTGTTGTAGCTTTTGCCGGGAGCTTTTTAGTGCTTAAAGAACATATAGGTATAAATGAATTGCTGGGAGGGGCAGTGGTTATATTTTCTGTTTTCCTTGCTAATTATGAAAATAGCCAAATAGATGACCTGAATAAAAATAATAATGATATAGAAAGCTGAAACATTTGGGCTTATAGGGTCTGATATTTCTCATTAGATTGTTTGAATATAAAAATTATGGTATTGTTTTTATTAAGTAAATTTTCACTTTGTAAATTTTGGGGTTTACATAGGGGGTAGACCTTTATGAAAATTGAAAGCTAAAGAAATCAACTGTTTTATAGAAAGGAGCAAAAGATGCTTGAACTTAAGGATATAAATTTAATTTTAGGAACTGGGGAAAAGAGTGTAAACATACTAAAGGACATAAATTTCATTTTTGAAAAGAAAAAACTTTATGTCATCACCGGCCCCAACGGCGGAGGCAAATCATCCATGGCCAAGGTGATTATGGGAATATACAGGCCACAAATGGGACAAATACTACTTGACAGTCAGGATATAACAGATTTCGACATTACAAGAAGGGCAAAAATTGGTATAGGTTATGCTTTTCAACAGCCTCCAAAATTTAAAGGAATGACTGTAAGAGAGCTACTTTCATTATCAGCAGGATGCCCAGTTGAAACTATGGATTTATGCGGGCTATTGCATAAGGTAGGCCTATGTTCGCAGGACTATATAGATAGAGA
>CAZQHS010000038.1:10168-13822 GCA_964593485.1 uncultured Clostridiaceae bacterium
CAGCAGCTTGTCAGGCGGAGAGTTAAAAAGGATAGAGATTGCAACCATAATGGCAAAAAGTCTAAAAGTAGCAGTATTTGATGAGCCTGAGGCAGGGATAGACCTATGGAGTTTCCAAAAATTAAGTGAAACTTTCAAAAATTTGCATAATGATTATGACACCACTATCATCATTATTTCCCACCAAGAGAGGATATTGAATCTTGCAGATCAGGTTATCGTGCTTGCCGATGGAAAGATAAAAGAAGTTACAGGCAAGGAAAAGATAATGTCTGAAATTGCAGCGAATACAAAGGATTGTATGTATGGTGTAGATTGTGCGAGGGGGACAAACAGAAATGATAAATGTATTGGATAAAGAACTTCTTGAAAAGGTTGCCGATTTGCATGAAATACCTGCAGGTGCATATAACATAAGGAAAAACGGGCAAGGTGCGGGCAGGAATACTACTGCAAATATTGATATCATAACTAAAAAAGATAAACCGGGTATTGATATTATAATAAAACCGGGAACTAAAAATGAAAGCGTGCATATACCGGTAATTTTGTCTGCCAGCGGTATTACAGATATAGTATATAACACTTTTGATGTGGGTGAAGGTTCTGATGTTTTGATTGTTGCTGGGTGCGGCATCCATAATTCCGGCGAATCCAAATCACAGCATGACGGAATACATGAGTTTTTTGTCAGAAAAGGTGCTAAGATGAAGTATGTGGAAAAGCATTATGGCCAGGGTGAAGGAAAAGGAGAGAAGGTATTAAATCCTAAAACCATTGTAAACGTGGAAGAAAACGGGATTGCAGAACTCGAAATGGTGCAAATCAAAGGTGTTGATCATACTGACAGGGTAACAGAGATAAGGTTGGAAAAGAACGCTCGGCTTGTAATCACAGAGAGGCTTTTAACCACTGGAAACCAGGAAGCAGACTCTAAAATCATTGTTGAACTTGTAGGTGAAAATTCAACTGCCCAAGTTATATCTCGTTCTGTGGCACAAAATAATTCAAAACAAAGATTTTATTTTAATCTTATGGGAAGAAATATGTGCAGAGGGCATGTCCAGTGTGATTCTATAATAATGCATAATGCTCAGGTATTTTCTACCCCTGAGATTTCGGCATTGCATCAAGATGCACAGTTGATACATGAGGCTGCCATAGGCAGGATAGCCTCAGATCAATTGATAAAGTTGATGAGTATAGGGCTTTCGGAGGAAAAGGCAGAGGAGGTTATTTTAAAGGGCTTTTTAAAATAAAGCCAATGTGGTTAATCTTTGTCGGATATCCTTCTTTATTAAACTCTAAAGATACAAAGTTATTAAAAATTGCACAGTATTTGTCAGAGCTTGGAGGCGAAGATTATGGTTTATTTTAAATATACTAAAAGTGAAACGGATTTTTTGAAAAATAAAGACCCCATACTTGGAAAGGAAATAGACAGGATCGGAATAGTGAAAAGAAGGATAGAACCGGATCCATTTAAGGGGCTTATATCAAGTATAATAAGTCAGCAGATTTCAACAAAAGCTGCATTAACCGTCAAGAAAAGATTAAATGAGTTAGCCGTAGAAATCACTCCCGGAAATTTGAACAAGATTGAAAGTGAAGTCATACAAAAATGTGGTATGACTGTAAGAAAAGCAGGATATATAAAAAATATTGCAAAGGCAGCCTATACAAATGCAATTGATTTCAAAAACTTGCACAAACTTTCAGATGAAGAAATCATGGAGAAATTGACTGCACTAAAAGGAGTCGGTGAATGGACTGTTGAGATGCTTCTTATTCACTCATTGCAGCGACCTGATATACTTAGTTATAAAGATTTGGGAATTCAAAGGGGGCTAAAAAGACTATATGGCTTAAATGAATTGTCCAAAAAAGAATTCGATTTGTATAAAGATAAATTTTCGCCTTATGGTACAGTCGCATCAATATATATTTGGGAAATAGCATCTGAAAAGCAATAGGGAGGAAGCAAAGGGGACAGTCCCTTTTGCTTTTTCAAGAAGCAATGGGGACAGTCCCCTTTGCTTTTTCATTTCAGTATAATAGATGTAAGGTTAAAAAATGAAAACGGAAAAAAGATTAGTCAGTATGTCTTTAGTATAATGACAGGGTAGTGGAAGGCAAGGATGGTGGTTAAGATTACTGTTAAAAGACCAGGGAAGGATGCCAAAACAAGGGAAAAGTATTTAAATATTTTTGGGAAGGCAGCAAGAAAAGGCGGGGTTTTTCCACATAATTTTGCATTTACTCTGCTCATCCCTATAAGGAATATAATTCTTTCTCCAAAAAAACTAATAAGCCGTCTTGGCCTGAAAAAGGACTCTAATGTTTTGGAGGTTGGCTCTGGGCCGGGGTACTTTAGCTATTGGGTGGCTAAAGCTATTCCAGATGGCAGGTTGATACTGACGGATATTCAGGAGGAAATGCTTTCTATAGCCAAAAGGAGACTATTCCATAAAAAGGTTGAAAATGTAGATTACCATCTATGTAATGGCATAGATTTTCCTTTTGAAGATGATAGTTTTGATGTTATATATATGGTTACGGTTTTTGGAGAAGTGGAGAATAAGGTGCAATATGCAAAGGAATTCCTAAGAATGCTTCGTCCCGGCGGGGTTCTTTCTATATCGGAACAAGCAGGGGATCCGGATAAAATGTCCATAGATAATATAAAGGAGTTATTAATTCCATTTGGTTTTAAGCTTGGAAAACTTTTTGGAACTAAAAATAATTTTACTATTAATTTTTACAAATGGTAAGGTGAAACCTGCCTGGGGTTTCACCTTACCAAGGAAGCAATGGGGACAGTCCCCTTTGCTTTTTCAATCACTGTTTGTTATACTTTTAATGGAAGGTGATGGAAATGGCGAGGCAGGCAAGAAAAATAAGTCCAACAGGATATTATCACGTAATGATGCGAGGCAATAACAAAGAAAAAATATTTGTGAGAGAAGAAGACAAGTATAATTTAAAGGAGATATTGAAAACAGCCGTCAAAGAAGATGCAATAAAAATTGTGTCTTATTGTTTCATGGATAATCATATTCATTTGGTTATAAAAAGTGACATAATGGATTTGTCTATGGCAATTAAGAAAATAAATACAAAATATGCTATGGTATTTAATAAAAAATATGGTAGGGTGGGACATGTCTTTCAAGACAGATATAAAAGTCAAATTATTATAGATGACACACAAATTCTTCGTGTTATAAGGTACGTACATAACAATCCGTTAAAAGCAAAGATAACAAAAAGTCTGGATTCATACAAATGGAGTAGCTATAATGAATATAAAAGTGAAAAATATAACTTGGTAAATAAGGATGAAGGAAAGTTTATAATGGAATATTTTTCACACGATAAAGATTTATTTAGTAAATTTCATGGTGAGTACGATACTGAAATATTTTTAGATACTAAGGAAGAAATGGAAGAGCACAAGTTGAATATAACTCAAAAACTGATTTTTGACTATTTTGAAAACCGTGGTATTAATTCCGGTCAGTTTAAGAAAAACCAAAATTATCAAGAAGAATTGATAAAAATACTGCTGGATAAAAGTCAAATGAGTCACAGAAAAATTGCAGGTCTATTAGAGATTAATAGCAATGCAGTCCATAAAATAAATTTGAATAAATA
>CAZQHS010000039.1:0-13770 GCA_964593485.1 uncultured Clostridiaceae bacterium
TAGCCTTGTAACTCAGCAATCATATCAAATATAATAATAAGG
This sequence comes from uncultured Clostridiaceae bacterium, assembly GCA_964593485.1. Taxonomy (GTDB): domain Bacteria; phylum Bacillota; class Clostridia; order Lutisporales; family Lutisporaceae; genus JAAYKT01. The sequence goes on from CAZQHS010000039.1 coordinate 43, forward strand.
CTGAAAATACACACAGTATTAACAGTAACGTCCGCTACTACATTTACAATATACCACAGGTATTTAACTATAACGTATTGCAGAGGATCCAAGAACCTGCCCGTGAGCAAAAGCTTTTATTGCCATGTGCTATTTCCGAATTAAATGAGGAAATATTAGCACGGCATTTAATTAAATTGTTTTTTTATATAGTAGGAAAGTAGAACTTTCCTGCTATATAAAAATAGAAGAACCGAAGTTCTTCTATAAATATTTCGATGGATTTACAGGGCTTCCATTTTTCCTTATCTCAAAGTGTAGATGTGGCCCGGTACTCCTACCGGTGTTGCCCACTGCACCTATTATTTGTCCTTTGTAAACCTTGTCTCCCACTTTAACGCTATATTTACTCAAATGACCATACCATGATTGGAAATTCCCTCCATGGTCTATCTTAATCAGTTTTCCATAAGTTCCACTGGTACCAACAAATATCACCTTGCCTCCATCTGAAGCTTTGACGGGTGTCCCTATAGGTGCTGCTATATCTATACCATCATGATGCCTTCCTTTTCTCATACCAAATCGTGATGTCAAACTTCCCCTTGTAGGTGTAGAGAAAGCACCTGTTCCAATTTTTGGAGGTGGTTCCTTGGTACCTTTGACCAATATCTGATCCTTAGGCTTTTTTATTATCTTTTCCTTAATAATTTCTCTATGTGTTTCTATTCCATTAACTTTTGTAATTGTAGCAAGAACCTCTCTCTCTCCGTAAACACCTTTTACTCTGATAGAGGTTTGATCCTTATACAAACTGCTGCTGAGCTCCAATTTTTGATCAAATTGTATTTTATCTATGTATGTAGCCTCTTCCACGGTTTTAACACCTATGAGAGGTTTTGGAACAACAAGGCTAAGTTCCTGTCCTATTTGTATTCTTTCAGGATTTGCATCTGGGTTTGCCTTTTCTAAGTCTTCAACGGTTATATCATATTTTCTCGATATGCTCCAAAAAGATTCTCCCGATGCAACTTTATGTATTTTGACTTCATTTGTACCGTCTATGATAAATTTTTGTGCTTCTCCTACGCTTGTCAAGGCTGAAAGCTCGCCAAATTCCTCTTTTACTTCCACAGCCTTATCAAAAGTAATTTCCTTCAGCTCTTCCCTTTTTACGCCTTGTAAATAATTTTCTTTAACCCCTTCCAAAACATCATCAGCCTCTTGTTTTGTCTTAAAGCATGCTATTGCCTCATTATCCGCATAAATTACAAAAGATTTGACCCTATAGTTTATATGCTTTTTAAGCTGCTCTTCAAGGGCTTTGCCATCCATGAGTTCCTTTTTTGATGCTCTGACTTTTGTGTATTCGGGTTCAAAGTCAAATGCCACTGTAGTCCCGCATTGCAATTCAAATTGTTTTTTTAAGCCGCCCATTGCTTCTACCGCAATGCCTTTGTTTTTAATCCTTGCGACTTCAATATTATCAATCATTACAGAATAGGCATTCTTAGCAAATGCCATATAAAGCAATATAAAAAGCAAAACAACTGCGGATATGCTCATTAGGAATCTTTTATTATCTGTGATCTTGAAATTTGAAGGTTTTTTTATGTACAGTTTCTTTTCTTCGCTGCTATGTTTACTTATGCTGTCTTTAAAATTCTTTAAGCTATTCAGGGTTTTGGAACCAAAGCTTATTGCTTTGAGCTTTAACTTACTAAAGCCGTCTCCACCGTCGCTTCCTTCCATTTATACATCTCCCTTCCATAGGCTTATTCCATTCTATACTATTTTTTCACCTTATTCAATATGTATTTTTTTTATTCTCTGCAAGTGTCAAGCATATGCAATTTCCACATTTATTATACATTTTTTTATGAAAATTTGCTTTTAAACAATCTATTAGTTTTTTTAATGCTATAATATAAAAAAGAGTTTTACTTTTTTAGGAGGCAATTTGATGAATTATTTTCGTCTAAAACATTATAATGAGGATTTGGGAAATACTTTAGTGGAAAATGTGTTTATAAACCACTACATGCCCGGTGCACCCGGGGACTATGTGAAGATTTATCTTTTAGGGCTTAAATCTTCACATAGTCAAACATGTAATTCTCTTTCCAATGAAATAATTGCAAAGACCGTAGGGACAAGCACTGAAACAGTGGAAAAAGCTTGGGCTTATTGGGCAGAACAGGAAATAATACGCATCATCCCAACCTTTGAAGAAAGCATTAATTCCATTGAATATCTAAGTATAAGAGAGCTTATGTTAAATATAAAAGGTGATGAGAAAAAACCCGGGAGACACAGTGTGGACAGAATTATATTAGCCCGTCAAAATAACGAAATCAAAAATATGTTTGACTATATACATAAAACCTATGGAAGAGAGCTGTCTCAAAATGAGATTTATACTTTTTTAGATTGGATTGATGATTATGGTTTTCCTACACAAGTGGTCATTATGATCATTGATTATTGCTATTCACGAAATATAAAAGATTTGCCCTATCTGAAACAAGTGGCACGGAACTGGTTTGATTCAGGCATCGATTCGGAAGAAAAGGCCTTAGAACATTCCAACCGCTATAAAGAACGATGGCAAAATTACAATAAAGTATTAAGTTTTCTTAGAATAAAACGCCAACCCACCATGGGCGAGGAAAAGATTTTGTATAAATGGTTTTATGAATATAAGTTCAGTGATGATATAATTCTGAAGGCCTGTGAACTTACTATAAACACATTGAAACCTTCTATTTCCTATATGGATAAAATACTCACCGATTGGCACGATAGAGGTTTTAAAACAATAACGGAAGTAGAAAAGTATCAAGCAAAACCGAGTAAAAAATCCAGCAAAAGCAGTAATAAATCCGGTAAAACCTTTGATAATTTTGCCGGCCGTACATATGATGCGGAAGCATTGAAACAACAGCTTTTGAGAAAAAGCAGAGGTGATTTAAATGACTAACATAAAACTTATATTAAATGAATATGAAGAAGCGAGAGCACGAAATAGAAAAACCTTGGAAGAACGTAAAGAAAAGATTTATAGCCAGTTGCCAAGGCTTAAGGACATAGAAGAAGAAATGATCAGGTTAGGTTTGGATATGGGAAGGGCTTTTTTAACCCAAGATGAGGACAAGAATAAGCAGCTAATTTATTTGAAGAAAATGCAAAGTGATTTAAATGCCGAAAAAGCTGAGATACTAACTTCCAACAACTATCCCCGTAACTGTTTGGAATTAAAATACGACTGCGGAAAGTGCAAGGACACGGGTTATATAGGTTTTCAAAAATGCCCATGTTTAATACAAAAACAAATCAAACACAATTATATGCAGGCCAATTTGGGAGAATCCAAAGAGGATTTTGACCATTTCAATATAGAATATTATTCAGATGTACCGAATAAAAGCAATTTGTCTCCTCGAAAAAATATGCAGCAGATTTTTCTTGAATGCATCAAGTATGCTAATGAGTTTGATAGTCATGATAAAAATATGCTTTTTATCGGCAGACCCGGATTGGGCAAGACTTTTCTTTGCAAGTCCATAGCAAAGGATTTGCTTCAATCGGGTAAGAGCGTGATATACCAGTCCGCCCCGGATTTGATGGATTTGGTAAGAAAATATAAATATAATTTTGAGAAGGAAGATGAAGGGGAAGAAGCACTAAATGATATAAATGTATGTGATTTGCTTATTATAGATGATTTAGGCACCGAGCTTTCAACACAGTTTTCCGGTTTGGTTATATATAATATATTGAACAAGCGGTTAATTAATTGTAAAAAGATGATTATTGCCACAAATTTGGATGTAAATGAAATATTAAGAGACTACTCGGAAAGAATAACATCCCGACTGTTCGGTAAGTTCCGCATGTTTGAATTTTTCGGTGATGATATAAGATTTATGCTGAAATAGGTGAGGGCTTCTTGCTATAAAATCAAAAAGACATTCCTTTTAAATACTTTTCATTAAATATGGGACTGTCAGCTAACTCAGTATACTTGCATAAACTTGCAATCCTTTCACATTCTCCTATATTTTTATTATTTAAAACAATCAAGGATGCCCCCCTTAGGGCTGCATTTCCCAATACGTTTACCTTATCACTGATTCCTCGGGGTATAAGCCCTATATCGGATGCGGATTTGACATTCAAATAAGTCCCGAAACCGCCACAGATATAAAAATCATCTATATCGCTCACATCCAAGCCCGCTTCAAAAACCAAAGTGTCAATGCCCCCGGCAATAGCACCCTTTGCCAATTGAATTTGCCTTATATCTTTTTGAGTTATATAAACAGAACTATCATCAAACCTAAATGACAGCTGTCCCTTTATCATACATATATTTTTTTCAAAGCCATGACTTTCTTTTAAAAACCTGCCTGTTATATCTATAATTCCCAAGGATAAAAACACCGATATGGCATCAATGATGCCTGAACCGCAAATACTAACGGGCAAATCATCATTTATAGTTTTAAATCTTATGGTTGAAGTTTTCTTATCATAATCTACATTGCATATAGCCCCTTCTACCGCCATAGAACCGCACTCCGTACCTACACCTTCAAAGGCTGGTCCCGCAGCAGTTGAACTGCATTTAATAATGCCCCTATTATAAAGTGCTATTTCTCCGTTTGTTCCCATATCCACTAAAAGGGAGGCCTTTTCACTCTTTATCATAGAACTTGCCAATATGGCACAGACTAAATCTGCACCTGCGTGAGCCGAAATGCACGGTGGGATATATATTTTGCCGTTTTTCGCCTTATTTAGGCTCATATTATTTTCCATAAAACTACCAAAGTGAGATTCAAGAATAAAAGGGTAAAAGGCAATACTTTTGGGATTAAGATTATTAAAAAAATAAAGCATGGCAGTATTTCCCGTTATCACAGCATATTTAATATCACTGTTCTTCATATGGGATTCCTTACACAAACTGTTTATCATCCTATTTAACTGGGAAATAACCACGTCATGAACTGTTTCATGGGAATTGCTTATGGAATAATCGATACGGGAAATAATATCGGCACCGAATCTTCTTTGTTCGTTTACGTCACTGATTGAATTCACTATTTCAGACCTATTCCCCTTTAACAGGTTTATTACTATTGTGGTTGTGCCTATATCCACAGCTATAGCATATTCATCATCTTTTATTAAGGAATTTTGTGAAATTTCATTATAGCTGCCATTATCCAAAATCTTGCTTTTCTTATTAATTATCTCTATGACTATAGGGGAATAAATCCTTGTATAACAAGCCAACCTATATCCATTTTTTATTTCCTTATGGGTCAAAAAACTATTTTCGTCTTTACTGATATCCGAAACCTTTCCTTCAATGATTTTAACCTTACATTTGCCGCAGGTTCCTTTTGAACAGGGCAATTCAATATCTATGCGAGATTTCCGTATTGCCTCCGATAATAACATCCCGTGGATTGAGGGATTAATTGTATAAACCATTTAATTCTCCCCTTTTAATGTCAATCTTGTAATCTATTGGCATCGCCGCCCCTGCGTGTAGGACATTTTTGCCTCATGCATAATTCGCAGCTATTAAAGCTATCCTCTGACTGGAATAGTATCCCGGATATTGTTTTGATAGGTTCAACCATTCCGCTCTCTAAAATTTGTACCCCAATTTTTTTATAATCTTCTTTCATGAGTTCAAAAAGCTTCTTTGTTTCAATTACATCCCAATCCGGTAGAGAACCCGGGGCGAGGGATATATAATTGCTGATATTATGGATTTTTTTAAGTGCTTCTTCCATTTTTTCAAGAGCCCATAAGCACCCCATGTAAGCAACTTGGTCCAAAACATATTTTTCGAAATAATCGGATAATGAATCGATATGTGACATAATTTCAATACCGCCGGTGGCTACAAATACAAACACCGAAGGACTTTCCTTTATTCTTTCCCCAAGGATTCTGCTATTGAGTTTGATGTTATCAATTAAAATGCCGGTTTCATTTACTTTATATTTTTCTAACTTTTTCAATATAAATTTTGGTTTAACATAATCTATTTTGTCATTTGCAATAGACATGGCTTCTTCAAATAATAATGTATCTCGGCGAACCTTTAATAATTTCCGTAATAAGTTTTCATCCAATTTAAAATCAATATTAGTATTAATCATCATTGACATATCCATCGTCTCCTTAATTCCCCATATGGCACATGCTAAAAGATCAGCTTTTCCGCCATATTTTTTAATAAAACCTATTAAAAATAATAAGGATTAAGAAATTTACGGTTATTATTAAATGCTGCGAAGCCGCTTTGTTCATATTATATCACGAAAAGGCCATACTCTCTATGATAGGAAATATTTCAGATAATTCTACATTTTATTTCCCGGGAAATAATTGCCTAAAAGACTTTTAAAAATCATAAGCAATTTTATTCAATCTGTGATAAAATAGTTTTATTGCAAATAATCAATTTATGCAGGTATTATTTTGAAAGGTGTGTTGTTTTACAATGGAATTTCTAAAAGACAAGAATTTTAAAACTATTGCAATAGTTGGAGTATTAGTCTTAATAGTTTTAGCAGGTGCATTATATTATAATAACAAAACAAAAGGAAATGAAATAGTAGCCCGTATTGATACTGAAACCATAACGAAAAATGACCTGTACGAAGCTATGGTTGCCGAAAACGGGAAACCTGTTTTAGATATGCTGATTGCTAATAAAATCATCGATTTAGAGCTGAAGAAAAAAAGTATCACAATTTCGAAAGAAGATGTGGATAAAGAGATGGATGTAATTGCGGAACACTACGGTGGTTTGAGCAATTTTGAACAAATGCTGACAATTTACGGGCAATCCATTGATACCGTAAAGGAAAACATAGAAAAAAATCTTCAAATAAAGATACTCCTTGAGCCTCAAATTACAATTACTGACGAAGAATTATTAGGCTATTTTGAGGAAAACAAAGAATCTTTTAATGTGGAGGAGCAGGTAAATGCCTCTCATATTCTTGTTGACAGCGAGGAAAAGGCAAAAGAAGTGGAAGACAAATTGGCATCTGGCGGGGACTTCGAGGAATTAGCAAAGGAATATTCGGCAGACACAAGCAACAAAGATAATGGCGGCAGCTTGGGTTTCTTTGGAAGAGGGGAAATGGTCCCCGAGTTTGAGAATGTAGCTTTTTCTTTGGAAATAGGGAAAATCAGTGAACCTGTTAAAAGTGATTTTGGATATCATATTATAAAGGTTGAAGAAAAGAAAGAAGCAAAAGAAGCGATTTTTGAAGAAAATAAAGAGCAAGTTAAAAACACAGTTATGGAACAAAAACTGCCGGAAGCGTACAATAGTTGGTATGAAAAAAAATCAACGGAATATAAAATTGAAAATTTGCTTTATAAATAAACATGGTATTTGCCGAAATAAGTATTTTTATTAATTATATTAAGAGGAAGGGTGGCATATGAACAAGAAATATCTTATGCCTGTTGCAATTATTCTTCTTATTATTCTTATTGGTATTGCAGCGGCCAAGCCAAAGATTGAAGCTAATCTTCAAGATTTGAAAAGTTTGACTTTTGCTGATATTAATCTTTCTGAAATTAATGACGGAGAATATACGGGGAACCACAAGGCCTTTCCAATAACAGCAGAAGTTATGGTTAACGTAAAAAACCATGCTATAACGGAAATTGAGATAACTAAGCATGATAATGGAAAGGGCAAGGCAGCTGAGGCTATTATCGGTAAGGTGATAGAAAAACAGTCCTTGCAGATTGATGCAATTTCCGGTGCCACCTATAGCAGCAAGGTAATACTGAAAGCCATAGAAAATGCCCTAATGAAAACTGAATTATAACGTGGTGTAAAGATGTCTTCCGCTTCTATAAGGGAAATCCATGGATTTCCAGTTCATTTTTGTAAAACAGGTGGTGAGTATATCTCCCACTTCGCCCCCAACGCTCGGGTAGAATTTTGCTAAAAAACAAAACTCTTTACTGTAATCTTGTTATAATGATTTAAATCTTCATGTTATAGCGAATTTTAAAGGAGACCCCAGGGTCTCCTTTAAAATTCATTAACAACTATATAATTTAACAACATGACGATAGACATTAAATGCGGCGAAGCCGCTTTTGTTCATAGGTTAATTCTCGTTTAATTTATCTTTCTCTAATTTAATCCAATAATCTTTTTTCCCCTTGGATTTCCTGAATGGGTTTTATGTTTTGGGTGACCTCTACGGTGCCCATGTATTTTCCTTCTTCGTCCCTTAGGGCGAAATACTTTATATAAACGTAAATATCGGCTGCCTTAATCCAAAAACCCTCGCTGTCTTTTGCACCTTTTTTAAAATCATGAAGTATAGACTCCACAGTATGCACACTTGTCGGGGGGTGGCAGTTTTGCACGGTTCTGCCAATTATCGCTTTGGTCCTGGCAAATATTCTTTCAGCCCCTTGTGAAAAGTACTTAACGGTATCATCTTTATCAATAAATGTGATATCAAAAGGCAGTGTGTTAAGCATAAGTTGAAGTTCTTTTTGAGTGAAATATCCGGTATCAAACTTAATATAACCCGGTTTATCCGCCACAGGTGTGCTGCCTTTATCTTCTGATTTTGCCCTATAAGGCTTCCAAACCTCCGTGGGTGCAACCAAACAATAACCTATCTCATCGCTGTCTTCTGCTACGCTTATCCATTCATCTTCAGATAAGGTTTCCTTGCACATGGGAAACAATATGTTTTCCTCTTTAAAAATCATTTCGTTTATTCTTTCTGTCAGTGACTTCGACCTCTTTATAATCTCATCTTTATTTCCTCTGTAGTTTTCTAATTCCAATTTAATTCCTTTTATCTCCGCCCTTATTTCATCATCAACACCCCACATAACCTTTGGCGGGGCTGTAATGCCATACTTCTCAAGATAGGGAAAAATTATGTTTTCCTTTCTGCTATAGTGTTTATCAATGTCCCAAAGCAGGTTCAAAATTTCTATCATTTTAAAAATTTGTTCTTTGTCATCATTATCTTCAAAAGAATCTATGGTATTTTTAAATTCACCCTCTAACAATTCTTTTAGTTCCCTGTTTTCCAATACAAATGTATTAAGAGGATGTCCCGGAATTTTCTCTAACTCCCTGACATCTTCCTTATGAATATCCTCAATGGAACCCCTGAAAACCGCACTATGAACATCACACAGCCTCTGCACTTCTTCGATAGGCATGCCCTCTGCAATGATAGCCGCTTCCATTTCAGATATTTCCATTGCAGATACACCTTCAATTATTTCCGCGAATTTTTCTTTTACTTCATCAACGCTTTTACCGTCATGAAGTTCAAGTATAAGCTCTTTTAATGCTTTTTTTCTATATTCCCTGTTATTGATTATCTCGCTCATAAAAATCCCTCCTAATCATTTTATTTTCTTCTTTTAGCAATATTAATCAGGTAAATTTTGTTAAACCTATTATAGCCTATAGTAGTTACAGTTCACACTGTGTATTTTCGACTTTATTATTATCTTTGATGTGATTGCTGAGTTACAATGCAATCTTTATCAAATACTGATAATTGTAGAAAGTTAAGAACAAGCGTGAACAGTATCCTATAATGAGTATTATTTCAGTATTCTATAATACTATTAAAAATTTATGATTTCTTTGGTTGCTATCCACATCAAATATCTTCAAAATGAAAAGGCCTACCCAAACATTTAAAATGCTTGAGAAAGCCTCAATTTTTTTAATACAATTAATTTCTCGGAAAAATAGCAATCGACCCTTAATCATCTTTCAATTTTTTAAAAACCAAATAAGAGTAAACGATTGTTATTAAAGAAGGTAATAATAGTATCATTCATAATACTCATGCTACGCAAAATATCGGGTTTTGATAATCATTCTTATTTGATCAGCTTGGATAAAGCCTTAAACTGGGGCGTCCCGGATTCTTTCAGCAAGTCAAACAATATAGTTTCTGTATTACTTATTACAGCACCCATATCTTTCATCAAATCCAATCCGTTTTTAAAGTTCTCGACGGTCCTTGAAGAAACTCCGTCAGCAACCACAAACACCTGATATCCCGCCGTTAACAAATCCCTAACCGTTTGAAAAACACAGACATGAGTTTCCATGCCCGTTATTATCACCTTTTTTCTACCAGTTTCTTTTAAAGCGGAAGCTACTTCTATTGTACATCCGGTAAAAGTATTCTTTTCAAATTTACTGCCATCCTCCAAGTTATCCGAAATTTCCTTCACAGTGCATCCTAACCCCTTGGGATATTGCTCTGTCACAAGAATGGGTATTTCCATCTCCTTTGCCATAGCAATCAATACATTTGTATTCTTTATAACCTCATCCGCTTTATTTATCACAGGAGCTAATCTTTCCTGTATATCAATTATTAGAAGAACTGCTTCACTTCTATCCAAATAATATTTTTTCATATATAAAACCTCCATATCATTTATTTATAACGAGGTGTAAAGGTGTCTTCCGCTTCTATAAGCGGTGAGTTCATCTCCCACCTCGCCCCCAACGCTCGGGTAGAGTTTTGCTAAAAAACAAAACTCTTTACTGTAATCTTGTTATAACAAGATTCCGATGAGGGATCCTTGCACACTAACGCAACTATCAATTACTATGTAAACTTTTTTCCAAATATTCAATAAATTCCTTTAGCTGTTTTGTATCTTCACTTCTTTGGAAATGATTTAAGCTAAAGGCAATAAATTTCTCCACAAAGGGTTTTTGTGCAAGGAGCTGAGTTGAAATACGTTCTTTTGAAGCCGAAATATTACCTGCCGACGTACAATCAAAAGTCTCCACATTTCCGTAAAGTTTTATTTTTAGCTTGTCCGTACTATGCTTAGTCGCGGAAAATAAACCTTCCAATTCTTTAACTGAAGTATTCTTTGCACCTACACCGTCTTGAAGAGCAAGAATATCAATACCTGTATTTTTCATTGACTTTTCAATCATTTTTGTCCAATTTTTAAGGGGCATTGCCCATGAGTAACCTGTAATATAAAACGGTGATATCATTATGTCTTTGTCGCTTTTTAATTTGATTTCCTTGCCGATTTCTTTTAGAAAACCATTTAAATTATCTTGGTGTCCTAGAGTAATTGCCGTAAACTGATAAAATTCATATGGTATATACCACCCCCCAAGGGACTTGCGTTTGCCGTACCTGCTATGTAATTCATTAAATATATCCTTATTATAACTTGCTTCCCTTACCAGCCAACTTTTATCGGAGGCACCCTTTATCCACCAGTCATCACTAAAACCCAAACCGATTCTTATTTTTACTCCGACGGAATCTGCTGCATCCATCGCATTCCCCAACATATCAACCCCGCTATGCTTATAACCTTTCATCTGGGTGGGATAATTGGTGAGTTTATGCTTGGTATCTGCCGTGGTCTGAATTATCAATTCCCCCACTCCAGCATCCTTAAGTGCCGCCAATTCTTCTTTCCACTTTTTTTTATCCCACTTTTCCGCATACCAAGATTGAATAAAAGAACTGTTAAATACACGCCCCCTGCCCGCATCAGCTTGCAAGGGCTTTGACAATCGAACCGGCTTACAAAAATAAACAAATCCTATTACCGCCATTACTACGACTATGCTAAGTTTCCATCTCTTCATTCGATGCACCTCAAAGCCAGGACCTTGTAACACCACCCGTTTATTACAAGGAACTTGTCCGTATTTTCTTACAATTATAACATACTTAAGACAAGCTTATAAGATAAATAATGAATTGGTTTAAAATGGAAGGATGTAAGGTTACAGTTCACACTATTTATGTTTTTTCCCTCATTATTATATTTGATATAATTGCTGAGTTGCAAGGCTAAAGGACTGTATGCTTATTACGGGCGAAATCAAAATTCTTTCGTTAAATTACATATAGCGTATGGTAATTCCTTTAGTTGGTGTGATTTTGCTTCCTTTCCACAACGCAATTCTTATCAAATACAAATAATTGTAGAAGGTTAATAACGGGTCTGAACAGTAACGATATAAGAACACTGTTCCCACGATCACCTGCTTGTGTTAGCAGACTATTGTATTAGACATGATTACTGAGTTATAAAGCTAATGCCCTATGGTCATTTTAAACTTATTTTTCAAATTGTCGGAACAATACAAACATCCCTACCAATATCCGAAATATGATACAAATGCAAATCTGTCCCATAAAGAGCAGATAAAAACTCTCTTGTTATGACTTGGCGAGAGTCACCAAATACAAAGCTTCTATCTTGTGCCAAGGCAACAACTTTTCCTCCCAATAAAAGTGCATGGTCAGGATTATGGGTTGTGATTACGGCACTATAGCCGTCGCTGGCAAGCTTTTTAATTATTTTAAGGACTTTTATTTGGTTACCATAATCAAGATGAGCAGTAGGTTCATCCATTAAAATAATTTTCGGTTTTTGAGTCAAAGCCCTTGCTATGCTTGCCAATTGCCTCTCTCCGCCGCTTATATTGGTATAATGCTTATGAGCAATATGTGTTATACCCATTTCTGCTATAGCTCCTTGAGCTATTTCATAATGCTTCTTTTTTGGTTTTTCAAAAGTACCTATTCTCGGTGCACATCCCGTCACAACATAGCTGAGAACTTCATAAGAAAAAGATGGAACAATAAGCTGAGGTACAAATCCTATATTTGCCGCTATTTCTCTTGGTGTCATTTTGCTTATAGCTTTACCTTCCAATATTATTTCGCCCTTTGTGGGAGTAATGAGATTTGCAATACAATTAAGCAATGTGGTTTTGCCTACACCATTAGGCCCCAATATGCAAATTATTTGCCCCTTCTCAATAGAAAAAGAAATATTATTTAGAATTTCACGATTTTCTTCATAAAAAAAACTAACAGCTTTTATTTCTGCTATCATCTCATCACCCCTAATTAACACTTGCCTTTTGCCAATATAAAAGCACTGCATAGCATGGGGCTCCGATAATACCTGTCAGTATTGATAAAGGGATTTCTACAGTCAAAAGAGCTCTTGCTATAGTATCTATAGTACACATAAAGATTGCACCCAAAAGTACCGTTACGGGAATCATTTTTATATGGTCAGAGCCTACAATGAGTCTTGCCAAATGTGGTATTACAAGACCAATCCAGCCTACAGTACCGCTAATGCTTACTGCGGCTGCTGTAAGTAGGCTTGCACCGGTAATTATTATTCCTCTGAATCTTTTAACATCCATACCAAGGGTTTTTGCCTCTATCTCACCAAAGGAAAGTATGTTAATTCGCCAGGACAATCCCATCAACAAAAGGGTCCCTATAAAAAATGCGGGGCTTATTGCAAAAACATCCTTTGAGCTGATATCGGAGAAACTTCCCATTTGCCAAAACACAATAGTAGCCAATTCAGTTTGTTCCTCTGCAACAAATTTCATTATGGCAAGTAAGGATGATAAAAACCCCCCCACTATAATGCCTGACAATACAAGCATTAAATTTGAATGGTTTTTTAATATTCTTGGAATAGCCGTAGCTATAGCCACTGCAAGTATGCCGCCCATAAATGCAAAAATCTGTCTTTGCGCTATTCCAAGTCCCATCATTATTGCAGCTGCAGCACCTACAGAAGCTCCTGAGGAAACACCTAATATATCAGGTGAAACCAAAGGATTTCTAAAAGCTCCTTGATAGACAGCTCCGGATAATGACAGCATTGAGC
>CAZQHS010000040.1:0-13624 GCA_964593485.1 uncultured Clostridiaceae bacterium
ATGGAATTTGGCCATTTATATTCATATCTACGGCTTTATACTATAGGACTGGCATCTTAATCCACTTTTATGTACATTTATACCAAAAAAGAAATGTCGAACCGAAATTAGGTTACTGTTCAGACGTTATCTAATTGTCTCATATTTCTATGGCAAATATCACTTTTATCCATAATAGCAAATTTATTGTATTTGACGCGATTGCTGAGTTACAAGGCTAAATGTCTGTAAGCTTATTACGGGCGAAATCAAAATTTATACGTTATATTGTTTGAGTTGCATAAGAAAAAGTCTTTCCGGTGGTGTGATTTCGCTTTTCCGACCTTTCGCTAACAGCCCTAAGCCCTTCCACAACGCAATCTCTATCAAATACTAATATATCTGACATAGGTAGAGTTAACTAAACATAGCATGAACAGTAACACAATTTGGCAATATGTGAACAGTAACGATATTATCTTAAGCATTGAGTCGGGTGTTAAAGAAACTGAATTGATGTTATTTGATTAACTTAATAACATTTGCCAAACAAGCTTCTTCGCCCTCATCTTCTGTCAGCTTGACCTCATTGACATTTAAAATATGCTTTCCTAATTCCTTGGCAATTTTACCGTTTGTATTCCATTTCAATGAAGCTACGTTGATGGCAATTCTGCATTTATACGTTTTATATACTGAGCCTACCTCTATCTCCGAAGTTTCGTCTCCTACAAGAAAAACATTATCCCCCAAATTATCTTTCAAGGCAAGGGCAACTATTTCTGAACAGTATCCGCAATCACCATCCAATAATATGTAAATCTTTTTAAACTCATAATATAAAGAATTCGAATTAAAATAGTGTCTTGAACTTGGGCATTCAATCTGAGCTATTTCCAATCCGGGTGGCAGCAAATCATTTGCAATGTCGATTGCTTCATTATAATTTCCTGTATTATTTCCTCTCAGGTCTAAAATTAAATAATCCCGATTTTTCCTGTTTTCTATGGCTTTTGTAAACTTAGCAGCTGCATTTTCACCAAAACTGCTAATTTTAATATAAAATATATTTTCGCCAAGACTTTTTTTGCTGAAAACCATCTTTTTATTAAGCGAATGTCTGAATTTCCCTCCAAAAAAATCAACATATCTTATTTCAGTATACTTATCTCCAGCTAAAATTTTAACTGCGGTTAGCATTTCATAAATTTTTGTTTTGGTAGTAAAACCACCTGACAGCAAATTACTTTTTAAACCGGTATAAACGGGACTTTTAAAAACACTTTGATATAAATAATTATTTTCGAAATCTCTTATAATGTGTTTTGCTTCCGATATACTTACAAAATTCAAATAATTGAATAATGATAGTTTGATTATTAGAAAGATTATAAAAATAAACACTATAAAAAGTTTAGAATTATGTTTCTTCATTCAAGCCACCACTCCCTTATAGGATTTCATCCTTTTCATTATTTGCAAAAACAAACAAAACTAACCGAAAATGAAATGAAATCCAGTAGGAGTTATTTAAGATAACCGCTTTTTTTAATAAGCATTGTCAAAGGAATTGCAATTATTGCACCACCGAACACCTGAAAAAAGTTCGCAGGTATAGTTGCGATAGGTGCAACGATGTTACTGTATATAATTGATTCGGCAATATAATATCCAAAGATCATCCATGCACCAGAAACAGTTACCCCAAGTATATTCATCAACAAACTGTTACCGTTGTTATTCTTTCCATGGCTAATTCTCCCAGCAATATATCCCATAATTGCTTTTACCACAAAAGTAAAAGGTGCCCATATAGCATAGGGAGATAATAAATCAAATAAAGTCATTCCGATAGCACCGGAGATTGCAGCAGTTTTCCAGCCAAACAATATAGCTGAAACAAAAATCATGCTGTCTCCTAAATGTATTACACCGCCGGGACCTATGGGAACATTTATTGCTGCAGTTGCCACATATATAAATGCTGACATCAGTCCTATCTTAACAATCTCTTTAACTCCGCCTTTTTCACCATACTGACTATTGCTTACCATTTTTAGACACTCCTTTATCTCTTCTTCTACATTCATTGTAATAAATAAACAAAATAAAAAAATAGTTAAACATTGTATTTATACGAATCCGGTGTATTTTATTGAAAGCGTATCAGTACACCATTTTTGAAAGATAAACACTTATGTAATCGAATTTGAAAATTCTCTATGTTCTTGTATTTTATATGTTTTAACATGTTATCATACATGTATCAGGTATACTTTTTTGAAATAAATAATATATTTGGAACATCTTACATATAATTCAGTCTAAATAAATTAAGATGATAATCAGCAACTTAATATCCTTTGGGCTATAAAAACAGACCATTTACTCTTCAGCTTTATCATATAGTTGAACAAAAGCGGCTTCGCCACATTATATAATGACAGCAAAGTTTTTATTGGACCATCATTCTTAATATTATTGCTAAGCATAATAAGGCGAAAAAGCCGCTTTTAATGCCATGTGCCATTTCCGAATAAAATGAGGAAATACTGGCACGGCATATAAATAAATTGTATTTTATATAGTAGGAAAGTAGGACTTTCCTATTATATAAAAAAATTTACAATTAAATCATGAAAGGAGATAAAAATGCAAAAATATATTTCTATTTTACTAACAATTATGCTCTTACTTACAAACTTCTTCCCTGTTGCTGCTGATACAATAACAAATGATACTAAAGTCGATTTGAAAAAAGCAATCCAAATCGCAAAAAATAGTTTCGATTTGGACACGGAGGGATATGAATTTAACCAAAATTATCATGAAACAACGGATGGGATTAGCGAATGGTATCTAAACTGGAATAAAGCTGATGACAATATAAGTATATCCGTTGATGCAAATACAGGAGATATTAACCATATGAATACCTGGAAACCTATTTACAACGACCCTCCGAAAATTTCGAAATATAAAAGAGAGGATGCTGTAAAGGCCGCCGATAAAGTTCTGAAAAAACTCCATCCGGTAAAGTATCAAGAAATGAAACTTTTAGAACTTACCCCACTAAATCCCGGCTATGAGTACGACAGCTACAATATACAATATGTCAGGCAGGCTAAGGGCATACCCTTCCCAGGTAACGGTGTCAACATCGGCATAGATAAAAATACTTTGGAACTAAAAAACTATAATTTTACCTGGTATAGGGGAGATCTTCCCGATTGTTCAAAAGCCATAAACATGGAAAAAGGGAAAAAAGCCTTTAATGACAATAATGATTTAAAGTTAACTTATATTATCAGATATGACAATAAGTCAAAATTGAACAAAGCCATATTGGTATATAATCTGAAAAACGGCAACAGGCCTATTGATGCTATAACAGGGGAGCCCATAAAAGATTCCTATTACGGGTTCAAAGAGATGGGCATGGGAGGGGCCGGTGGCATGACGATGGCAGAAGATGAAAAATCGTTAACGCCGGAAGAAATAAAAGCAACTGAAGATGTCTCCAAATATATCAGCAAGGAAAAGGCTTTAAAAATCGGAGAAAAATATGTTTTTATTAATGAAAAGCAAAGTTTATCCTATGCCTCTTTATATAATTATCAAGATGGCAGAAACCCACGCTGGAACTTTTCCTGGGATTACAGTAATCCCAAGGAAGAAGAATATGCTTATTCAAGCATTTCAATTGATGCAATAACCGGTGAAATACTAAACTTTTATAAAGGAGACAGTGCCTTGGATAAGTTGTCCTCCCAAGGCAAACCTAAATATACAATGGAGCAATGCAAGAACTTGGCGGAAAGTTTCTTAAAAGAAATATCTCCAGATAAATATACCCAAACCGAATATAAAAATATGGAAAAAGAATACGAAAATATAGATAAGCCAAGAAATTATCAATTTGATTATGAAAGAATTGTTAATGGGATAACTTGTATAGGAAATGGTTTAAGTGTTACAGTAAATAATTTCACGGGGGATATAACAAATTATAATAATAATTGGAATGATATAGATTTTCCAAAACCTATAGATACCCTTTCACTTTCGAATGCATATAAGAAATTGTATAAGAACATTGATTTTAAACTTCAGTTTATAAATCATTATGATTATGAACTAAAAAGAGCGAAAAATACTGTAAGGCTTGTATATATGTTTGAAAGTTTCTCCGGCATGATAGATTCAAAAACAGGTGAAGTGCTGGATTATAATGGCGAAGCCATTAAAAGCAAAGATGAAGAAACTTTTGATGATATCAAAGGACATTGGGCTGAAAATGATATTATTGCCCTCATAGATGCCGGTATCTTAAAAGTCGAATCTAAAAAGTTTCATCCCGATGAAAAAGTCAAACAAAAGGATTTTGTTAAAATCCTTATAAATTCACTGCAGCCTTATTATAATATTAAACCTTTAACGATTAAAAGCGAGTCCCCTGACGAAGAATATGAAAAGTATTATAAGCAGGCAATAGCAAGAAATATAATCAGCGAAGAAGAAAAGGATTTAAATGCAGTGGTAACAAGAATAGAAGGGGCAAAATTCTTTGTGAACGCTATGGATTTAGGATACTTAGCTAAAAAGACCGAGATATTCAGCATAAGATTTAATGATGGCAATGAGATTGCCGATGAATTAAAAGGTTATGCCGCAATAGCTTCGGGACTTGAAATCATGACAGGAAACAATGGATACTTTTTCCCGTTAAACGCTGTAACAAATGCTGAAACCGCTGCAATGATAGTAAAGTTCCTTACAAAATAAGCAATATTTAAAATATACCTTTATGACAAAACAGGCGCAGGGAGATTCATCCAATGCGTCTGTTTTTATTTCTGTTTTGGCTAAACTGAACATCTTTGTGCATAATAAAAAGAGCGGCTTCGCCGCATTACAAGGCTATCGTTATGTTGTTAAACTATATAGTTATTAGTGAATTTTTAATACGATATACAGCGAAAAAGCCGCTTTTATTGCCATGTGCCATATTAAATGAGGAAATATTGGCACGGCATTTAATTAAATTATTTTTTTATATAGTAGGAAAGTAGAACTTTCCTACTATATAAAATATTTATTCATTTTGCTTTAGATATTGCAAACGATTATATAAGAATTCAATATTCTTTCCAATGTCTTGCATCATTCCTTTATATGCCTGTTTTGTTTGTTGATCCAAATCCAAGTTTGACATGCTTGAAAAACTTGCTTTCGCTTCTTCAGCGGTAACTATGCATTTTTGCAAAAAGTATTGTTCTGACATATTCCTCACCTCTTTAATAAAGTGTTTGCAGTTTTAATATGGACAGGTAAAATTTTATACACCAGTGATAGCATAAAATCCGGGATAAAAGCATAGTCAAGATAGATAACTGCATATTTTATCATAATCAATCATAGTATCTACATCCATAAGTATACCCTTATCTCGAACCTCTATTGTGGTATATCCCCGTTCATTAATAAATTCCCTTAAATTGGAGTATCTTGTTTCTGTGTCTGTCAATATATCATTTATCAGGTTGCTGCTTATTAAAACCGGATGTCCTCTTTTACCCTGATATGTAGGTATAATAATATCACCGTTCATTACCGACATATTTTTATATACTTCATGTTGGATTGCCGGGTAATCCCCCGGGGTTAAAAAAAACCTGCCTTCCTTTATATGTGTCAAACCTTTTTTAATTGAACTGAACATACCTTCATTATAATTTTCATTAATTACTAACTTTGCTTTTTCATATTTATCAACAATAGAGCGTATATCTTCGATTTTATATCCGCCTACTACAATAATTTTAGAACAGATGTCGTACATATTTTCTATACATCTTTCTAATAAAGGTTTTCCATTTATTCTTAATGTCATCTTATATGTGCCGGCACGTCTTGATAGACCCGCAGCCAAAATAATCCCGTCAATTTTTTTATTGCCGTTCCCCATATCTTTGTTAATCATTGCTGGGTTATGACTGTTTTAATTGCACTAAAGATTTCTTTGTAACTTGTGCATCTGCAAATATTAGATTCCAGCCATTCTTCTATTATAGCATCAGTTGCTTTAGGATATATTGTTGCCAAAGCATGGGCATTTAATATCATTCCGGGCGTGCAATAACCACACTGTATTGCAAACTTTTCAACAAAAGCCTTTTGCATCGCCACGCCTCTCAAACCTTCTATTGTAGTAACTTCACGGCCTATAACCTCAACGGCAAGGGTCAAACAGGCCTTGGCAGGCCATCCATCAATAAGAACGGTACAACTATCACAATCCCCGTTTCCGCAACTGTTTTTTGCACCTGTTAATCCCAATTTTTCACGAATCACAAACAGAAGTGTGTCTGCAGGCCTTACTGCAACTCTTTTTAAATCACCATTAATGCTTAATTCTATAACACTTAAGCCGCTTATTTCCATCATTGGTTTATACCTCCAAACTTTTCAAGCATTTCAATTAAAACATTATTTGTAATGAACTTTCTATAGTCAGCAGAACCTAATATATCATTTACTATAGGCGAAGATATATTTGCCATAATATCCTTTGGATTTTGTTCAAAACCCGCACTGATAGCAAGTGGATGAGAACACAGCCCGCTAAATGCAATTCTCAGTTGTTCTTTTAATTTAATCGAAGCAACAGTGACTAAAGGATAATCTATCTTTTCCTGTTTTGTTTTCTTTACGTGATAGTAAGGAAGGTTAATGAAATTTTCGCTTACAGAAACATTAACTAAAAATTCGCCTCCATGTAGAAAGGGCTCCTCATCAATAATTTGGATTATGGGTTTTGTTGTCATCCCATTCTTACCTGCTATGGTACCTATACTGTCAGTTAAAATAAGCGGCAATAAGGCTTCTTTGTACGGTATTCTGCCAAGAATATTACCACCTAACGTTATCATGTTTCGTGCCGTGTGTTCGGCGATCCTTCGACAAACTGTGCTCATTAAAGGAAACTTATTATAATCACAGATTTTTGTTAGACTCACAGCAGATCCTATTTCTAAATTTCCGTTTTTTAGTTCATATACATTGCATTCGGGAATATTTTTTATATCAATCACAGCGTCAAAGTGCATTTGGTTCATTCTTGACAGGCTTATTACTTCTGTTCCCCCGGAAAAGTATATAACCGACTTTCCTTGATCAGTAACCTTTTTATATGCCTTTATTGCCTCTTCAATTGTACTTGGTCTGCAATAATCAAAATCAAAAGAAATCATTTTACCACCCCCGTAGCAGTTTTCCAAATCAGTTCCGGTGTCAGTGGAAATTGGTTAAGATCGCCATTAATTGCCGTAGATAAACAATTCAAAAGTGCCGCCGGAATGCCTACAAGTCCGTGTTCGCCCAAACCCCTGGCACCATATGGTCCATCCAACTCCGGTGTTTCTACAAATTCTACAACATATTCAGGCTCTTGTGCAAAACGTATGGGTTTATAGGTACGTAGATTCGGGTTTTGGATAATTCCTTTTTCATCATACAAGAATGCTTCCCTGCTTGCCAAACTCAAACCCATTGATATACCGCCCATAGTCACACTTTTTGCCGTTTGTGGGTTGATTATTGTTCCTGCATCTATAACCGAAGCCGCTTTTGTAATTTTATAACTGAAGTCCTTTTTATTAAACTCTACTTCAACAGCCTGAGCACCTACTGTCCACAAAGGACCCGGATTACCCCTTCCTGTTTTTTCATCCATTCCACTTAAATGCTTCATTATATAACTTCCACGGCCTATTATCTCACCGCCTATTGAGTTGCCGTTGGGATATTTAAACCCGTGAATAACCTCCGTCATATCAATAAACTTTTTTGGATCATCCTTCATAAAAACTTTACCGCCAGCCACATCAAGATCATTAGGCGGGCATCTAAGTACTATAGCAGAAATGCTTTTTAGTTGTTTAATTACATCGTCGGCGGCTTCTATGATCGCATTTCCCACCATAAATGTTGAACTGCTGGCTACAGTCTTCCAGTGTTCAGGATTGACATCGGTATTTATCTCCACAGTAACATTTATTCTTTTTACATCCATTTTTAACTTTTCTGCTAAAATTTGAGCAAATACGGTTTTGGCTCCTTGACCAAGCTCCACGGCACCAATGCTCAGGTTTGCATAACCATCAGGAGAAAAAGTTATTATGGCACCGGACATAGCATTTGGCGGGGTGCTTGATGTTTTCCAAAAACATGCTATTCCCTTTGCTTTTAATCTATTCTCATCAATATCAACTCTATCTCCTTCATCCCATTTTATTATTGTTTTTAAGGATTCTATGCACTTACACAGATCCCCTATATTGCTTTGTGTCAATGATGATTGAGTAGGAGTTGTATCGCCCGGTACGACGATGTTTTTCAATCTCAGCTCAAACTTATCCATTCCAAGGGTATTGGCCAGCTTATCCATTGTCCTTTCTATCGCTGCTGTATACTCCGAATGACCAAAACCTCGAAACGAAGTTACATATGGGTGATTAGTATATACACATAAAGAATCACACCAAACATTTTCTATATTATAGGGTCCCGTGCAATCGCTGGCTATAGATTTTGTCATTACCGCACCCATATCCGAGTAAGCACCGGTGTCGACTAAATATGTAATTTCGGCTGCTTTAATCTTTCCATCCTTTGTAGCACCTAATTTCACCTTTGCTTCAAGACCTATACGACAGGGAGAGCTTATCATGTCTTCTTCCCTGGTGTTGACCAAAATTACCTGTCTTCCTCCTACGGCTTTTGAAGCAAGAAATGCTATCATTTCAAGTTGTACGGCAGCTTTTCCACCAAATGCACCGCCCACAAAAGGTGTATGCACTGTGATTTTCCCTGTGTCAATATTGAAATGCCGGCTAATCTTTTTTCTAATTATATAAGGGCCTTGAGAAGTAGAGTGAATAACCAAACGCCCATCAGGTTTTATTTCCGCCCTAACGGAGCGGGTTTCCAAGGCTAAGTGGTCTGCCTGAGGCAAGATTAAATTAGTTTCTATAATTACTTCACTTTCCTCCCACCCTTTTGTCATATCACCTTTTCTAATTTTCACATGGTTAGCAATATTTGTACCTGGTTTAGGTAGACACTCTTTCATGATTCTGTAACTCTCAAGATTTTCATGAACCAAAGCAGCGTTAGGCTTAAGTGCATCGCCAGGTGAATTTATAACAGGCAACTGTTCATATTCAATTCTAATCAATTCCAAAGCTTTTTTTGCTTCCTGCTCGCTATTTGCTATGACCACTGCAACCGGTTCACCATAATGTCGCACTTTACCTACAGCCAAAGGTGGCCGATCCTCCACAAAAGTTCCTGTCAAAACACCTCCCGTCGAATCCCCGGTTATAATTCCCTGAACACCGGGGGAATTTAATGCCTCTTTAATATCAATCCTCTTAATACTTGCATGAGCATATTGACTTATAAGCATTTTGCAGTGCAAAATGTTCGGCGTAATATAATCACTATTGAATTTTGCCCTTCCCATTGCCTTATCATAGGCATCCACCCTAATGATTCCTTTGCCGACTGCAACTTTTGCTTCCAAGTATAACCCCTCCTATGCATATATTTTTAGCTAATCATAATATGTTATACTTCCCACATTATGAAGAAGTATGTAATTATTTCTTTAACGATATTTAATATGAGTTAATAATATTTTCACATGTTGCTACAGTTCTACATAATAATAATTATATATAACGAGGTGTAATGATATCTCCCACCTCGCTCCCAACGCTCGGGTAGAGTTTTGTTTGTAACATAACTCTTTACTGTAATCTTGTTATAAAGGGATATTGGAGGATTAAAATGAATAAAGCTAAAAATAGTTATGGTCTCACTTTAGGTGGAGGCGGAGTAAAAAGTGCCCTAAAACACATTGATTCATAATAGTTAAGAGAAATGAGAAAGCATCGGTTATAGAGTAACCAATGCTTTTAATATTAACGAGTAAGCCTATAAGCCGGGTTCTGTCTTGGATGATCATCTATCTAATTCTGCAGTTACCTGCAGACTTTAGCGACCTTACCCGGAAGCTAAGCGGGCAACTTCATATGCTTCTCTATTTGGTCTTGCTCCAAGTGGGGTTTACATGGCCATATAGTCGCCTATATGCCGGTGAGCTCTTACCTCACCTTTCCACCATAACCGCAACAAACGCGGGATAAAAATCCTGCCCTTGCCACGGCTGTTTCTTTCTGTTGCACTTTCCTTAAAGTCACCTTCACCGGGTATTACCCGGCACCCTGCCCTATGGAGCCCGGACTTTCCTCGTGGATCTTATTGATACACGCGATCATCCGGCTTACTCATTATTTTCTTTTGCATTTAAAATTATATATGGAATAAAGCCGCGTGTCAAAGGGAAAAAGTGTTTTCAATCCTCCGTAGGCATCCTTCTGTATAATAAGACTCTGCCGCAACTTTCGCATCTGATAATATCTCCGGCCCTGGCCGCTTCAAAGTTTATTGAAGGGACATCCACGCTGCATCCGGTACATTTTCTTGATACCATCAAAGAAATCGGATCATCTGTCCGCACTTTCCATTTTGAATACTCTTCCAGACTTATTTCATCAATTTCCTTTCTCATATCTTTAATTATACCCACAATGTCTTTTTGCTCCTTGTCTAAACTTTGCAATTCTTCTGTACTTTCATTTTTAGTTTTTTCTGTTTTATTTTTTATAAAAACTAATTTTCTTTTTAAAGTCATTAATTCTGAATTAATTTTATTTATTTTCTTATTAGAATCTTCTATTTGCATGGCTTCTTTTTTGATGCTGCTTTCTGTATCCATTATTTGTTTTTCAACCATTTTCAGCTTTTTTGCATTATTTATTTCTGGGCTGTATTTTAATCCTTCATAATTTCTTATATTATCCTGCAGTTGTCTTATAGCTCGCTTTTTTGATTCTATATCCTTTTTATGTTCGTTTTGTTTATCTTGAAAACTCAAGTATTGTCTTCTTAAAACCGAGTATTCTTCTACTAATCTTTTCAGCAAATCATCGGATTTTAACTGTTCGATTCTTTTGTTCAGATTTAAAAGTTCAACCTCCTTCAACTGCAATTCATATAACAAATTCAAATCCATGCTGCATCATCCTTTCATAAATTACTTAGTTTATTGTTCTATGAGCAAAAGCCGCTTTTATTCCCATGTGCCATTTCCAAATTAAATGAGGAAATGTTGGCACGGCATTTAATTAAATTGTTTTATTTTATAGTAGGAAAGTAGAACTTTCCTACTATAAAATAAAAAGGAATAGTTAATTTACTATTCCTAAATTTCAAATATGGGATCAGTATTCGATTTTGATTCCAAAACTTCCACATCGTAACCCAGTTTATCCAAGGAAGACTTTAAGTAATCAGACACTGCTTCCACCATAATTATTTCCGTACCATAATGACCGGCATCAATAATTGATAAACCTTTTTCCAATGCATCCAAAGTTTGATGATATTGCATATCACCCGTTATTAACACGTCAGCCCCGGCAGATTTTGCTTGTTTGATATATTTGCTGCCGGATCCATTGATTAATGCAACCTTTTTTATTATGGAATCTGGGTTTCCCGCATATCTTAAACTATTTAAGCCCAAAGTCACTTTAACGAACTCTGCATATGACGCAAGGGATTTTCCTTCTTTTAATACGCCTAACCGCCCAATGCCATATGCATTACCTTTATTTACAAGCTCATATATATCATAAGCGACCTCTTCATAAGGATGAGATTTAATCATTTCTTTGATTGTATTGTTCAATGATTCCTCAGGGACTATGGTTTCCAATCTATATTCTTCTACTTCTTCAAGCCTGCCCTTCTTACCTATATAGGGGTGGGAGCCTTCTTCCGGCTTAAAAGTCCCTATGCCTTTTACTTTGAAACTGCAGGAACTATAGTTTCCTATAAAGCCTGCACCTGTTTTTGAAAGGCTTTCCAATATCTTGTCTTCACTCCCTTTTGGCACATAAACAATAATTTTATAGAGTTTTTCCGTGATAAGGGTTTGTATAACACTGAATTCATCAAATCCCAACTGTCTCGCAAATATATCGTTTAAACCGCCTTTAGCTATATCAAAATTGGTATGAGATGAATAAACTGATATATCGTTTTTTATTAGTTTAATTATCTTTCTACCTAAACTTGAATCCGTGTTGATACTTTTTATTCCAGTAAATATAAATGGATGATGAGTAACAATCATATCAATTTTTTCTTCAATAGCTTCTTCCAATACCCAGTCAGGCAAATCCAGACAAACCATTATTCTCTTTACTACCTTACTCCCATCCCCGATAATCAGGCCTACGTTATCCCAATCCTCTGCTAATTTTTTTGGTGCAACATCTTCCATTAAAGATATTATAGTACCGCATTTCGCTAAAGACACTTTTTTACCCCCTTGTAATAATCCAAAATATCACAGCATTCTTTATATCTATTAATACCTTTCGGTGTATTGTGTGCTTTTACTTTGTCAATAATAGTTTCGTATTCCGATATTTTACTATTTATATAATCCATTAAAACAGGACTTTTTTTTCTTAACAATTTATCATCTATATAATTAATTATCTGCAGCTTATCAACACTATCATCGGGTTTTGCCCATATTACCTCATAAAACTTGCTTCCTTCCTTTACCATTTCCACATCTGTAATGTTAAAACCACTACCGACAAGCCATTTTCTAAGAAGATAACTATCCCTCATAGGTTGTAATATAATATGCTTTGCACTTTTCGCGATTTCAAGGCTTTCTTTGATTATATCAATGATAAGCAAACCGCCCATACCGGAAATTATTAACACATCTGATTCATTGTTTTCCAATACTTTAAGACCAAAACCTACACGTATATCTATAAAGTCCTGCAAACCGTATTTTTGTATCCTTTTTTTTGAAATATTGGCGGGTCCCATATTAATATCGGTGGCAATCGCCTTCTCTGCCTTTTTGTTATTAACTAAATAAATAGGCAGATAGGCGTGATCCGAGCCAATATCAGCAAGACATTTACACTTTTCTATGCTGTTTGCGATTATTTTTAGTCTTGGAGTCAAATCCAATATAATCATCCTTTGATACCTAAGATTAACACAATTATACTATATTTGCTGACTTAATATAAGGTTATACAAAAATTTGCAAAACTCAAACAAAATAGTTTGTTACTGTTCACACGGTGTATGTTTTTTCCCTCATTATTATATTTGATATAATTGCTGAGTTACAAGGCTAAAGGACTATATGCTTATTACGGGCGAAATCAAAATTTCTTAGTTAAATCATCTTTATAGTAAATAATAATTCCTTAAGTTGGTGTGATTTCGCTTTTCCTTCATTTCGCTAACAGTCCCTAACCCTCTTCACAACGCAATTCTTAATCAAATATAATAATTGTTGAAAGTTTAATATAGATGTGAACAATAATAATAGTTTTACAGATCACACTGTAGCTTATCTGTAATAGCAGACTTATTGTATTTGACATAGGTATAATTAAATAAACAACGTGTGGACAGTAACAAAAAAGTAAAAAAACCCGGCTATAATATCCAGGTTTGGTAAATGGTGGGCCTT
>CAZQHS010000041.1:0-7134 GCA_964593485.1 uncultured Clostridiaceae bacterium
ACCGACTGAGCTATTGAGGAAAACAACTGACAAATTATATTCTACTAACTTTAAAGTTAAATGTCAATAGCATTTTTCACGATTTTTGGACGAACTTCTGACTCTAAACTTCTGACTTCATTACTGTTCACGC
Organism: uncultured Clostridiaceae bacterium; assembly: GCA_964593485.1. Taxonomy (GTDB): domain Bacteria; phylum Bacillota; class Clostridia; order Lutisporales; family Lutisporaceae; genus JAAYKT01. The sequence continues at coordinate 134 of CAZQHS010000041.1, forward strand.
ATTGCATAACTTTATACTTATCTATAAAGATCATTAGTATTTGATAAAGATTACGTGGTGGAAAGGCTTAAGATCCTTCACTTTGTTCAGGATGACACTTAACAGAGAACAGAGAACAGATGTCCGGAGAACAGATTAGGGTATTCCTATAAGGTCAAGATCCTTCGTGCCTCAAATAACCTCATCATTTTTCTTGCTTCTTCAAACATGATTGTACCCCATTTCTTTTTAATTTAATGATATCATGTTATCGGTTGCATAGTAATCCTAAAATAGGATGACATCGAGACCCTGTGAACTGTAACGAACTCAGGATCCCTAAAGAAAGTGTAAATTGTAACGAGCTCAAGTTTTCTCTACTCGAAATAGTCTTTAAGTTTTTTGCTTCTGCTTGGATGGCGAAGCTTTCGAAGAGCCTTTGCTTCTATTTGCCTTATTCTTTCTCTCGTAACATTAAACTCCTTGCCTACTTCTTCCAATGTTCTTGCCCTGCCATCATCAAGACCGAATCTTAATCTTAGGACTTTTTCCTCTCTGGGAGTCAATGTGACCAATACATCCATTAGCTGTTCCTTGAGCAAGGTAAAAGCAGCCGCCTCTGCAGGAGCCAAAGCATCATCGTCCGGTATAAAGTCTCCTAAATGACTATCTTCTTCTTCACCTATAGGTGTTTCCAGAGATACCGGTTCTTGTGCAATTTTTTGAATTTCTCTGACTTTCTCTACCGGTAAATCCATTTCCTTTGCAATCTCTTCAGGCAAAGGATCCCTCCCTAATTCTTGCAAAAGCTGTCTATGCACTCTTATAAGTTTATTTATTGTTTCCACCATGTGCACTGGAATCCTAATAGTCCTTGCCTGGTCTGCAATTGCCCTGGTAATGGCTTGCCTAATCCACCAAGTCGCATAGGTGCTGAATTTAAAACCTTTTGTATAATCAAATTTTTCTACAGCCTTTATAAGCCCTAAATTTCCTTCTTGGATCAAGTCCAGAAAAAGCATCCCTCTTCCTACATATCTTTTCGCTATACTGACAACCAATCTTAAATTTGCTTCTGTAAGTTTTTTCTTTGCCTCCAAGTCACCCTTTTCCATTCTTTTTGCCAGATAAACTTCTTCTTCGGATGTTAACAAAGATACCTTGCCGATTTCCTTTAGATACATTCGTACCGGGTCGTCTATGCTTACACCTTCGGGAACAGAAAGATCCGGAGTCTCTTTTTCCGATTCGCTGTTATCTTCGTCATCGTCAATAGGAGGAATATCAGTTTCTGTTTCGATATTTCCTATTATATCTATACCCTTGGATTCGAAATATTCATACATTCTATCTATTTGCTCTGAATCGATTTCAACTTCCTCAAGGGCATCCATTATATCCTTATAGGATAACATGCCGTTTTTTTTGCCTTTTTCTACAAGTTCTTTAATATCGTTTATTTTTAATGCTTCGTTTTTCATGTTAATGCAACCTCCCTTCAAGGAAATTATTTTTTTCTCTTTTGTAAATCCATGATTTCCTTAAATAATTCATTAGCTTTTTCCTTATTTTTTAGCTTGTAGTATTCATTCATTTTATCCGTCAGCTCTTTTATTTTATTCTCTATACCATGATAATGAAGTTTGTCAATATATGAATCTAAAAGCTCTATATCTTTATCTGTTATTTCTATTTTAAAAACTTCTGATGCTTTTTGTCTTTCTTCTTCATCTGCCAAGTGGATTAATATTTCTCCGGCTGATGCTGTTTTTCCTTCTTTTATTTGCAAATTTATTATAGTGGCAATTTTTTCATGTATAGGCAACGAAAAACTGTTTTCATTGATAGTATTAAAAATATATTTAGCTTTATCTTTGTATATAACACAGATATTCAGTATCTTTTTCTCGGCCATTAGCTGGCCGTTAATCTCTTTTTCATTAAATTTACTTATTATATTATGCCTGTTATTTCCACTTATATGCTTACTTCTAATTTTCTTTAATTCTCCGTATATGGCTTCTTCGCTAATTTGCATTTCTTTTGAATACTTTTTAATATATGCATCTATTTCTATAGGACTTTTTAGTGTGCTTAATATCTTGGCTAAGTTTTTTGTGAACCTGACTCTATGTTCTAATATTTCCGGGTCACTATTTTCCTTTGCATTATAAATCCTATATTCTATTAGCGACAAGCTGTTGTCTATATAGTTGTTAAAGGACTCCACTCCTTCTTTCCTTATAAAATCATCAGGATCCATACCTTTGGGAAGATTGATGACTTTAACTCGGCAGCCTTCTTTCTGCAATATGGAAAGTCCTTTTATGGTAGCGGATTGTCCTGCAGTATCAGAATCGTAAGCTATGATAATATCATTTGCGTATCTTTTTAAAAGTTTTGCCTGTTGCTCTGTAAATGCAGTTCCTAAAGATGCAACAACGTTTTTTATACCGAACTGATATAGTGAGATAACATCCATATAACCTTCTACTACAATAATGTTTTTTAATGCGGTTATTTCCCTAATCATATTTAGTGCATAAATGTTGCTGCTTTTATTATAAATCGGTGTCTCCGGTGAGTTCAAATACTTGGGTTTGCTGTCATCTAATACCCTTCCGCCAAAACCCGCCACCTTGCCTCCAAGATTTATAATAGGAAACATTACCCTGCCTCTAAATCTATCGTAGTAACCTTTCTCTTTTTTAACTATAAGCCCCGCATTCTCTATTAGATTATTGTCAAAACCTTTGTTGTTTAAATAAGCATTCAGCTTATCCCAACTAACCAAAGAATAACCAATCCCGAATTTCCTTATGGTTTCTTTGTTTAACCCCCTTTTTATCAGGTAATCCATAGCTTTTGGATTATCTTTTAAATTATCATAAAAAAATCTGGCCGCAGTACTGTTTATATTGAAAAGCAGCTCTCTTTTTTTTAAATTTTCTAAGTCTTTCTTGCTTGTCCTTTCGTCAATTGAAATCCTGGCTTTTTTGGCTAAAAAATATAAAGATTCAACGTAATTTAACCTTTCTATCTTTTGTATAAAGGTAATAACATTTCCCCCGGCACCGCATCCAAAACAATAAAACATTTGTTTTTCATCGGATACACTGAAGGAAGGAGTTTTCTCGGTATGAAAAGGGCATAGCCCCCAATAATTCTTACCTTTCTTGTTTAAGCTGAGATATTGGGATATCAAATCAACGATTTCATTTTTTTCAATTATCTCAGAAACTTTTTCTTCTGAGAAGTACATATCATTTACCGCCTTTAAATTTTTTCTTATTATTTATTCTTCTAATATACTAATTCTACAAAAACTTTAAATATCCTACATGATTAAAAATTATCCTATTATAAATATTGCCAAGACATTGGAAGAAAAATCGCTTTATATTTGTTCAATGCATATCTGTCAGTCATCCCGGCTATATAATCACAAGCCAAACGATGTATAATGTCCATTGTGAAGTTTTCATCTGCACCGTTTATTTCTTTAGGATTATTTATTAAATACTTATATAATTCCCTAATTATATATTCAACTTTTTTTTCTTCTTCCTTAGCCTTTGAGCCTAAATAAATATTATCAAACAAGTAATTTCTCAACCCCACTGTTGCATTGTCTATGTTGGGGCTCATTTGTATATAAGGCTTATCCATGCTTTCGGAGATTATATCAAGTATCATTGTATTTATTCTTTCCTTGTGAGTTTCTCCAAGCATCCTTATGTGTTCTAAAGGCAAATCATTTAAATGAACAATATTTGCCCTTATCGCATCATCAATATCATGATTTATATATGCAATTCTGTCGGAAATCCTTACAATCTCACCTTCCAAGGTATTAGGGGCATTTTTCCCAGTATGGTTTAATATCCCGTCTTTCACTTCCTGTGTCAAGTTTAAGCCTGTACCGTTCTCTAAGATTTCCACTACTCTCAAGCTCTGTTCATTATGTTTAAATCCTAAAGGGTACAAACTGTTTAACACTGCCTCACCTGAATGACCGAAAGGTGTATGCCCCAAATCATGTCCTAATGAAATTGCCTCAGTAAGGTCCTCGTTTAACCTTAAAGCTCTTGCTATAGTACGTGCAATTTGTGATACTTCCAAGGTATGAGTTAGCCTTGTTCTATAATGATCACCTTCCGGCGATATAAAAACTTGTGTTTTATGTTTTAGTCTTCTAAAAGATTTTGAATGGATTATTCTATCCCTGTCCCTTTGAAATTCAGTTCTTATTTCGCATTTAACTTCATATTTATCTCTGCCTTTGCTATCCACACTTTTAAAAGCATAGGGAGACAGTATCTTTTCCTCTATTTCCTCCGTTATTTCTCTAACTTTCATAATTACACCCTCTCAAAAAAACGGTCAATTAGATATATACAACAAAAAAACAAATTATCCTCTTATTTTCTTACTTATTTTTAAACTTTCATATAAAACCACATGATATTTTAATTGATTGTTGATTTAACTATGTGAATCTTAAGAAATAATATATAATATTATTTGCTTAGAACATTATAGGATGTGTAGTAATGAGTATATGGATATCTTCTTTTATCGAATCATTTTACTCTTTGAAAATATTTAGATTGATAAATAAACCTATAAGCCTGATTACGGGTATAATTCCTATATCTATATCCGAAGTTTCATTATATTTTTTATTAATATTAGTGGTATTTAAACTTTTTGTTTTTATCAAGAATATGATAAAAACCCCAAAAGTCTATTTAAACAAAACCTTTCTCAAAAGAATGTTTAAAAGAATTTTATTAATAGTCTTAATTTTATATTTTTCTTTTTTAATTCTTTGGGGCCTTAATTACTATAGAATGCCTTTAGCCCAATCTTTAGGTTTACCCGTTGCAAAATACTCTAAGAATGATTTGATGGAACTATGCCAATATTTGATAGACGAATCAAATTCATTACGCAAGGGAATGAACGAGGATAAAAACGGCGTAATGACCATATCGGAAGGCAGAAGATGGGTTCTCCGTAATGCTTATTTCGGTTATGATGCTATTTCCCATACTTTTACAGTCTTATCAGGGAAATATGGCACACCAAAGCCTGTGATGTTATCCGAATTAATGTGTTATACAGGCATTACCGGTATTTACTTCCCCTTTACCGGGGAAGCAAACATAAATATCAATACACCTTTACCAAGCCTCCCCCACGTTGTAACCCACGAAATGGCTCATCAAAGAGGTTATGCAAGAGAAGATGAGGCAAATTTTATTGCTTATTTAACATGTATTTTTCACTGGGATGTAAAGTTTAAGTATTCTGGCCATTTGCTTGCACTGACACATTCAATGAATGCACTTTATAAAGAAGACAAAGAAAACTATGATTTTCTTAAAAACCGTTATAGCGATGGATTAAAACGTGATTTGACATATATCAATACATTTTGGAAAAAGTATGATGGGCCTGTAGAAAAAATATCAAATGACTTAAATGATGCATATTTAAAAGCAAATAATCAAAAAGACGGAGTAAAAAGTTATGGTAGAATGGTTGATTTGTTAATTGCATACCATAAAAATAATGAAAATATCTCTCACATTTTTTAGTATATAACATACATTTAATCATGAGGTGATTTTATGTATGACAAACTACACTTGCATAACTGCGAAGGTGAGACCGGCAAAACCTGTGAACATAAACATGAGTTTAGGGGAGCAACCTCAAAGAATCCTGATTTTAACGGACATACTCATTACATCTCAGGGTATCTAAAAGATGTTGAAGGCCATATTCACTATTATTCTTTTATAACGGGACCGAGTTATAAGGTTAAAGAAGGACATGTTCATTTTTTTATGGCTTTTACTACTATGAATAAAAAACATTTCCACTATATAAAAGGTTATACCTCAGTCTACTCAGACTATTAGACAAGAAAAGTGTCTTCTCCGCATTGAATAATAGCCACAAAATTCTAAACATATTATGAAGTTATAATAAAGTAAGAACGGAAGAAGCCGCTTTGCTATATTTTAATGTTCTTCTATCATATCAGAAATGCTTTTCAAACCACAGATTCCTTTGGCTTTTATGACTCCATTCAAGACTGCTTGTGCAACCACTCTTGCAGCGACAGTGCCAACAGCTGAAACGTCGGCCTCTACTTCTCCGGTAGAAAGCACAAAAATAGTATCGCCGTCATGCATTGTATGTGCAGGCCTTATGGTCCTTGCATATCCATTATGTGCCATAGATGCAATCTTGTTTGCCTGTGCCTTATCAAATCTCCCGTTTGTAATTACAACTCCTATGGTAGTATTGCTGATATATGTATTTGTAATATTATTTAGATTATTTATGATAAATTCTTCAGTATTTAAAAAAGTGTTACCGTCATCCGCCAAGGCTCCCGCAATAATTTTATCAATATTAGGATCTATAATGTCCCCCAAGGCATTGACCGCAACAACAGCCCCAATGTACAAATTTCCCAATTTGACACAGCAAGTGCCCAAGCCGCTTTTCATTGCGTTTTTCATGCCTAAAATTTTACCCACCGAAGCTCCTGTTCCGGCACCTACGGAACCCTCGGAAAACTTACCTTCTGCTGCATTGACACATGCATCGTATCCCATCTTTTTGTCAGGCCTGATTTTACCGTTTCCAACTGCCAAATCAAATAGCACCGCACCCGTAACAATAGGTACTTTAGCTACCCCGGTATCAAAGCCTACGTCAAGATTTTCAAGATATTCCATGATACCGGAGGCGGCGTCAAGGCCAAATGCACTTCCCCCTGCCAAAAGAACACCGTGAACCTTATCTACAAGATTCATTGGGTTTAACAGATCTGTTTCTCTTGTCCCCGGTGCTCCGCCTCGTACATCTACCCCCGCTACCGCACCTTTTTCACACAATATCACCGTACAGCCTGTAGCTGCATTGTAATCTTGGGCATTGCCGATTCTTATTCCGGGAATATCAATAATATCAACATATTGCATTTTCCAGCCACCTTAATC
>CAZQHS010000041.1:7234-13198 GCA_964593485.1 uncultured Clostridiaceae bacterium
ATTATTCTACTAACCTTTTCTCTAAAACTTGATCCATACTGAAGTCTTCTATTTGTAAATAGTATTCTGCACAATCAATCAATGCTTTCATAGGTAAAAGTCCTATTACTTCACTTCCCACTACCGGAACGCCATAACGAGCCGCTTCCATCTTTACCATTTCAAAAGCCCTATATATAGATGTTTTTTCATAATTAATCAGATTCATGGAAACCTGAACGATATTTCTTTCCTCAAGCATAACACCCATAGCCTTGACAAATCTTAGCCCGCCACCGGCAAACCTGACAGTCTTGGCTATTTTGTTTGCAATTCCCAAATCATTTGTTCCCAAATTCACATTATACGCCACCAGGGGAACCCGAGCAGAAACAGCGGTTGCACCGGACTTAACATTCATCTCGTCGGGACCGAAATCCGGTTTCCATTCCGGTTGTTTAATCTTTTCAAAGAATCCCTCGTATTGTCCTTTCCTTACATCGGCAAGGTTCTTCCTATAATCAGCCGTAGCAGCATCTTCATATAAGTAGACAGGTATGTTTAATTCATTACCTATCCTTTTGCCTACTTCTTTTGCTATTTCCACACATTCTTCCATAGTTATTTCGGATATAGGTATAAAAGGCACCACGTCCGTGGCCCCCATCCTGGGGTGACCTCCCTTGTGAACAGACATATCTATAAGTTCTGCTGCCTTTTTTACCAAATTAAAAGTAGCCTCTTTAACACCATCAGGGTCACCTATTAAAGTAACAACCGTTCTGTTATGATCTTCATCCGGTGCATAATCCAAAAGCTTAACACCTTTAACTTTTCTTACCTCATTAACAATAGCTTCAATGACTTCGCTATTCCTTCCTTCGCTGAAATTAGGTACACATTCAACTAATGCTGCCATATCTTTCCCTCCAAATTTTTCAAAATAATTATCTGCCTGTCCTATTCTAACAGTCTAACTTATTCCGTGATTTTCTTCAAATTCCAATCATCATCATAAAAATCTAAATATGAAAACTTCTTTCCTGCTTTTTGCCAACCTAATATTGCTTCCATGTTGACATTTTGAGTTGCCCTAAAAATGTTTATTTTTAAATTATCTATTTTTCCTTCCAGTTCTTCAATCAAGTCTTTTATTTCATATCGTTTATTCCCGGTTCTTTCCGCAGCAACCATACAAGCACAGTTAAGCGGTGTTACACCACTGTTTTTTATAAATCGTTCAATGTGTTTCTCTTCTATATAATACATAGGCCTGATAAGTTCCAAATTTTTAAAATTAGTTGACCTGAGTTTTGGAAGCATAGTTTTAAAACTTCCGGTGTAAAGAATATTGAGCATTGTGGTTTCAATTACATCGTCAAAATGATGTCCTAAGGCCAACTTGTTGCACCCCAACTCCTGTGCCTTTGAATAAAGTGCACCTCTTCGCATTTTTGCACACATATAACAAGGATAATCCTTTGCGATATTATCAACTATATCAAATATACCGGAATCAAATACTTTTACCGGTATATTCAGATACTCGTAATTTTTTAACATTAAAATTTTTATATCTTCATGATAACCAGGATCTGCAACGATATATTCTAAATCAAATTCTACACTCCCATGAAGCTGCAGTTCTTTAAACAATAATGCCAAAAGAGTACTATCCTTGCCACCGGATATAGCTACCGCTATTTTGTCTCCTTCTTCCACTAACTCAAAATCTTTTATTGCTTTCATAAACTTAGACCATAGATATTTTCTGTATTTCTTTATTATACTTCTTTCTATTTCTTCTAATGGTTTTGGTTCACAAAAAGGCTCAATTATATTGCATCCTTTTCTATGGTATTCCACATCATCACCTCTAAACTGTAGCCAAGGTTCACTTTGTAAGTTCATATCCCTTATAGCTTTATCTTGATTTAACTTCCGTCCAAATCCTATCATATTTCACCAAAGATCCTGCCAAATCCTCCAAAACTTCACTACCATGTAGATCCCTTTCATCCGGATAAGCCGTCTTGTCTTTTGTAAGATCATCGGGTAATAGTTTTAATGCCTCCGTATGAGGTGTGGAATATCCTATATAGTCAGCGTTTTTAAATGCAATTTCCGTATCGCATAAATAGTTTATAAATAGTTCAGCTTCTTCTTTATTTTTACTTGTTTTGGGTATTACTATTGAATCAAACCATAAATTGCTACCTTCTTTGGGAATGACATACTCAAGATCCGGGTTCTCTCTTTTGCTGAATATTGCATCTCCTGACCACACCACTGCAAGAGCCGCCTCTTCTCCTATCATTTTATCCTTTACTTCATCTCCCACATAAGCCAAAACCAAAGGTTTTTGTCTTATCAAGGCCTCTTTCGCTTCTTCAAGCTCTTTATCATTCTTTGTATTTAATGAATAACCCAGCATTTTAAGGGTTATCCCTATAGAATCCCTCAAACTATCGTACATCAAAATTTGCTTTTCGTATTTCGGATCCCAAAGAATTTTCCAGCTATCCACCTTTTCCTTCACCATGGTTTTATTGTATAAAATTCCTACAGTACCCCACATATAAGGGACAGAATATTCATTATCCGGGTCATAGGCAAGATTTTTAAACCTATCGTTAATATATTTGAAATTGGGGATATTAACCATATCCAAGCTATACAGCATATCTTCATCAATCATTCTTTTTATCGTATAATCGGAAGGAATTAATATATCATAGTCACTTGCCCCGGCTTTTATTTTTGCATACATCTCTTCATTAGTTGCAAATTCATCATAAATGACTCTTATGCCGTATTCTTCTTGAAAACTGTCCAAAACATCTGGATCTATATAGTCCCCCCAGTTATAAACTTTAAGTACCCTTTTTTCCGTGCCACCGCCGCAGCCAGTCAAAATAAAAATAAAAATAAAAATTAAAGTAAAAATTAAAACACCAAATCGTTTCAAATCGTTTTCTCCTTTCTAACGCTATCCCTGTTCATTCTATTATTAATTATTAACAATAATAAAATAACGAATGCAAATAATAAGCTTAAAGTCGCATTGATTTTCGGACTGACTCCTTTTCTTGCCATGGAAAATATAGTAATAGCCAAATTTGACACCCCAGGCCCCGTAGTAAAGAAGCTTATGACAAAATCATCTATTGACATAGTCATAGCCAATAGAAAGCCGGTAAAAATCCCGGGAGCAATTTGCGGCAGTATGACCTTAGTCAAAGCATAAGACGGCGTCGCCCCTAAATCCAATGCTGCATCATATATATGACTATCCAATTGTCGTAATTTTGGCAGCACGGAAAGTATCACATAAGGCAGATTAAAAGTTATATGTGCCAAAAGCATGGAAAAAAAGCCCCTGGGAAATTTCAACATAATAAAAAGCAGCATAAGGGAAATCCCCGTTACTATATCCGGATTCAATACCGGTAAATAAGTAAGGTTTATCATTATGGACTTAGGCAATTTTTTAAGATATACCATCCCTATAGCCGCAACGGTTCCAAGAAGGGTAGCAAACAAAGAAGCAACTATAGCTATTATGATAGTATAATATAGGGAAGTCATTATCTGCCTGTCTTTGAACATCTCTATATACCATCTGAAAGTAAATCCTGTCCAATGAGCTCTTGATTTGGAACTATTGAATGAAAATACGATTAAAACGATTATAGGCATATACAGAAATAAAAATATCAAGTACGTGTATATTTTTTTTAATACGTCTTTCACCATAAGCCCTCCCCCTCATTCTCCTTTTCATACCTCAATGCAAAACCCATAGTAAGCATTATCATAAGCATTAAAACAACGGAAAGTGCCGAACCGAATCCCCAATCCCTGGTAGTCAAAAATTGTTGTTCAATAAGGTTGCCTATTAAGGTAAAATGTGCACCGCCTAATAGCCTGGATATAACGAAAGTAGTAAGTGCCGGCATAAAAACCATTATCACGCCGGAAGAAACCCCTGGTAAACTCAAGGGGAAAATTACACGACTGAAAACGGTAATCGGGGGAGCTCCCAAATCCTCGGCAGCTTCAAGAACAGCTTTATCTATCTTAACCAAAACCGAATAAATAGGTAAAACCATAAAAGGCAGGAAGTTATATACCATCCCTAAAATTACTGTATTTTCCGTATATAACAATGCAGGTAATTCTATGCCTATCATATCAAAAATAGCCGTAATCAAACCGTTTTTCTCTAAAAGAGTCATCCAGGCATAAGTCCTGGCCAAAAAATTCATCCACATAGGTATAACAAATAAAACCACCAATAGACTCTTGCTGCTGAGATTTTTACCGGCTAATATCATAGCCATAGGATATCCAAGAATAAGACATATAATCGTGCTTATCACCGCTATTTTTAAAGAGCGAAAAAAAACGGTGAGGTATATGGGCTCCAAGACCCTTTTAAAATTATCAAGAGAAAGAACCATAGTACCGTTTTCAAATACTACCACACTATAAAACAATACTAAGGCTAAAGGTATTACAGTAAATATAATCATCCATATTAAATAAGGAAAGGATAGCCATGATCTTTTCATTGTATCCTCACCTTCTTCATAATATGAAAATCAGAAGGAATAACATTCATGCCTACCTTTGTGCCGATAGATTCCATTAGTGTGCTATGAACCATCCAACTATATCCATTGCTGTCTTTTACAAACATTTCATAGTGAACGCCTTTAAAAATAACAGATTCAACAATGCCTTCTATCATTCCTTCATGATACGGGACCAATTTGATATCTTCGGGGCGTATCACCACATCGACGTTCTCATCGGGTTTAAAACCTTTATCCACGCAGTCAAAGCCTTTACCTTTTATCTCTATATAAAAATCCCTTACCATTACTCCATCCATAATATTGCTTTCGCCGATAAAGTCAGCGACAAATGCGTTTTTCGGTTCGTTGTAGATATCCACCGGGGTGCCTATTTGCTGTATTACCCCTTCGTTCATAACAACAATTGTATCCGACATTGTCAGAGCCTCTTCTTGGTCATGTGTTACATATACAAATGTAATACCCAGTGATTGCTGAATCTTTTTCAGCTCCAATTGCATATCTTTTCTAAGCTTTAAATCAAGGGCACCCAAAGGCTCGTCTAAAAGAAGTACTTGAGGTTCATTAACTAAAGCTCTGGCTATAGCAATACGCTGTTGTTGACCACCGCTCAAGGAGTCAATTTCGCGTTTTTCATAACCCGATAAATTAACCAAACCCAAAACTTCTTTAACTTTTTCTCTGACAAACTTTTCGTCTTTCTTTTTAATTCTTAATCCAAAAGCAATATTCTCATAAACATTCATATGAGTAAATAAGGCATACCTTTGGAATACAGTGTTTACTTTTCTTTTATAGGGAGGAAGATTGTTAATCTTTTTTCCTTCAAAAAGAATATCTCCTGTATCGGGAGTTTCAAAACCTCCGATAATCCTCAAGGTAGTCGTTTTCCCACAGCCGCTGGGCCCGAGTAAAGTCAGGAATTCATTCCTGTTAAAATACAAGGTGATATCCTTTAAAACTTTTTGCCCGTCAAATTCCTTCGAAATATCAACCAATCTGATAATTTCCTCATGCATTTATCTTCCTCCATTATCAAATTAGAATTATTTTATGCAGTAATCTACATATAACAATGTATTTTTAACATATTGAAAATGCAATGTCAATACACTAAATTTTAATATTATTATTATTGTACTTTACTTTCAATACATTGTCCAAATACAAGCATTTTAGTAATCCATAATATAACGAGGTGTAATGATATCTCCCGCTTCTATAAGCGGCAAGTTCATTTTTGTAACAAAACTTTTTACTGTAATCTTGTTATAAAAACCTGTTTTTACAAGAAGAATTATAGTGTGAACTGTAACAAATCTTGGATGCTCATATTATGTGGATATTAAAACATGTTGATATTTAAGGGGAAATAGTTTAATAT
>CAZQHS010000042.1:0-12912 GCA_964593485.1 uncultured Clostridiaceae bacterium
AGTAGGCGTTTTAGGATTAATATTCCTATCAGCTTATGAAAAGTATATCAAAAAGCCACAATAATAATGACTACTGAAATATTTGACTATTGTATTTATATATTCACAGATATATAATATTTTTTTGTTAAGTGTTGATTAATAAAGGAAGTGCGAAATGAATAATTACATTAGAGAAGACATTAGAAATATAGCGATAATAGCCCACGTAGATCACGGGAAAACCACTTTGGTGGATTGCATGTTAAGACAAAGCGGTATATTCAGAACAAATGAAAACGTAGCGGAAAGGGTTATGGATTCCAACGAGCTTGAAAGGGAAAGAGGCATAACCATATTGGCGAAAAATACCTCCGTAAACTATAAGGGAGTAAAAATAAACATAGTAGACACACCGGGGCACGCTGATTTCGGCGGAGAAGTTGAAAGAGTTCTAAAAATGGTGGACAGCGTGCTATTAATAGTTGACGCTTCCGAAGGCCCTATGCCCCAGACCAGGTTCGTCCTTAAAAAGGCTTTGGATTTAGGGCTAAAACCCATAGTCATAATCAATAAGACAGATAAACCGGACTCCAGAATCGAGGAAGTAATTAACGAAATAATTGATTTGTTTTTTGAACTTGGGGCAGACGATGATCAGTTGGATTTTCCCATTATTTACACCTCAGCAAAGGAAGGTATCGCCAAATATACCTTGGAAAAGGAAAGCAATGACTTAACCCCTCTATTTGAAACAATAGTAGAAAAAGTCGAACCTCCCAAAGGTAATTTGGAGGGGCCATTACAATTCCAGATTACCACCATTGAATATGATGAATACGTAGGCAGAATAGCCATAGGGAAAATTATTAGGGGAAGAATAAAATACGGCCAAAACATTGTACTTTGCAAGAGAGATGGCACCACCGAAAACGAAAGAATAGGAAGGCTATATGGTTTTTCCGGATTAAGCAGAATAGAAATACAGGAAGCCTATTTGGGTGATATAATCGCCATATCCGGAATTGATAATATAAACATTGGCGAAACAATATGTGATGGGGACCACCCCGAGGCTTTGCCCTTAATAGAAATAGAAGAACCCACTGTTTCCATGAAGTTCTTAGTAAACAATAGTCCTTTTGCCGGAAAAGAAGGGGAATACGTAACCTCAAGGCATTTGAGAGCAAGGCTCATGAAAGAGATAGAAACAAATGTAGCCCTCAAAGTGAAAGAAACGGATTCGCCTGATGCCTTTGAAGTCTTTGGCAGGGGTGAGCTTCATTTATCCATACTCATTGAAACCATGAGAAGAGAAGGCTATGAATTTCAGGTTTCAAAACCCGCAGTAATAACAAAAGAAATAAACGGCATATTGCATGAACCCATAGAGAAATTATATGTCGAGATACCCCAGGACAATATGGGAACAGTAATGGAAAAATTAGGCGGCAGAAAAGCGGAAATGATTAATATGAGCACCGACAGCGACAACTATGTAAAAATTGAATTCAAAATACCCACAAGAGGATTGATAGGATATAGGTCGGAGTTTTTGACGGATACTAAAGGCAATGGAATAATGAACCACTTATTTTTGGAATTCGCACCCTACAAGGGCAGTATACCAAAAAGAAACAGAGGGGTTTTGGTGGCTTTTGAAGATGGGGAAGCAACAACTTACGGATTATACAATGCGGAGGAAAGAGGAGAGCTGTTTATAAGCCCCGGACTTTTGGTTTATGAAGGAATGATAGTGGGGGAAAACTCAAAGACAGAAGATATAGATGTTAATATATGCAAGAAGAAACATGTTACGAATTTGAGGGCGGCAGGCTCCGACGAGGCACTAAGATTGAGTCCCCCCAGGCAATTAAGTCTTGAACAGTGCTTGGAATTCATATCGGAAGACGAACTTGTAGAAATAACGCCAAAAGCCATAAGGTTAAGAAAAAAAATATTAAGTGGCAAATTAAGAAGCAAGATAAAAAAAGAGTAATACTTTGTTTTATCTTGTCAAAAATTTCACCGCATTATATAATAAAAAAGGTTTAACAAAGCGTTATAAAGGCGGGATGATATGGTGAAACATAAATACAAAATATTAGTTGCAATACTCCTACTGATTATAATAATCCCCATAATCATGTATAACAACGGTTTGGAACCTAAAAACAAAGAAAAAGATAAAGAAATTATAAGAATTGAAATACCATTGGGCTCAAGTGTAGAAAGCATGGCCAACCAATTGGAACAAAACGGAGTGATAAAAAGTGCCTGGGTTTTTAAAATATACAGCAAACTACAAAAGACAGGCAGCAAATATAGAGCCGGAATATATTATTTGGATAGCGGCATGAATATTGAGGAAATAACCCAAATAATACAACACGGTAAAGGCTTTGTGGAAATAGTGAAATTCACCATACCAGAAGGCTTTGAAGTAAGAATGATAGTGGATAAATTAGTTGAATCGGGATTAGGCAGTAGTGAAAGATTTTACGAAATCATAAATAATAATCCATTTGATTATGAATTTCTAAAGGAAATCCCGGAAGACGCGGTACCTTTGGAAGGATATTTGTTTCCCGATACCTACGAAGTATATAAAGCTGCAAAAGAAGAAGAGATAATAAAAAAAATGTTAGATAGATTTGACAATGTATTTAACGAAGACTTTAGGAACAGGGCCAAAGAGCTGAATATGTCCATTAATGAAGTGGTTACTTTGGCTTCCATAATTGAAAGGGAAGCAAAGGCGGAAAAAGAACTCAAAGTTGTATCATCAGTTTTTCATAAAAGATTGAAAATCAATATGCTTTTGGGTTCCTGTGCCACAGTGCAATATATAATAAAAGAACGTAAAGATGTTCTCCTGACAAAGGATTTGGAAATCGTATCACCATACAACACATACAAGAATCCGGGACTACCACCGGGGCCCATCGCATCTCCCGGGAAAAAGGCCATAGAAGCGGCTCTTTATCCTGATGAAACGGATTATTTGTATTTTGTAGCGGAGAAAGACGGGACTCATTACTTTTCGAAAACCTATGACGAACACTTAAGAGCCCAGAGGAGGATAAATGGGAAATGAGTATCTGGCACCAGACACTAGGCTCTGGGCACCAGGGATTAGGGTATTCCTATGGGGACAAGATCCTTCGTGCCTCAGGATGACAGTATCGGGGGTGTGTCATTCTGAACGTTAGTGAAGAATCTTAATAAGGTATTTTACCGGAACCATGTGCGTTCGTATTGGCAAGATTCCACTCTTGCCAATAATAATCGATTGCTTTATATAAGAACTATAAGGAGTCACAATGAGTAACATAACTTACGATTATATTGACAACTATATACAAAGCCTATTGCCGGCCTCTACGGGCTACCTAAAGGACATGGAAGAATATGCCCGTCAAAATAATATACCCATAATAACACCGGATATAGCTGCTCTTTTGACACTGCTAATTAAAACAAAAAAGGCAAAAAGAATTTTAGAGGTGGGTACTGCCATCGGTTATTCCACAGTCATTATGGCAAAAGCAGCAGGAAATGACTGCCAAGTAGTAACCATAGAAAAGGATCCACAAATGTGTAAAATAGCAAACTCGAATTTTGAAAAAGCAGATTGTGCAGATGTGATTGAAATAATTGAAGGTGATGCAGCAAAAATGATAGAGAGCAAAGAAGGCCCCTTTGACATGATCTTTATTGATGCGGCTAAAGGGCAGTATTTTGATTTTTTTAAAAAATCTATAAGTAAACTGCAAATCGGCGGTCTATTTATATGCGACAACGTGCTCTTTCGCGGCATGGTAGCGGAGAGAAGCCTTTTGGTAAGGCGAAAAATAACAATCGTAAAAAGACTGAAAGAGTTTTTGGAATATATATCACAAAATAAATCATTGCAAACATCCGTCATACCTATGGGGGATGGTATATCAATTAGCCTAAAACTATGGGAGGTTGACATAGATGCAAAAAGTTGAACTATTGGCTCCTGCAGGAAACATGGAAAAACTCAAAATGGCACTTATATACGGTGCCGATGCGGTATACATGGGCGGTGAAAGATATGGACTGAGAGCCCAGGCCGGAAATTTTACAATGGATGAAATTGTTGAAGCCGTAAAATTCACCCATAGTATGGGAAAAAGACTGTATATTACGGTAAATATCATACCCCATAACGAAGATTTGATAGGTCTGGATGATTACCTAAAAGACCTAAAAAATACAGGGGTAGATGCATTAATCATCTCCGACCCCGGCATACTTGCCTTAGCCAAAGAATCCGTACCGGACATGGAGCTTCATTTAAGCACCCAAGCCAACAATACTAATTATAAGGCGGCGGAATTTTGGTACAGCCAAGGAATAAAAAGAATCATTTTGGCAAGGGAATTAAGCTTCGCTGAAATAAAGGAAATTATAGAAAAGTCGCCGAAGGAACTGTACTTTGAAGCTTTTGTCCACGGAGCCATGTGCATTTCCTATTCTGGCAGATGCCTATTGAGTAACTACATGGTAGGCAGAGATGCCAATAGGGGAGAATGTGCTCACCCCTGTCGATATAAATATTATTTAGTGGAAGAAAAAAGACCGGGACAATACATGCCCATTGACGAGGATGAGCGGGGTGCCTATATATTCAATTCAAAGGATTTATGTATGATTGAGTATATCCCGGAACTCATAAATTCCGGATTAAAAAGCCTGAAAATTGAGGGAAGAATGAAAAGTGTCTACTATGTGGCGACGGTTGTAAGAGCCTATAGAAATGCCATAGACCATTACTATAAGAACCCCCAAGGTTACAAATTCAACCCCCAATGGCTTGAAGAAGTAGGCAAGGCCAGTCACAGAGAATTTTATACAGGGTTTTACCTTGATAAACCTGATGAAAGAGGTCAGATATATGCCACAAGCTCCTATATCAGGGACTATGATTTTGTAGGGCTGGTGTTGGACTATAATCCTGATACAAAATATGCTCTTATAGAACAAAGAAATAAAATGAATGTAGGGGACGAAATAGAAGTGATAGGGCCCAACAAGCAAATGTTCAAACAAACCATAACAAAAATGTTTGATGAAGAGAATAACGAAATAGACTCTGCACCCCACCCCCAACAGAAAGTAAAAATAAAAATGGACTATCCTGTGAAAGAATACGATATATTGAGAAGGGAGGACAAGGAAAATGATTAAGCCTTTGCTTATAGGAATAACCGGGGGCACCGGTTCGGGCAAAAGCACCGTATCCAGGTCCATATGCGACAGCCTTCCCAAAAAAAACGTACTGATATTGGAACAAGATGCTTACTACAAAGACCAAAGCCATCTATCCTTGGAAGAAAGAACCAACACCAACTATGACCATCCCTTTGCCATTGATACGGAGCTTCTCATTACTCATTTAAAAATGCTTATGGATAACCGGCCTGTAGACAAGCCCGTATATGACTTTACCGTTCATAACAGGAAAAAAGAAACCCAAAGATTAGAACCTACGGAGGTTATAATTTTAGAGGGAATATTGGTGCTTGACAGCCCGGAACTGCGGAAACTTTTGGATATAAAAATCTTTGTTGATACCGATGCGGATGTAAGGCTCATACGAAGAATTGTCCGTGATATGAGAGATAGGGGCAGAACCTTAGAAAGCGTAATCAAACAATACATAGAAGTGGTGAAACCCATGCACAATGAATTTATCGAGCCTACAAAAAGATACGCCGATATTATAATACCCGAAGGCGGCTATAATAAAGTCGCCATCGACATAATGGTTACAAAAGTCAAATCAATATTAAAAGAATAGCAATTGTCATTCTGAGCGCCAACGAAGAATCTTGACCCCAAAGAAGTGACCCAATTGTTTACTTAATGTTTCCGTATCAGATTATTGTATTTGACGCGATTGCTGAGTTACAAGGCTAATTGTCTGTAAGCTCATTACGGGCGAAATCAAAATTTATACGATATTACTATTTAACTTGCATAAAAAAGTCCATTCGATGCTCAGATTTCGCTTTTCCTCCATTTCGCTAAACAGACCTTAAGCCTTTCCACAACGCAATCTATATCAAATACTAATATTTCTGCTATTACAGATTTCTTTCGTTTCCTATTCTCTGTTCTCTGGACTTCTGTTCTCTGTTCTCTGGCACGTATAACCCCTCGATAATAAGTCTATAATAACATTATCGGAGGTTGTTTTATGGACGAATTATCTTATACCAATATAAAAAGAGCCCTTATAACAGGTATTTTCCTAACTTTTATAATTTTGCTTCTAATAGCAAGACTTTTTTTTATCCAAGTGATTAAATCCCAGGACTATAGCAAAAAAGCCGTACAACAAAGATTGATGAATATTTCTTTGGGCACGGACAGAGGGAATATCTATGACAGAAACCTCATACCCTTCACTGCCAGGGAAAAAAAGAAATACATAATCATTTACCCTGCCTATATACAGGATATAGCCAACACATCATCCCTTATATCCAAGGCTACAGGCCTATCATCCGAATATATAGCAAACAAAATAAAAGCAGCGGGGAAGCCCCTTGAATTTCTATATACCAGCGAAGAAAATCAATATTTTGACATCATAGAAAAAGGAAAACTAAAAGGCGTAATAATAGTCGAAAAAAAACAAAGGTATTCCGAATCCTCCCTATGTCGGCATTTAATAGGCTACATAAGCAAAGCTGACAAAAAAGGCGAAATGGGCATAGAAAAAAGTATGGACAACTATCTAACCGGGGGAAATAGCGGAGTTATTGCCGTTGTGGACAGCAGCAAAAATATAATACCCGGCCTGGGCTTTAGAAAAGTGGAAGGAAACTTAGGCAAATTAAGTGTCAAACTCACCTTAGACTACCATATACAAAAAATAACAGAAGACATACTGAAAAAATATAACCTGAACGGTTCTATCATAGTCATGGATATCAAAAACGGTGATATCCTTGCCATGTCCAGCTACCCGGATTTCGATCAAAACAATGTTCAAAACTACATATACAGTCATGGCGAAGAACTGATAAACAAAGGGATATGGGCCTATGATTTGGGCTCAGTATTCAAAACCGTGGTAACCGCCGCCGCCCTTGAAAGTGAGAACTTCGATTTATTCAAAAAATATCTTTGCAAAGGAAGCGTCGATGTGGGAAACTCAACTGTCCAATGCTCCACATATAAGACTCATGAAAACAAAGAACTGACTATCCAAGAGGCCTTTGCATTATCCTGTAACACGGCCTTTGTAAAAATCGGCATGGAAATAGGAGAAGAAGCCATCTTGGATATGGCAAAAAAGTTTGGTTTCGGAGAAAAACTTTGTTTCGAACTATTCGAAGAAAAACCAGGCTACATACCCAAACTCAAAGAAGAAGGTATTGCAAACATCTCCATCGGTCAAGGCAAAATACAAGTCACACCCCTTCAGGTAACCACCATGATGGCCACCATAGCAAACAACGGCATAAACATGAACCCCCGGCTCATTGATGAGCTCATAAACGATGACGGTGTTACCATAAAAAAAATAGAACGAATAAAGCCAAAGACAGTGATTTCATCATCTACAGCCTTTGTCCTGAAAGAAATGCTAAGAAAAGTAACAATACAAGGAACGGGCAGGGCAGCCAATATAGACGAATTAGGCGGCAGCAGCGGCAAGACGGGCACCGCCGAAACCGGAATTAACTATGGCAAAGTAACTCACGGATGGTTTTCAGGTTTTATCCCTTCCATTGAACCTCAATACGCAATAACGGTGTTCATCAATGACGGCAAATCCGGTGGCAGCTATGCCGCACCTATCTTTAAAGAAGCAGCAGAAGAAATACTCTATAAAATAAAGAGATAGACATACACAAAAAGCATTATAAGAACATAGTATTAAAGATGGCTCAAATATTGGAGGTGTCGTACTATGCTATTTCTTATAAGTGCTTTGATTACCCAAACAATGAGTGATATAATACTTTTATTCGGTTACATTCAAAGTACGAATTCATTTCCTCGGCCTTTAACCCCCAAAGAAGAAGAATACTACTTGGAAAGATACATTCAAGGTGATGAAGATGCAAAGAATATTCTCATAGAAAGAAACCTCAGATTAGTTGCCCATATAGTAAAAAAGTACGGGACCGGCAGAGATTGTGACGACCTTATATCCATAGGGACCATAGGGCTCATCAAGGCCATAGGAACCTATGACGGAGAAAAGGGTACCAGGCTGGCAACTTATGCCGCCAGATGTATAGAAAATGAAATCCTTATGACCATCAGAGCATCCAAAAAATTAAAATCCGAAGTATCCATACATGAACCCATAGGAGTTGACCGGGAAGGCAATGAAATTTCCCTTTTAGATATACTTGGCAGCGATTGTGATGATATACTTGATAAAGTAGAACTAAAAATGCAAATAAAAAGACTCTATAAAATGATGGGTAAGGCGTTAAAAGACAGGGAAAAGCTTATAATAGAACTGAGATACGGACTAATAAACGGCGTATGCAAAACCCAGAGAGAAATAGCTCAAATGTTGGGTATATCCAGGTCCTACGTATCAAGAATAGAGAAACGTGCCATAAAAAAACTAAACAAAGAACTCTGCAACGAAAGCTGAGGTGTCAGGCCTTGAAACTGCTAATACCAAAGATACATATAGAAACGGTTTATCATCTGAATACGGATTTGTTAAAAACCAAAAACATCCAGGGCATAATCTTAGATATAGATAATACATTGATACCGTGGGACTGCAAATACCTTGATGAAAAGGCCTTGGCCTTTATAGAGGACTTGCAGGACAAAGGCTTTAAAATTTGCATACTATCAAACAGTACAAAAAAAAGAGTGGAAAGGCTTAACAAGGATTTGAACTTACCGATTATATATAATGCCTGCAAGCCGTGGAAGCACTCTTACAAAAAGGCTATGAAACTCCTTGGTACCCACCGGTGTAATACCGCGGTTATAGGGGACCAATTGTTCACCGACATATTGGGGGGAAACCGTTTAGGGCTTTTTACAGTGCTGGTTAACCCCATTAGCAGCAAGGAATTTTGTGGGACAAAGCTTATTCGGATTTTAGAAAAACTTGTTAAAAGAAATATATTGCATTAACAGGGAAAAGGTGGTAGTATATTACAAAAGGTATAAATGCCTATAAACGTTAATATAGCGGAGGTGAGGGACTATTGAAATAGTCGCTTTTTTGTCATTATAGATAGACAAGCCTACCTAAAAGTGCCTTGGTATATAATATGGCTCCTTTTTATCATATTATTTAAAAAAACTGTATTAATTTGAAGGATTTACATATACCATTGGCGAATTAATGCAGTTAAACAAATGTTTGAACTAAACAATATCAATTTAGTTTGGTAGGTGACGTATTGAAAAACAGACTTAAATTAGGGGATGCGTTGGTATATTCCCAAAAAATAACCAGCGAACAATTAATAGAAGCCATAGAACATCAAAAAGTCGATAAAACCAAGCGTTTAGGGGAAGTTCTCGTGGAAATGGGGTTCTTATCGGAAGAGGATATTTTGCAGGCTTTAGAAAAACAATTAAAGATACCTTCCATTGATTTGGGTACATATAATATCAACCCCAAAGCTACCTCTTTAGTACCGGAGAATATAGTAAGAAGATACAACCTTATACCCATAGATATTATAGATAATGAACTTTTAGTTGCTATGAGCGACCCCCTGAACATCTTTGCCGTTGATGATTTAAAACTATTGACAAACATGGAAATAAGGACGGGGATATCCACCAAATCCGTCATAGAAAGAACCATAAACAAGTTCTATACAAAAGAAGAGACAAAAAGGGTTTTGGAAGAATTCGAAGAAAGATTCACCCCCGGCAGTGTGGACGACTTGGATGAGGACGAGCTGATGGATGTCAACAGTGCCCCCGTCGTCAAACTGGTCAACACCATTATAGACCAAGCTGTAAAAATGAATGCCAGCGATATCCATATAGAACCCTTTGAGGACACTATTAGGATAAGGTTGAGGCTGGACGGAGATCTCCAAGAAATAATGAGCTTTTCCAGAAGAAGCCATATGGCAATAGTCACCAGAATAAAGATTATGGGTAAAATGGACATAGCTGAAAGGCGAGTACCTCTTGACGGCAGAATAGAAACGGAAGTGGACGGTAAGAGCATAGATATGAGAATATCTTCCTTGCCCACCGTATACGGTGAAAAAATAGTTATAAGGCTGTTGGATAGAGGTGGATTTCGTTTTTCAAGAGAGGACTTGGCATTTTCCGATAATGACCTCAGGACCTTTGATAAGATAATCAATCAGCCCTACGGTATTATTTTAGTCACGGGGCCAACGGGAAGCGGTAAGTCCACCACCCTTTACACTATACTCAAGGATTTGAACAAAGAAGAAAAGAATATAATCACCGTGGAGGACCCCGTGGAATACAAATTGCACGGCATAAATCAAGTACATGTGAACAACAAGGCGGGACTTACCTTTGCCAGCGGTCTCCGCTCAATCTTGAGACAAGACCCGGACATCATAATGGTAGGTGAGATCAGAGACTCGGAAACGGCGGAAATAGCGGTAAGAGCATCTATTACAGGCCACTTGGTATTATCGACGCTCCATACCAACGATACCTCATCCACCGTTGCAAGGCTCATAGACATGGGTATAGAACCATACATGCTGTCAACATCGGTAATAGGTATTATATCTCAAAGACTGGTAAAAAGACTATGCACCAGCTGCAAAATACCCTATACCCCAAGCGATAGGGAAAAAAGAATGTTAAGCCTTGATGCAGATGATAAGCTGACACTGTATAAGGCCCAGGGCTGCAACAAATGCATCAAGGGATACAGAGGAAGAATCCCGGTACATGAGGTTATGTATTTTGAACAAAACATCAGAAAGCTTATCGACAATCGTTCTACTACCGATGAAATAAAAGAAACAGCCGTGGGTAACGGCATGACCACTCTCCTCCAAAGTGCTGTAGACCTCGCAGTGGAAGGCGTGACCTCAGTGGAAGAGGTGCTCAGAATAGGTTATACAACAGAATAGGAGTGAAAGTATGGACTTGTTAAAGATGATGGAGTTGGGCGTGGAGAGAAAGGCATCGGACATACATATTACCGCGGGAGTACCCGTTGTATTCAGAATAAACGGTGAATTGATAAAAATAGGCGCAGAGGAACTTACCTCAGAAATGACAGAAGAACTGTCAAGGCTCTTACTGAATGACAGGCAGTTTGAAGAACTGAAACAAACCGGAGAAATAGATTTATCCTACTCCACATCGGGAGTGGGAAGATTCAGAATAAATATATACAGGCAGAGGGGCAGCTACGGAATAGCCATAAGGATAATCCCCCTGGAGATACCCACCGCAGAACAATTAGGGTTGCCCCATATAGTGAGGGAGCTTACAAAGCTTCCAAGAGGCCTTGTCCTCGTAACAGGCCCTACAGGCAGCGGCAAGTCCACAACCTTGGCTTATATGATTAACCAGATTAATATGAAGAGGAAATGTCACATAATTACCTTGGAGGACCCCATAGAATACTTGCATACCCACAACGTGGCTATGATTAACCAAAGGGAGATCGGGAATGACAGCCATAGCTTCTCCAATGCACTCCGAGCCGCACTCCGTCAGGACCCGGACGTAATATTAGTAGGAGAGATGAGGGACCTGGAGACTATCGGAATTGCTCTTACGGCAGCGGAGACGGGGCACTTGGTACTATCAACCTTGCATACCTCGGGAGCCGCAAAGACCATTGACAGGGTTATAGACATATTCCCCCCCCATCAGCAGCAGCAGGTGAGGATACAACTGTCCTCCGTTATAAAGGCAATAATATCTCAGCAGCTGATACCCACCATAGACTACAGCAGAAGGGTTGCAGCCTTTGAGGTGATGATATCCACCGATGCCATCAGCAACCTTATAAGAGAAGAAAAGGTGCATCAGGTGAACACCGTTATACAGACCGGCTCCAAATTAGGAATGCAGACCATGGACAGCTCCTTATTGGAATTATATAAAAGAGGACTTATAAGCAAGGATTTGCTATTGGTACAAGCCGCAAATCCGGATTTGATGAAAAAGTATTTACTATAGGCAGGTGATATACTATGCAATTTAAATACAGAGCCGTTACAGAAACAGGCCAGATAATAGACGGCGTATACGATGCGGAGGATCAGAGCGATGTCCTCATAATGCTGAAAAACAACAAATACATGCCCTTGGAAGTAGAAGAGACCAAAACCAGCGGCTCAAGCGCCAAGATGTCCTTTGGCAAGGTGAAAAAAAAGGACCTGGCGGTTTTTTGCCGTCAGTTCTACACCATGCTCAACTCCGGGGTCACCATAATTAAATCTTTAGATATATTGGAAAAGCAGACGGAGAACAAGCATATGAGGGCGGCCATCAGCGATATATTTGAAAACGTGCAGAAGGGCATGACCTTATCCGAGGGGATGAAGGCCATCCCGAAGATTTTCCCCCCCATACTTATACATATGGTGGAAGCGGGAGAAGCCAGCGGAAGCCTGGACACCATCATGGACAGGATGGCAGTACACTATGAAAAGGAATTCAAGATAGAAAACAAAGTTAAGGGCGCCATGGTCTACCCCATGGTCCTTGCCGGGGTGGCAACAGCTGTGGTTATATTTATGATGGTATTTGTTATGCCTACTTTTGTAGGTATGTTTGAGGGCAGCGGCGTAGAGCTGCCGGGACCTACTAAGGCTCTGATGGCAATAAGCCATTCCTTAAGACACCAATGGTATCTATATGTAGCGGTAGTAATTGCCTTAGTTTTTGGCACCAAATATATTGGCAGTACCGAGGGAGGCAGTATGTTCTTTGACT